>VGOB01000012.1 GCA_016865935.1 Chloroflexota bacterium | reverse complement strand
ATCAGCGTTCAGCACAACAACCCTTGCGATGGCTCAAGACCTTTCGCTATGAAATCGCGGAACCGGTGTGCCCATTACGCCCCGAGTTTCGCCGTTCGCATCGCCGTCGCAAAGTGTGTACGATGTCGTGGGACTCCACCAAGTTAACGAGATCAAAAAAATGAGTACGATGTTATGGAACACGACAGTTAGGGAATGGCGGAGGAAAAATAAGCGTCAAAAAACGTGACACGTTTTTTCATTGCAAAGTCAAGCGCAACCATTTATACTCCCCTTGGAATCGAATCGTGATTCTAAGGGGAGTATCATTTATGGCGAAATTCGAGCGATTCACTTCCCCCTGTGGCGAAGCCGAACGGCGCAAACTTGCGGCTTTGGCTGCCCAGCTGGAGTGTTCGCAATCCGACGCAAAACGTTTTCTCATCCGTGCGGCAGCAAAACAATTGAACGCCGATACGACCATTAGACGCAGCACCAAGAACAAAAAAGGATTGGCCAATTCAAGTGAAAGCCGTATGAACCAAAAACGCGGAAGGTCAAGAGAACGAGACAAAGGGGATCGCAGGGAAGTTGTCTGGATGTGGATTCAGCGGGTTGTTGATGTCGCCGCGAAACTTGTACCTGTGCTGATTGAATTGGCTCGTTACTTTTCTCAATCGGCGAAATGAGCAGGCAGTTGCACACAATTCCCCGCCATGCTATAATCACCGTAGAGGTGGATGGACTATGCATACCCAAGTGACCGTCACACTGCCAAGCGAACTGTATGAACACGCCAAACGTTGGGCAACGCTGACCCGCCGCGATCTTTCCGAGACACTTGCCGATGCGCTCGCGCTCGTCTTGAATCCAATGTCTCCGCCCGTGTTGGAAAAGCCAATCGCAACACTTTCTGAGCGTCAAATTCTCGCATTGTGTCAGGCGCAACTGAAACCAAGCCAGGGTCGGCGCTTGACCGAATTGTTGAGCAAACAGCGCGAAGGAACGCTCAGTGAAAAGGGACGCCGCGAACTGCTTGCCTTGATGCAAACCTACAATCAACTCTGGATTCGACAATCCGAAGCGTTGGCAGAAGCAGTGCGCCGAGGATTACGCCAGCCGCTCGAATCATGACGCCGATTGCTGTTGCTCTGCGCGAACGCGTGCGCGCGCAGGCGCGCAATCGCTGCGGCTATTGTCTCGCCCGCCAAGAGTACGTGCCGTGGTCGCTGGAGATCGAACACATCGTGCCCCAATCCCAAGGCGGATCGGACGACGAAGCAAACCTCTGGCTCGCTTGTCACTCTTGCAATCTTTTCAAAAGCGATCAGACCCACGGGCGCGATCCATCAACGGGACGGATGGTTCGATTGTTCAACCCGCGCAGCCAAGCGTGGCAACGACATTTCGCTTGGAGCGAGAATGGCGAACTGATTGTCGGGCTAACGGCTTGCGGGCGCGCGACGGTTGTCGCACTCAATTTGAACAACCTGGTTGCGGTGACTGTACGCCGCAACTGGATTTCGGCGGGTTGGCATCCGCCCGAAGATTAGCGCGAGGCAAATGAAACCGCTGACGTTACTCGACACGATCATTACCACAACCAATTTCCCGCAAGACCAAGTGTTGACAGGCGACCTCGGCACGATTGTCGAAATCTACACGCGTCCGCACCTTGCCTACGAAGTCGAGTTCGTCAATCCAGATGGAACGACACGCGCGCTGCTGACATTGACGCCAGACCAAGTACGGCAACTCGATCCAAACGATGTCATCACCACGCGCTCGCTTGTGATGGCAGCGTAAATACGCGCGGTTTGATTGTGGCTGAATGCGCTCTGCGAAAAGCAGAGCGCATCTTTTTCGCTTGCCAATCACCCCGTTTGATGCTATGATGCGCTCCGCTTGCTGAACTTGGAGGAAAAGATGGCTTACCGCGACCTGCGCGAATTTATCGCGCGCCTCGAAAAAAATAAACGACTCGTACGCATCACCGCGCCCGTCAGTCAGGATTTGGAAATCACTGAAATCGCCGACCGCGTGATGAAAGGGACAACGAATCAAAACGTCGCACTCCTCTTTGAAAACGTGCGTGAGCAAACGCTGCCCGTCGTCATCGGCTTGTTCGGCACGGAAGAACGAATGGCGTGGGCGCTCGGCGTGGACCAGCTGGACGATCTCAACACGAAATTGTCCGAGTTCATTTCGATGGATATGCCGCGCGGTCTGCTCGAAAAAGCGCAACGCGGTTTGGAAATGCTGAACGGCTTGCGCCACACCGAACCGCGCTATGTCACGCGCGGCGCGTGCCAAGAAATCGTGATGGACCCGCCCAACCTGAACGCGCTGCCGATTTTGAAATGCTGGCAACACGACGGCGGCCGCTACATCACGCTGCCGTCGGTGTTCAGCCGCGATCCGAAAACGGGCAAGCGCAACGTCGGAATGTACCGCCTCCAAGTTTTCGATGAGCAAACGCTTGGAATGCACTGGCAGAGGCACAAGGGCGGCGCGGAACATCAGCGCGTCGCGCAAGACGTCGGCGCGGCTTCGCCAAAAATTCCCGTCGCGGTTGCACTCGGCGGCGATCCCGCGATCATCTGGGCTGGCTCTGCGCCGCTGCCGCCCGACATTGACGAGATGATGCTCGCAGGCTGGCTGCGCGGCAAATCGGTTGACTTGGTGAAATGCGTTTCGCAACCGATTGAAGTGCCCGCCGACGCGGAAATCGTCATCGAGGGCTATGTTGATCCGCGCGAACAAAAACTCGAAGGACCGTTTGGCGATCATACGGGCTATTATTCGAACGCGGATTACTATCCCGTGATGCACGTCACCGCGATCACGCATCGCCGCGACGCGATTTATCCAACGACGATTGTCGGCAAGCCGCCGATGGAAGACGCGTGGATGGGCAAGGCGACCGAGCGATTGTTTTTGCCGCTAATCAAAATGTTCCAGAGCGAAGTCGTTGACATCAATATGCCGCCCGAAGGCGCGTTTCACAATCTCGTCATCGTGAGCATCAAGAAACGCTACCCAGGTCAACCGCGCAAAGTGATGTACGGTTTGTGGGGGATGGGCTTGATGATGCTGACGAAAACGATCGTCGTCGTGGACGAAGACGTGAACGTACATAACTTGTCCCAAGTCGCGTTCGAGGTGCTCGCGAATTACGATCCGCTCCGCGACGTGCAGATCGTTTCCGGTCCCACCGACGATCTCGATCACGCGTCACTCGAAAAGAATTTCGGCGGCAAGCTGGGGATCGACGCGACGCGCAAAACCGAGCGCGACCCAGGTCCGCATCAGAAATGGCCCCAGGAGATCGAGATGAGTAGTGACATTCGCGCGCTGGTTGATTCGCGCTGGAAGGAATACGGCTTGCAATGAAATGTGCCAAATAAGCCAAACGTGCCAAAGGTGCCAAAAACAAATACGCCAAAGGAGGCGAGATGAGGCGATTGCATTCAACCAAGGGACCCGATCTGTGTGAGCGCACGTTCAAGTTTGGTGTACGAGTAACTAAACTGGTTCGACGATTGCCGCGCGATGTAGCAGGGTACGAGATTGGCAGGCAGGTATTACGATCAGGCACGTCAGTTGGCGCGAATACCGAAGAAGCGGACGCCGCAGAATCCACTGATGATTTTCTGCACAAATTAAAGATCGCGCTCAAAGAAGCGCAAGAAACACGATTCTGGCTGAGAAATATTCGCGAGTCCGAGCTACTTTTTGACAAAGAAGTTGATTCGTTGCTTCAAGAAATCAATGAGTTGATCAAAATTCTCAACACGATCATCACGAACACAACCCGAAGCAAATTTGCCAAATGAGCCAAACAAGCCAAATTTGCCAAAAAAATTCTTGGCACGTTTGGCATCTTTGGCACGTTTGGCTTTTTGGCACATTTGGCATGTTTAGAATTTTACTCGACAACATCCGCTTCGAACACACGATCTTCGCGCTGCCGTTCGCGTACCTGGGAATGGTGCTTGCCGCGCGCGGTCTGCCGACGCTGGAGCAGTTCATCTGGATCACGGTGGCGATGGCGTCCGCGCGCACACTCGCGATGTCGCTCAATCGCTTGATTGACCGCGAACTGGACGCGCGCAATCCGCGCACGATGCATCGTCCGCTGCCGCGCGGAACGATTTCCGCGCGCGCGGTGATTGCCATTTCGATTGTCGCGTTCGCGCTGTTCGAGTTTGCCGCGTGGCAATTGAACTGGCTCTGCTTTGCGCTCTCGCCGCTCGCGCTGATTTTTCTCATCGGCTATCACTACACCAAGCGCTTTACGTGGCTGTGCCATTGGGTTCTCGGCTTCACCGACGGCATCGCGGCGGTAGGCGGCTGGATCGCCGTGCGCGCGTCCTTCGATCCGCTCGCGCTGTTGCTGTGGTTCGCCGTCACCGTTTGGATCGCGGGATTCGATTTGATCTACGCGTGCCAGGATGTTGAGGTGGATCGCCGCGAGGGTTTGCAATCGGTGCCGGCGCGCTTTGGCATCGCGACCGCGCTGACGCTTGCGCGCGTCTGTCACGCGCTCACGGTAATCGCGCTCGCCGTCGTCGGCGTCGTCGCGCAACTGGGGATCGCGTTCTGGATCGGACTCGTGATCGTCGCGCTGCTGCTCGCGTACGAAAACGCCATCGTCAAGCCGAATGATCTCTCGCGCCTGAATCTTGCGTTCTTCAACGTGAACGGATATATTAGCGTCATCGTGTTTGTGAGCGCACTGCTTGGAATGTATTTCTGATTTTGAATTTTCGATTTTCGATTTGGACGAATCGAAAATCGGCAATCAAAAATCGAAAATTGGGAGGAAAGATGTCTGCTCGTAAACTAATCATCTACACATTTGCGATCGCGCTGCTCGCCGCGTGCGCCACGCCTGCGACGCCAACGTTGCCGCCGCCCGTGCTGATGCGAATCGGTGTGCTGCCGATTACGGATGTCGTGCCGTTTTACATCGCGGAGCAACAAGGTTATTTTCTGAAGCAAGGACTGAACATCGAACTCGTGCCTGCATCGAGCGCGGCAGAGCGCGATCAAATGATGCTCACCGAGCAAATTGACGGGCAAGTGAGCGATCTCGTCGCGACCGTGTTGTTCAACGCGAAATCGCCCAAACTCAAAGTCGTCCGCATCGCGATGTCGCCCGCGCCCAAGTCGCCGAACTTTTGGATCGTCACACCCAAAGAGAGCGCGATCAAATCGGCGCAAGATTTGAAGGGCAAGGAAATCGCGATCTCGCAAAATTCGGTGATCGAGTACATCACGCAGCGGATGTTGGAACGCGAAGGACTCGCACCCGCCGACATCAAGACGACGAGCGTGCCTGCAATTCCGACGCGCTTGCAACTCGTCCAGCAAAACCAGGTTGCCGCCGCAACGCTGCCCGATCCATTCGCGTCGCTCGCGATCTTGGGCGGCGCGCGCGTCCTCGTGGACGATACAAAATATCCTGAGTACTCGATGAGCGTCATCACGTTTCGCACCGACATTCTGGCCAAGCGCGCGGGCGACGTGAAAAAGTTCCTCGCCGCGTACGATCAAGCGATTAGCGACATTCGTAGCAAGCCCGATCAATTCCGCAACGTCTTGATCGAAAAGGGACGTGTGCCCGAGCAATTGAAAGACAAGTACCAATTCCCGCCCTTCCCCAATCCCAGCGTTCCAACGCAAGCGCAATGGGACGATGTTGTGAAATGGGCATTGGATCGCAAGTTGATTACCGCGCCCGTGACGTACGAGTCGGCGGTGGACGCGAATTTCAAATAGTGGACAGTGGGTAGTGGTCAGTGGACAGAAACTGACCACTACTCACCGACCACTGACCACTGAAGAATGATTGAAATTCGCGACCTCACCTTCACCTATCCCAACCAACCTGCGCCGCTATTCGATGCGTTCGATTGGCGCGTCGCGCGCGGCGAGTTTTGGTCGGTGATCGGCGCGTCGGGTTGCGGCAAGTCTACGCTGCTGCACCTGATCGTCGGCGTGCGTGCGGCGAGCGCGGGAACGATCACCGTGAATGGCGAGAGCGTGCCGCGCAAACAAAATCGCGGCAAGACGGGGCTTGTGTTGCAAGATTACGGGTTGCTCCCCTGGGCGACAGTGCGCGAGAATGTGAAGCTGGGTTTACGGATTCGGGAGTTTTACGGGCAGGACGACCGACGCGAGTCGTCAGCGGTCAGCGGTCAGCGGTCAGCGGTCGAATTTTGGTTGGAGCGCTTTGGGCTTGCCGCGCTGCGCGACAAATACCCCGCGCAAATTTCGGGTGGACAGCGGCAGCGAGTCGCGATTGCGCGCACGCTTGTGCTGGAGCCCGATGTGTTGTTGATGGACGAGCCATTCAGCGCGCTCGACGCGCCGACGCGCGAAGACCTGGAGCAACTCACGCTCGATCTGCAAAACGAAACGGGGATGACGACGATCTTCGTCACGCACAACATCGAGGAAGCCGTTTTTCTGGGACGAAAAATCTTGGTGCTGGACGCGCCGCCGCATCGCTCGCCGCTGCGCGTTGTGGAGAATGCGGGCGCGGGACGCGCGGCGTATCGCGATGAAGCGGCGTTTGCGGAAAAAGCACGAATGCTGCGGGAAATGTTGAAACGCGATGCGTGAGGAGTGAATGAACTTGAAGAAGGTTGTTCGAGCGCTGAGTGTACGTCAGCCCTATGCAGAACAAATCTTGCGCGGCACGAAAAAGATTGAATATCGCAGTATTCCAACAAAGATTCGCGAGCGTGTCTACATTTACGCGAGCAAAAAACGCGCGCGGTTTGATGCGAAAGCCGAACGAGAGAAATTTGCGACAGGTGTATTGATCGGCACGGTTGAGATTGTGGATTGCCGATTGCGTAATGGGGAATATCATTGGCACCTGGCGCGCCCACGACGGTTGGCGAAACTCCTCAAGCCCAGACATCAACCGCAACCTGTTTGGTTCCATCCATTCGATTGATACTGTCTACTGACGACTGACATGCGTAACCGTGACATCCTCCTCGCCGCGCTCGCGCTCTTTATCGCGTGGGAAATCGCCGCGCTGATTCTGAACCGCGAGATTCTGCCCGCGCCGACCGATGTGCTCGTCGCGTTCGTCGCGCAACTGCCGCGCGGATTGGGTTGGCATTTCGTCGTCAGCGCGTGGCGCGTCGTCGCGAGTATCGCGCTGTCGGTCGCGCTCGCGACACCTGCGGGCTTGGTGCTGGGGCAATACCCGCGCGTCAATCGCTTTTTCGCGCCGCTGATTTACCTGACGTACCCGATCCCCAAAATCGTTTTGCTGCCGATTGTGATTTTGTTTCTCGGCATCGGCGACGCGTCGAAAATCGCGATCATCTTTTTGATTTTGTTTTTCCAAGTCCTCGTCGTCGTCCGCGACGCGAGCGCCGCGCTGCGTCCGGAACTGCTCTATTCAGTCGAATCTCTTGGCGCGGGGCGGCGCGCGCTCTTGCGTTTCGTCTATCTGCCCGCGACGTTGCCCGCCGTGCTCACCGCGATCCGCGTCAGCATCGGCACCGCGATTGCTGTTTTGTTTTTCACCGAATCGTTCGCGACGAACGCGGGCTTGGGCTATTACGTCATCGTGGACACCTTCCAGCGCATCGCGTTTCCAGAAATGTACGCCGGTGTCGTCGCGATGAGCGTCCTGGGTCTCGTTTTGTACTTTGTCGTGGATTACTTGGAACGGATTCTCTGCCCCTACCTTTTCGTAAAATGAGTGGGAGAGGGGGAGCGCGGGCGAGAGGGAGAAAGTTTCTCCCCCTCGCCCTCTCTCCCTGTCTCCCTCTCAATCGTCAATCGCTATGACCGACAAAGCCGCCTACGTCCGCTCAATGTTCGACCGCATCGCGCCGCGCTACGATTTGATGAACGCGGTGATGACGCTCGGACAGCATCAACGATGTCGCCGCGCCGCCGCGCGATTGGCGCAACCGCCGCGTGCGGGTCTCGCGCTCGATCTTGCGACCGGCACGGGCGATTTTGCCGCCGCGCTGCGCGAAGTTGAGCCGACCTGCCGCGTCGTCGGGACTGATTTCGCGTTGGAGATGATGCGGCTGGGGCAAACCAAGTATGCCGCGCGCGTCGCGTTTGCGGCAGGCGATATGCTGGGCTTGCCGCTGCTCGATGACACCTTCGATTGCGCGGTCAACGGCTTTGTGCTGCGGAATGTGACCGACGTGCGCGCCGCGTTCGCGGAAATGTACCGCGTGCTCAAACCCGGTGGACGTGCGGTCAGTTTGGAAATCACTTCGCCGCGCGCGCCGATCTGGAAAAATATTTTCGGACTGTATTTCGATCACGTGATGCCGCACATCGGCGGGTGGCTCAGCGGCAATCCCGACGCGTATCGGTACCTGCCGCAATCGGTGCGCGATTTCCTCGCGCCGGAGCAAGTGATCGAGTTGATGCGCGCAGTTGGTTTTCGTGACTTCGTGGCGCGTACTTTCGTCGTTGGGCGCTCGGCTCGATGGCGGTGTACGTCGGAACAAAATGAGACAAGGCGAAATGGAGACACGGAGACAAGGAGACAAGGAGCGGTTCTCCATGTCTCCGTGTCTCAGTACATCACAGATTGTCATTCTGAGGCGCGCTTTTTGCGCCGAACGCTTTGCGTCCCGCAATTTGCAATTAGCGAGATGCTTCGCTTCGCTCAGCATGACAAAATTGTGATCTACTGTGTCTCCTTGTCAATCTTGAGGGGAGGTTTCTGCAATGTCAAATACAAAAGGCACTATCGCAAGTCTGCACATCGCCACCGCGCACCGCGCGCCGATGGAACACCCGCAAGTCGCGCGTGCGATTGCCGACCTGGGATTGGAAGGCGACATTCACAACAAGCCCGGCGGCAAGCGGCAAGTGCTTTTGATGGACGAGGAGACGCTGAACGCGTTTGGCTTGCAAGCAGGACAAGTGCGCGAGAACATCACGACGCGCGGCATCGAATTGAAAACGCTCGCGCCGGGGACGCGCTTGCGCGCGGGCGGCGCGGCGTTCGAAATCACGCAAGCGTGCGATCCGTGCAAAATGATCGAGGACATTCGTCCGGGGTTGCGCGCGCAAATGCAAGGACAGCGCGGGATGTTCGTGCGCGTGATCGTCGGCGGGGAAGTGCGCGTGGGGGATGTGATCGAAATCGTGAGCGGATGACGCGTGTAGGGGCGGGGTTACCCCGCCCCTACGCATTTCATCATCGGCCCATTTTCTTCTTTTCTTCTTCGACCAACTCGCGCCGCAGAATCTTGCCGATCATCGTCTTGGGCAACGAATCGCGGAATTCGATGTCGTGCGGACGCTTGTAGCCGGTCAAATTTTCTTTACAGTACGCCATGATTTCGTCCACCGTGGCGGTCTGACCGGGTTTCAGCACGATGTACGCCTTGACGCGCTCGCCGCTCTTGGGATCGGGAATTCCGGCGACGACGGCTTCCAACACCTTGGGATGTTGGTACAGCACTTCTTCCACATCGCGCGGATAGACGTTGAACCCGCCGACGATGATCATATCTTTTTTGCGATCGACGATCGCAAAATAGCCGTCCGGATCCATCTTCGCGATGTCGCCGGTGTAGAGCCACCCGTCGCGCAAGGTCTTCGCCGTTTCGTCCGGGCGATTCCAATAGCCCTTCATCACTTGCGGACCGCGCGCCACCAGTTCACCCACTTCGCCGACTGACATTTCTTTGACGCCGGTGTCCACGTCCATAATTTTCACTTCCGTGTCGGGCCACGGGATGCCAATCGTGCCGATGCGATTGTCCTTGGATACGGGATTGGCAACCAACACCGGGCTGGACTCGCTCAAGCCGTACCCTTCGACCAAACTCGCGCCGGTGAGGTCTTGGAATTTCTTTTGCACTTCGACCGGCAAGCCCGCCGCGCCGCTGATGCAGACTTTGATGGATTTGAGATCGTATTTCGCCAAGTCGGTGCGATTGTTGATCGCGTTGTACATCGTCGGCACGCCGGGGAAGAGCGTGGGCTTGTGCAGATCGATCGCTTTGAGGACGCTGACGAGTTCGCGCGGGTTGGGAATCAAGACCATCGCGCCGCCCATCAGGATCGCAAAATTCATACACGTTGTCATCGCGTACGAGTGATACAGAGGAAGCGCGGTGAGAGTCACTTCTTGTCCCTCGCGCATTCCCGGCACCCACTCTTTGCACTGCAGGGTGTTCGCGACGATGTTCCTGTGCGTGATCTCGGCGGCTTTGGGGACACCGGTCGTGCCGCCGGTGTAGAGCAAGACGGCGGTGTCTTCAGGGCGCACCTGGACTTTGGGCGTGGTCGCCGGCGCGCTCGCCAGCACATCGGGGAACCAGTGATCGCCGGGGTCGAGCGTCACGTGATGCCCTTCCTTTTTCTCCTTTGCCAGCGTGAAGAGCAATTTGAGGATCGGCGAAAAATACTCTTTGATGTTGGCGACGATGACGTTCTTGAGTTTGGTGTTGGCGCGGATTTTTTGCACGTTGGGGTAAAAGCGCGAGAGGCAGATGATCGTTTCCGCGCCGGAATCGTTCACCTGAAATTCAAGTTCGCGGGCGACGTACAGGGGGTTGTTCGGTGCGACGATCGCGCCTAATTTCAACGTCGCATAATACCCGATCACGTACTGGGGGCAGTTCGGCAAATAGAGCGCGACGCGATCGCCTTTCTTGACGCCCATCGCGGTGAGCGCGTTCGCCAGCCGATTGACGTGCTCGTTCAGTTCGCGAAACGTCAATTTTTTGTCCAGCTTGCTCCCGTTGCCGAAAATCGTGACCGGGCGGTCCGGGTACTGCGTTACCGATTGCTCCAAAAAGTGATGCATCGGCACCGCAGGGTACTCCAAGTTCGCTCGAACACCTTGGGCGTAATGTGCGAGCCACGGCTTGTTCATTTCTCCCTCCTTGCAGAAATTATTGTGCCTGTGGAAACTGTGCAATGTAAAGATACCACGAATTGCCCCGATTTGTCAACAGGGGTGCCGAAGAAACTAGGGTTTTGTCGTTGTCATTTCGAGGAGGCGATTGGTGCCGACGAGAAATCTCGGCTGCCCGCGCGGAGATTTCTCGCTCCGCTACCCAGAAACTTGAGGTTCGTAGTATGCGCTTCAGCGCAAGAGGGGCGGCGATGAATCGCCCACTACGAACACGCGCGCGCGTTTCTGACTGCAAACACGCTGCGCGCGCGCGGCGGTATGCGCGAAGCGTCTCGAAATGACACGGGGGCTCGACTTTGACAAAGCCCTACGAAAAAAACGGCAGTGAATTTGCGCGCCGCTCGATTCTGTGATACAATCCGGCGCGTCGGTTGACTCGACGCCGACGGCTTGACCGAAAGGAGTACCGTATGTTTGGACTGCAACCCACCCACTTGATTATTATTCTCGTCGTCGCGCTCTTGCTCTTTGGACCCAGCAAGTTGCCGGAGATCGGCAAGGCGATGGGCAAGACGATCCGCGAATTTCAAACCGGCATCAAAGAAGCGACCCAGGGCTTTAGCGACGAGGTCAAAACGGATGCCGCCAAGACCCCAGCCCCGTCCGCGTGTAAATCGTGCGGCAAGCCGCTTGCCGCCGCCGACGCCAAGTTCTGCGCGGAATGCGGCGCGGCGCAAACGTGAACGCCGCGCAATCCGCGCTATTGCATTCCTGAGGAGTGATGAATGTTCGGGTTACAACCTCAAGACCTGTTGATCATCGTGATCGTCGCGCTCTTGATCTTTGGTCCCAGCAAGTTGCCGGAGATCGGCAAGGCGCTGGGCAAGACGATTCGCGAATTTCAGACCGGCATCAAAGAAGCGACCCAGGGCTTTAGCGAAGAAGCCAAAACGGATACCGCCAAGACGGAAGCCCCGCCGGCGTGCAAATCGTGCGGCAAACCGCTGACGGCTGGCGCCAAGTTCTGCGTCGCGTGTGGCGCGGCGCAAACGTGAAGCCAGACGCGCGCTGGAATGTGAGCGTCATCCCGGGGATGCCGCGGTGTGGCATCCCTTCTGTTTGCGCAAAGTAAAATCGGTATGCCAGACGAAAAACGAATGGGGGTGCTGGAGCACCTCGACGAATTACGCAGCCGCCTGATCATCGCGCTGATCGCGATTCTGGTGACGACGCTGCTTGCGTACACCTTTTCGGACGCGATTCTGAATTTGTTGCGCGCGCCCGCCGGGGGCTTGACGCTCAAAGCATTCAGCCCGCTCGACGGGTTTATGATCCGCTTTCGCGTCGCGTTGTACGGCGGCATCTTCCTCGCCGCGCCGGTGTGGATCTTTCAATTGATGCGCTACATCGAGCCGGCGTTGCTCCCCAGCGAAAAACGCTTTCTCTTCCCAGGCACGCTCGCGATGGTCGTCTTGTTTCTGTTGGGCAACGTCTTTGGCTATTTGATGCTCTTGAATATGTTCGAGCCGTTGACCGGAATGTTCGGCACGCCGGGCGAAAGCCCGATCGAATATTTTTCCGCCGCCGATCCGTACATCTCTTTCGTCACGTATTTTATGCTCGCCACCGGCTTGGGTTTTGAATTGCCGATTGTCATCTTCGTCCTGATCAAACTGGGCATCGTCTCGCCCGAAGCCCTCCGCAAGCGGCGCAAAATCGCGTGGTTCATCATCTTCGTCATCGCGCAATTGATCACGCCGGTTGCCGATCCGATCGTCGCGCCGACGCTGGTGATGATCCCGATGATCTTGCTCTTTGAATTCGCGCTCTTCTTCTCGCGCAACGCCGCGCCCAAATCGGCGCGCGCTCCGTCCGAAGTCAAAACCGCCTGACGCCAAAGCGCGGAGATGCAATGAAGCCGCCGTCTTTCAACCTCGTCGAACTGCTCGGTCGCGTCGAGCATTTCAAGCGCCTGCTGGAAGCGGATCGCGTCGCGATTGTCAACGCCGGACAAGTGCGCGCCTTTTCCGCCGGCGCGACCATCTATCGCGAAGGCGAAAGCGCGGCGGGAATGTTCGTCCTCCTCTCTGGTCACGTCCACCTGCTGAAACTCGGACCGCAAGGGCAACAATCGATCGTCGCCGAATTCGATCCGATCATCATGTTCAACGAAGTGACGGTGCTGGACGGCGGCGCGAATCTGACGACCGCGATCGCGGTGCAAGCGTGCGTGACGTGGAACATTCAGCCCGCCGCTTTCCAAGCGCTGTTGCAACGCGATCCGACGATTGGGCTGGGGTTGTTGCGCGTGCTTGCGGCGCGGATGCGAAACTTGATGGCGCAGTACGAAGACGTTTCCTTTCGTTCCGTCCTCGCGCGGACCGCCAAACTCCTGCTCGATTTGAGCGCGCGCGGCGCGCAGCCGATTCAGCGCCAAGAGTATCCCAACGCGGATCTCGCGGCGCGCATTTCGACCGTTCCCGAAGCGGTGAGCCGTTCGCTCCAGGTCTTTCGCAAGAACGGCGATATTACGTGCACGCGCGCGACGATCACGGTCAATCAACCCGCGACGCTGGAGAAATTCGCGCAGGTGGAAAAAGGGGTCGTGTCTCTGTAACGGGGAGACCAACGTGCATTGAATTTTGCGGGCGCACGGGTTTTGTTTTTCGCGGCGCACTGAAGAACACTGATTTTTTTATCTGTGGTTGTCTGTGTTCAGCTGTGTCCAAAAAATCCTCGCGGTTGTGATGGTTTTTGTAGCGGAATACTATATTGGCGCGCGCGAAGAGACGACGCCCGCCACACCACCAACATGATCTGCGGTGTTTCTGAAATCGCAACGCATTTGAGCGCGGAAGGATCGGGTGGACATATTTCCACACGCGAAGATGATGGAAAAAATGCTACAGCACGTAAATCGAAACGGCTCACTCCCATTCAAAAAGTGAGCCGTTTCGGTTTATTTGCCAATGTGCATCGGCATAATCACGTGGACGAAATCATCGCGCCCGACGAGGCGGAAGACGCCGGGGCTCGCGCTGCTCGCCGTTTCCAGCGCGACTTGGGGCGCGCGCAAAATGTTCAGCACCTCCGCCAGATAGCGCGCGTTGAACGCGATCTCCACCGGCTCGCCGTCCACCGTCGCATCAATGTCGCCGACGTTATCGCCGGACTCTGCGCTCGTCGCGGTGATCGTCACTTTGCCGCCGCCCATTTCGTTGGCGGGCGCGATTTGCAAGCGCACCGTGTTCATCGCCTCGCGCGCAAACACGGACGATGCCTTGACCGCGTTCTGCAACTCGGACGTTGTGACGGTCGTGCGCGTCTGATGCGAGGTCGGAATGATCCGCGTGAAATCCGGAAACTGTCCGTCAATCAACTGCGAAACGATTTCCGTGTTCGTCAATTTGAACAACACTTGGGATTTGTTTTCGGTGACGGCGATCACAATCGGGTCTTCCTGATCGCCGGTCACGCGCGCCACTTCTTGCAACGCTTTCGCCGGAATGATCGCGCTGATCGGTTGTTCCACCGGCTCGCTCAACGTCGTGTGGCGCACGGACAGCCGGAACCCGTCCGCCGCCGCAAGCGTCGCCTTGTCCTTTTCGAACTTGACGAGCACGCCGGTCAACACCGGACGCGATTCGTCCGTCGCCGCGGCAAACGTCGTCTGCTCGATCATCTCGCGCAACGCGTCCGGCTCGATGGCGATGCGTTTGCCGTCGCCGAGTGTGGGGATGATTGGAAATTCTTGCGCGTCGATCCCTTTGATGTTCGCGTCATAGCGCGCACATTTCAAGTGCGTCGTTTGCGTCTTGACGTTCAGTTCCATTTCGATGCGATCCGGCGGCAGCGAGTTGACGAAATCGCCGAGGACGCGCGCCGGCAAAGTCGTCGCGCCCTCCTCTTCCACCTTTGCGCCGATCCAGCAGGTGACCGCCATTTCCAGATTCGTCGCAGCGAGTTTCAGGCGACCTTGTTCCGTCGCAAGCAAAACGTTTCCCAGCACCGGCAACGTCGAACGCGACGCGACGGCGCGGCTAACAATCGAAAGACCTTTGGCAAGATTGTCTTGCATACACGATAGTTTCATTGCGAACCTCCGCGTGGGATCAGTGTTCAATATTCAGTATTCAGTATTCAGTGATGAGGCGGTCTGAATACTGCTCGCTGAATACTTTTCTGTGCGATAGTATACTACATTTGCGATTTGAAATCAATTATGCCATCCACAATCGGATAGACGCGCGCGCAGGCGCGGCAGGTGAGCGCGTCGCGCGCTTCGACGATGGCGGTCGAATGGCAGACGGGACAACGCCACAGCGATTCGTGGAGGCGCGGCGCGCCGGACTTGTGCGATTCGGCGCGCAAGAAAATGCTGGGCGAGAGATCGAGATTGGAGATTGGAGATTGGAGAATTCCATCGAGCGCGGCGAGAATTTTTGCGGGAACGATCCGCTTTAACCGCGCAACGCGAAACATCGAAACCGCGCGTTTGTCTTTGATGACGAAATCAACCGCGCGCAAATTCTCTTCGATATAACGCGGATGAAAGTCGAAATTGAGTTGGACGAATTCATACGGTTCGCGCGCGAACGGATTGGGCGCGCGGCGCGTCAAGCCGTAGCGCAAAATCGCTTTGAGATGCCGCTTGTTCGCAAACTCGGCAAGGTACGTGCCCTGCGGACGGACGACGCGCGCGATTTCCGCGAACGCGCGCGGAATATCCGCGACGTGATGTAGCACGCGCACCGTCAGCGCGATGTCGAGCGCGTCGTCGGCGAGCGGCAAATTGTACAGATCGGCGGCGACGCAAACAAAGCGCGGATCGCCGCGCCCGCGCGCGACTGCGTCGCGCAACATCGTGTGCGCGTAATCGAGCAGGATGACACGCGCATAGCCGGTGTAAAAATCCGCCAGGCGCCCAAACCCCGCGCCGATTTCGCACAGGCGCGCGCCGCGCGGCGGCAACAGCCGCGCCAGCGCGATCTGTTCCGCGCGATCTTCATAATCCCGTCCGCGCCAAAACTCGGTGCGCCAGCGCGAATTTTCGTAGGAGCAAATGGGAGGTTTGGGCTGGATGTTGGATGACATCGTTTCCGGATTTTAGCATAGGTCGCGCGCGGACGCAAACGATTCGATTTGATTTTTGTCCCTAGTTAAGGTATGATGCGCCGCGATGACAACTCGACTCTCGGTCTACTGCGACAAATTATTGGAAGCCGGATGGCTCGCCGCGCTCGTTGTCGCGCCACTCTTTTTCAACATCTATTCCAGCCGCGTCTTCGAGCCGGACAAGGCGATGTTGATCCGCTCGCTCGCGCTCGTGATGATCGGCGCGTGGATCGTCAAACATCTGGAACTCGCGTGGCGCGCCGGAAGCGAAAGCGCGTCGCGCGCGTCGCTTGCCCGCGCCTTGCGCGCGTTGCCGCGCGACAATCCGTTCGCGCTGCCGGTCTTCGCCATCATCGTCGCCTACAGCATCGCGACGATTTTCTCCGTCGTGCCCAGCGTCAGTCTCTGGGGCTCGTACCAGCGCTTGCAAGGCACGTACTCTACGTTTTCGTACATCGCGATTTCGGTGATCGCCGCGAGCGCGTTACGCACGCGCGCGCAACTGGATCGCGCGATCAACACGATCCTCGTCGTCAGTTTTCCGATTGCGTTCTACGGACTGCTCCAGCACTTTCGACTCGATCCGCTGCCCTGGGGCGGCGACACCGTCGAGCGCATCGCCGCGAATATGGGCAATTCGATTTTCGTCGCGGCGTACCTGATTATGGCGCTGCCGCTTGCGCTGGCGCGCTGGCTGGAGACGCTCGCGCGCGCGACGCGTCACGCGACGGCGCGCGCGCTTCCGCTGGGCGGCGGCGCGCTCGCGCTGATGGCATTGACGTTGGCGTGGCTGATAGATTTCACCACCGGCACTGCGCTCGCGTTGGGTGGACTCGTATCTGTGTGTGCGTTCGCGTTGATCGCCAAAAAGAATTTTCGCGATGCGCTGCTCGCCGGGACGTATACGATTTTGTTAGCCGTTCTGTTCGTCGCGATCTTTTTCACGCAGAGTCGCGGTCCCTGGCTGGGTCTGGCGGGCGGCTTGTTCGCGTTCGTCGTCGTGTACGCGCTGGCGCGCGGCGCGCGCCAGGTGATGCTGCTCGCGATCGGCGTAGCGCTGGTCGCGAGCGCGTTCCTCGCCGTGTTCAATTTGCCCGCCTCGCCATTCGATGCGCTCAAGCAGGTGCCATACGTCGGACGACTAGGGCGCATCCTGGAAACCGAAGGCGGCACGGGGCGCGTGCGCGAGTTGATCTGGCAAGGCGCGCTGCCGCTCTTTCTGCCGCACGCGCCTTTGTGGTCGCCGACGACCGGCGATGATCCGTTCAACGTCATTCGCCCGCTCGTCGGTTACGGACCCGAAGCGATGTACGTCGCGTTCAATCCGTTCTATCCGCCCGAACTGGGACGCCTGGAAGCGCGCAACGCGTCGCCGGATCGTTCGCACAACGAAACGTTCGACGCGCTCGTGATGACCGGCTTGCTGGGTTTTGGCGCGTACATTTTGTTGTTCGTTTCGGTGTTTTACTTTGGGCTCAAGTGGCTGGGGTTTGTGCGCTCGCCCGGCGAACGCAACGCGTTCGTCGCGCTGTGGCTGGCGAGTGGTCTGCTCGCGTCGCTCGTTTTTGGCGTGTGGCGCGGCTGGCACTATATCGGCGTCGCGTTGCCGTTTGGAATGATCATCGGCTTGTTCGTCTACTTGAGCGCGCACGCGCTCCGGCATTACGACGCGGACGCGCGCGCCGCCGATCCGCCGCGGGCGCTCTGGTTGAGCGCGCTGCTCGCCGCGCTGATCGGGCACTTTATCGAAATTCACTTTGGGATCGCGATTGTTTCGACGCGCACGTACTTTTGGTTTTACGTTGCGCTGTTAGTGATCCTGGGAATGAACAAACTCGTCGCGACGCCCGCGCCGGAAAAAGTCAACAGTCAGCCATCGCCCCGCGCAGATTCCACAGTGCGCCGCAGGGCGCGTCGTCATAGCGCGGAAACCGCGCGCGCCAAGCCGGTCGAAGCGTCGCCGGTGCCGGTGATCGCGTGGACGGCGATCACGACGCTGATCGGCGTGACGCTCGCATTCGAGTTCGTCACGAATCAGATCGGCACGCCCAATTCGCTCGACCTTGTTTTTGCCGCGCTCTTGACCAAGGGGAACGAAGCGTCGTACGGCGTCGCGCTCTTGTTCGGGCTGACCTGGTTGATCGCCGGAATTATCGGCTTGGGCGAAGAATATTCGCCGCGCGTCTCGCGCGAAATCCTGGGATACGAAATCGCGTTGTTCGTCGTCCTGTCGTTTACGGCGTGGCTGTGGTTCGTGCTGTTGCAAACGCGCGGGCTGACGCAATCCGGCGATCTGACCAACGCGCTGATCAATCTGCTGGGCTTGTATTACCTCGCGCTCTTCCTGTTCGTCGCCGTGGTCGCGTTCGGTTTGTGGTCGGACGTGACGCCGCGTCCGGCGGCGTGGTGGCGTGCGCCGCTCAACTGGATCGTCGCGCCGATTTTGTTGTTTGCGTTGCCGGCGCTGATCTACCTGACGAATTACTCCAGCGTCGCCGCCGACATTCATTACAAAGCCGGGCTCAATTACGATGCGGCTGGCGCGTGGGACAAGAGTATCGAAGCGTATCAACGCGCGTTCGCGTTGCAGCCGACCCAGGATTTTTACGCGCTCTTTTTGGGACGCGCGAACCTGGAAGCCAGCCGCGGCACGTCCGACCCGGCGCGGCGCGCGGCGTTCGTGGCGACGAGCGAAAAAATCTTGCAACACGCGCAGCGCCTCAATCCGCTCAACACCGATCACACCGCGAATCTCGCGCGGATGAATCGCATCGTCGCCGGGTTTCCCGGCAGCGCCAGCGAGAAAAACGCGCGCTATGCCAAATCGTCCGAGTACTATCAAGCCGCCGTGCGCCTCAGTCCGTACACGGCGTATCTGTACAACGAGTGGAGCCAAACCTACACGCAAAGCGGCGATCCGGAAAAGGCGCGCGCGGCGTTGGAAAAATCGCTGACGATTGACGATCAATACGCGCAGACGTACTTTTTGCTCGGCGAATATTATCGCACCAAGGGCGACCCGGCGCGCGCCGCCGATTATTACCTCAAGACGATTGCCCTCGATCCCGGTCCGTTGGCGGAACCGGACGGCACGCCGTCGTCCGGCGCGCTGAGCGTGCTGGCGTCGTCCGATCAGATCGCGCGCGCGGCGCAAGCGTTCCGCGCGGCGATCCAGAAAAATCCGCACGCGCTTTTCCCGCACATCGCGCTCGCCGAGCTGTATCGGCGCGGCAATCAGTTCGAGCTGGCGCGGCAAGAACTGGAACGCGCCGTCGAAATCGCGCCGGGCGATCTGATGGCGCGGCTCACGCTCGTCAACTTTTTGTCGGAGACGGGACAGATCGACGCGGCGGTTACGGCGATGGCGCGCTTGCTGGCGACGCTTTCGCCGCAACGCACGCCGGACTATCAACGCTTTCAAGAGTTTTACAATCAGTTGCAAAATCTCCAGAAACAGATCGACGCGGTCAAAAACGCGCCGAACGACGTTGCCGCGCGGCGCGCGCTCGCGCAAACGTGGAAGGCGCGCGGTCAGCCGCAATTCGCGCTGCCGGAATATCAAGCCCTCGCGCGTCTCGCGCCGAACGATTACGACGCGCAGAAAAATGCCGCGCTGTTGAGTTTGCAGACGAATCATCCGGAGGACGCGCAGCGCGCGCTCGTCAGCGCGGTTGCGCTTGCGCCGGAAAACGAAAAAGGGATGTGGCAGAATATCCAGGTCGCGCTCAACGCGCAGAAGACGAATCAACTCGACGCGGCGCGCCAAGCCGCGCAAGCCGCGCTCGCGCTGGCGCCGGACGCGGACAAAGCCGCGCTGCAGGCGTGGGTGAGCGCGCTGGGGAAATAGCGTATCGCGAATTGCGACTAGCAGATTGCGAATGACAAATTACGTGCCATACGCTATTTGCCATCTGCTATCTGCCATCCGCCAACTATGTCCACGCTTATTTTGATCTTCGCCACCGCGCTCGTCTTTGCGATTGGCGCGGTGCCGCTGGCGCGTCAGATTGCATTGCGCGCGGGTTTTCTCGATCAGCCGAGCGCGCGCAAAATTCACACCGCGCCGATTCCGCGTTTGGGCGGCGTCGCGATGTACGGCGCGTTCATCGTCGCGCTGGTTTTGTTCGCTGATCGATTTTACGTGCCGCAAATGATCGGCATCGTGATCGGCGCGACCTGGGTTTCGTTTCTCGGCTTGTGGGATGATCGCGTCGGATTATCGGCGGGGCTGAAATTGATCGGGCAGATCGGCGGCGCGCTGATCCTGGTGATCGCCGGCGTCTCGGTCGAACTTGTCCCGATCCCGTTGGTGAACGCGGCAATCACGGTGCTGTGGGTGGTCGGCATCACGAACGCGCTGAACCTGCTCGACAATATGGACGGCTTGTCCGGCGGCGTCGCGGCGATTGCGGCGGCGTTCTTTTTATTGATCGCCGCGCTGAACGGGCAATACTTGGTCGGCGCGCTGAGCGCGGCGCTGCTTGGCGCGGCAATCGGTTTCTTGATTTACAATTTCAATCCGGCGCGAATTTTTATGGGCGATGCGGGGACTTTGTTCATCGGCTTTTTGCTTGCCGCCGTTGGCATCAAACTGCGTTTTGTGAATTTGCCGGTGACCACGACCTGGTTCATTCCGCTTCTCGTGCTTGGTCTGCCGATCTTCGACACGACGCTCGTGTTCGTTTCGCGTTGGCGGCGCGGGGTGAATCCGCTGACGACGCCGGGCACCGATCACACGTCGCATCGGTTGGTCGCGCGCGGCTGGTCGCAGCGCGGCGCGGTGCTGGCGTTGTACGGTGTTGCGAGCGCGTGCGGGCTTGCCGCGGCGATTTGCGCGCAAGGAAATCTGCTGACGAATTACGCGGTGCTGACAATCGCCGCGGCGGCGGGACTGATCGCGCTGTATGGGTTGGAGTTTCGCAAGTGATCGGGTATAATTCGCACAGGAGGGTAAGATGACACTCCAAGATATTCTATCTGATATTCACGCGTTAGAACAAGACCTCATTGCATTCGAACGAAAATACGGCGTGCGTTCGGAAACATTCTACGCGGCGTTTGTCAGCGGCGAAGAACCGCAGGACGATCACTGGGTGCTTGATTTCGGTGAATGGGCAAGCGTTTATCGAACCTGGTTGGCGCGTCAAGCCGCCTACCGCGATCTGGTTCAACAACTTCAACCCAATGCCCCGTCGTTAGCCGGACTCGTCCGAGTGGCTGTATGACCAACGCGTTGCGTACCCCGAACGATTATGAATGGCTGATCTATTCGCTTGCTGAACGATTTCCGATCGTTCGACATTCCACGCTACGTTTCATTCGGCTGGGCGCGACGTTGGCGCGCGTCACAGGCGAATTGTACTTCGCGCAGGATATCCGCCTGGTCGTGCGCCAACGGATCCTGTATCATCGTTTACCGGCGCTCATTGACGATTACGGCTACGAAGTTTGGCGCGGCAGCGAAAAAATTCTATTGGTATGATGCACAGCCGCATCCAGACGATCCTGGGCTAAAAAGCACGCATCCGCATCACAAGCATATTCCTCCGGACATCAAACACAACCGTGTCCCTGCGCCAGCTCTGAGTTTTACGCAACCCAATCTTCCATTCTTGATTCACGAGATTGAAGCAATGCTCAATCTCATTGGACAGAACAAACCCGACAGAGAGTAGGATTCGTTTGTTTAGGCATCGCAAAGTCGCGGGCTGAAAAGTCCGCTTTTTTGTTTGGGAGAACAATGCTCGATTCAATTTCATTTATCGGCGGCGGCGTGATGGCAGAAGCGATGATCGGCGGCTTGCTCAATCGCCAGATCGTCGCGCCGGAAAAGATCACGGTCAGCGAGCCGACGGAGAAACGCCGCGCCGAACTTGCCGCGCGGCATCGCGTTCGCGCGACCAACGATAATCGCGCGGCGGCGCGCGCGGGTGAAATCATCGTCTTGGCGATCAAACCGCAAGTGCTGGCGCGCGTCTTGCCGGAACTCAAAGGCGCGCTGCGCGCCGAGCAACTCGTCATCTCGATCATCGCGGGCGGGCGGCTGGCGACGTTGCGCGAGGGGCTTGCACACCACGCGATCATTCGCGCGATGCCGAACACGCCCGCGCAAATCGGCGAGGGGTTGACGGTGTGGACGACGACGCCGAGCGTGACCGACGCGCAACGCGACAGCGCGCGCGCGATTTTCCAGTCGCTCGGCAAACAAGTTTGGGTGGACGACGAAAAATATCTCGATATGGCGACGGCGGTCAGCGGCACGGGACCGACGTATGTCTTTCTCGTGCTGGAAGCGTTGATCGACGCGGCGGTGCATCTGGGTTTTTCGCGCGAGGTGGCGCGCGAGATCGTGATCGAAACGATGCGCGGATCGATTTCGTACGCGGACAAAACCGGCAAGCATCCGGCGGAATTGCGGAATATGGTCACGTCGCCGGGCGGCACCTCGGCGGAAGCGATCTATCAAATGGAAAAAGGATCGTTGCGCACGGTGTTTTCGAAAGCAGTGTGGGCGGCGTACCAAAAATCGCGCTTGCTCGGCGAGACGGTGGGGAAGACGGAGCAGCGCAAGCCGGTGGACGCGTGAACCTCAAGCCCAAATTGTGAGATTGATTTTTGTATGGTATACTTGAGGGGTTGAAGACGGCGAGCCGTTGCGTTCGAGGAGTACTGCGGCGCGCCTACGGATATGGAGAACCTTCGCCCAGACAGGATTTGAAAAAGCGCGCCGACGAACCTACGCGACGAACTGGAGGCGGTTGAAGATTTTATCGCGCCCGCCGGACGTAAAGCCGACGAAATCGCGTTAGCGCTGCGCCCAGGGTAGGGTTGCCAAATTCTTTTTGTGAGAGTCAAACGAAATGCGACGATTGATCTTTCTGCTGATCGCGCTCAGCGCGATTTTGTACGCCTCCGCGTGCGCGGAAGCGACGGTCGCGCCGACGCCGACACTTGCGCCCGCGCCGACGCAGGCGCGCGCGACGACTGCGAATCCAGCCAGCACGCCGACCGCCGAACGCGCGCAGACGGCGATGCCCAACGCGACGGCAACCCGCACGACCACGCCCACCACGACGCCGACCCACACGATCACACCCACGCCCACCGTGACGCCGACGCCGCTACAAACCTTCGGCGTGAATCAGTGCGCGGAAATTTGGCAGCCCGGTGTTTACAAATTGACGAACGACATCGTCGCGCCCGGCACGCGCGATTGTATCATCATCCAGAGCCACGACGTGACCTTGGATTGCGACAATCGCACGATTGAAGGCAATACCAAGATCGTCAAAGACAAACAATACGTCTACGCCGCGATCACGGTTCGCAAGTTCAACTTCCCGCTGCTCGAATCGCCTGCGAACGTCGAAATCAAAAATTGCAAAGCGCGCTATCACAAATTCGGCGTGAACGTCACAAGCGGCAGAAACGTTTACATTCACGATAATGTTTTTTCCGACAACTTGAACACGATCGATCACACCGGCTTTGGCATCTTCTTGGGATTGACGGACGGCGGCGGCATCCGGCTCGACGACGTGCGCGGCGCGCGCATCGAAAACAATACGACCGAGAGCGAAGCGATCGGCATTGACGTGCGCAACAGCGACAGCGTCGTCATTCGCAACAACACGGCGTCCAAAAATTCGGCGTGGGGGATCAACCTGCTCAACACGTCGAACAGCGAAGTGTCTGCCAACACGACGCGCGAGAACGTGCGCTATTGCAGGTGGGGCAGCGGCACGGTCGGGCGCGGGTGCGACGCGGCGGGAATTATTTTACAGGACGGCTCCAGCAATGTCGTCGTCAAAGATAACCAGGTGCTGGGCGATAACGCGAACGGCATTTTCATCAAGGCGCACGGCATGCGGTGCGGCGACAACAACGTCATTCAAAACAACAAGATCATCGGCGCGCTGTACAACGCAGTCGAATTGTCGTTCTGCAAAGGGAACAAGATCATCGGTAACGAAATGGCGGGATCGTACGACGCGGTCTATTTCGGCTTTACGAACGGCACCGAAGTTCGCGATAACACAATTCGCGAGATGCGAAATCACGGCATCATCACCTGGAATAGTCGCGGCAGTGTGATCGCGAACAACGAGATCACCAACAGTCGCGTGGGAATCTATATGTACTGGGACGAATGGGAACCCAAACAGTTCGCTTTCCTGCCGCCCAGCCCGGACAAGTACGCCACGCGCGATAACCTGATTGACGGCAATTTCATTCACGGCAACGCGGTCACCGGAATTCGCTTGTCCGGCGCGATCTTCAACAAGATTACCAACAACCGATTCGCCAACAATGCCAAAAACATCACCACCGACGGCAAGACGGACGGCAACACGATTCAAGGACAATGAGGCGGACAGGACTAGGTCCAAAATGCTGACCGCCGACGGCTGACCGTTGACTGCGGTTCTGTTGTGAACCGATCTGCTGTCGGCGGTCAGAACTTGGGCGTTTTCCCCACAATCTGCTATAATGCCGGTGATGTCATCGCACGCGCCAAACGATCAATCGAATGTCGCACTCCGCGCGGTGGGTTCCTCCCGCGCGGTCTTTTTCATTGCGAGCGCGCTGGTCTATGCCGGCGCGATCGTTTCCGCGACCCTGACGCTCCATCCGTATTTTTCGCAAACGTGGGACGTGCAAACGTTCATTCACGCCGCGCGCACTTTTTTCGACGACGCCGCGCCGTTCGATCTGTACGCGCGTTCGCGCGCGGCGCAGACCTGGCCCTACGCCTATCCGCCGCTGTACGCGTTCGCCGCCGCGCTCGCGCTGCTGCTCGGCGATCTGACGCGCGCCTTGCCCGATTACGCCTGGGCGCGCGTGCCGGCGATTCTCGCGGACATCGGCGTCGCGCTTGTGTTATACCGCAGCGTCGCGCGCCAAGCGAACGACGAAACGATCGCGCGCGCGGCGGCGCTGTTGTGGCTCTTCAACCCGATCACGTTCTACGATACGGCGGTGCAAGGGCATTTTGAAAGCGCGTGGCTCGTCTTCGTTCTGCTTGCCTATGCATCGTTCGAAGACGCGCGCCACGTTGCTCTGCCCGCGCTTGCGCTCGCGCTGGCGGTGCTGTTCAAGCAAATCGCGATTCTGTTTGCAATTCCGATGTTTGTGAGTTGGATCGTTGGATGGTTGCATAGTTGGATAGTTAAATCGCCTCGAACTAGCCAATCGCCAAACTATCAAACTATCAAACTATCAAACTTGCTTCTTGCCCTAACTCTTTTCAGTCTCGTCGTCACTATCGTTTGTTTGCCGTTTCTATTGCACTCCGACGATTTCGTGTTTATGAATTTGACGTACGTCGAGAACGTGCCGGTGCAAACCGCGTCCTGGCTCGTCGCGCTCTTGGGTTTGACGCGCGCGGAACCGAACGCGCTGACGAGCGATTTTTTCTTTCTGCGCCACACGACGATCGTGACGATGCTTGCCGCGACGCTGCTCGCGTTCATCGGCGCGCGGCGCGGCTGGAGTGTGTATCTGACTGCGGCGCTGATCGCCATCGCGTTTTTTCTCACATCGAAAAAAGTGATGGGCTATTATTACGTGATGCTGTTCCCGTTCTTGCTCGCCGCGCTTTTGCCCAAACGCCGGTTCGATCTAGTGACGCTTGCGCTCGTCGCGACGACGTACATCGCGCTCGCGCCGTACTACGCCGGATGGACGAATCACGCGCATTGGTGGGTGTACGCGATCTTGGGAACGGCGAATAGTTTGTTTTGGGTGTGGTTGTTCGCGCAATTGACCGACGACCGACGACCGACGACCGAAATAGCAGTCAGCGGTCAGCGGTCGGCGGTCGCAATTTCGCTTGGTTTGTTCGCGCTCGCGGTGGCTGCCGCGTGGTTGCAGCCGCTCGTCGCGAGTACTGGCAGTCCGATTCGCGCGCCGATCATCGCGGCGGGAATGGAAACGAACGCGCTGATCGCGTTTGGCGCGTTGCTCGCGCTGATCGTTGTCGCGTGGTTGGGCGTGCGCGCGCTAACGCGCGAGACGAACGCGCGTGCGTTGGCGCTTGCGCTCGTGTTTGCGCCCTTGTTCTTTTCGGTTTATACTCTGACGAAAGAATCTACCGCGATTTTTGAAATCGCGCTAAAATGGCTGGGAGTTTGAATGACGATTCGTTGCAGTGTGGGCATTACCGCGCATAACGAAGAGGCGAACATCGGCAAGTTGCTCGCGGCGATGCTCGCGCAAGAATTGAAGCAGGTTGAAATCACCGAGATCATCGTCGTCGCCAGCGGTTGTTGTGATCGCACCGTGCCGATCATTCACGCGTACGCCGCGCGCGATTCGCGCATTAAATTGATCGTGCAGGAACAGCGCGAAGGCAAAACGTCGGCGATCAACCAGTTTCTGCAAAACGCGCGCGAAGAAATTTGCGTCCTGGAAAGCGGTGATACGTTGCCGCGCGCGGACAGCATCGAGAATCTGGTCAAATTGTTCGACGACCCCAAGGTCGGGATGACGGGCGCGCAAAAAATTCCGGTCAACGTGCCGGAGCACGTCGTCGGTTATATGTCGCATTTGCGTCTGCAGATGGAGCATCAACTCTGTTTGGAAATTCCGCGCTTGGGCGAATTGATCGCGTTTCGCAAAGTGTTCGACCGCTTGCCACCCGATGTCGCGATGGACGAAGCGTTTGTCGAAGCGTTGGTCATTCGCCGCGGGCTGCAGGTGCGTTACGCGCCCGACGCGGTCGTCTACAATATGGGACCTGAAACGCTCGGCGAATTTATTATGCAGCGTCGCCGCAACTATGCCGGACATTTGCACCTGGTTCGCAAGTACGGTTACCGCGTGTCGAGTCTGGAGACCGGACGCGTGTTGCGGATCGCGGCGGACGAAGTTGCTAAAGCATTGCGCTTGCTCGTCACGCTCTTTTCGCTTGCGGCGGTGGAAGCCCTCGCGCGCGCGCTCGGCGCGTACGATTACTATGTCAAAGGCGACAAGCACGTGGTCTGGGATATCGCGTGGACGACCAAGCGCGTGGAGAATAGTGATCAGTGATCGGTGGACAGTGGACAGTTTTCTGACCACTACCCACTGACTACCACCCACTGACCATGAAAACACATCTCTTCAACCTGCTCAAGCTCGCTGTGACGGTGGCGATCATCGCGTTTCTTTTTGCGCGCGTCGATCTGAGCGCGATGGCGCAACATCTCGCGCGCGCGAACGGGATCGCGTTGTTGCTCGCGCTCGCGCTGTACTTTAGCGCGATCAGTTTGAGCGCGCTCAAATGGGAAATCCTGGTGCGCGCGCAAGGCATTCGCGCGCCGTTCGTCAGTCTGCTCGTGTACTATCTGGTCGGCTTGTTCTTCGGCAATCTGCTCCCCAGCAACGTCGGCGGCGACGTGGTGCGCGCGTACGATCTGGTGCGCGCGAGCGGGCGCGCGGAAGCCGCGGCGGTTTCGGTGCTGGTGGATCGCTTGATGGGAATGGTCGCGTTCTTCGGCGCGGCGGTGGTGATGGCGCTCCTGGCAACGCTCACGCTGGCGCGCGGCTCGGAATTGGAACAACTCGAAATTGCAACGGTGGTCGCGGCGACGCTATTTGTGTTTGCCGCCGCGCTGTTGTTCAGCCGCCGCTTTTCCCAGCGCGTCAAAGGCGTCTTCGCGCTGCCCTGCTTGCGTCCGCTCGAGCCGATGGCGCGGCGCGCGTTCGACGCGCTGCAAGTGTATCGGCAAAGTTATCGCGCGCTCGCGCTCAACGTCGCGCTCTCCGCGTGCATCGTCGTCATCACGACGCTCGTGTGGTACACCATCGCGCGCGCGCTCGGCGAGACCACGTCGATCTTTTACTTTTTTCTCTTCAACCCGCTCATCGCGTTCGTCCTGTTGATTCCGATTTCGTTCAACGGCTTGGGACCCAAAGAAGCGACGGCGGTTTTCTTCTTCGGCTTGGTCGGGATGTCCAACGAAGCCGCGCTCTCGATGTCGTTGATCTTTCACCTGATCGTCGTGCTGACGAGTTTGCCGGGCGGCGTCTTGTGGTGGCGCGAACGCACGCTCGCGCCCCAGCAGGACAAAGAGCCAATTGACTTGCGACGCGATTAAGGGTATAATTTCGGTTGAAAATTCCAGGTTGATCAAATGGCGCTCAAAGGAAACCTCAAAGACGTTGGCTTGAACCAACTGCTCAATCTCATCTACTTGGCGCACAAGACCGGCGCGTTGACGATCCACCGCGATGCCGGCAGTGTCGCGGCGCGGTTGTACTTCAAAGAAGGCAAACTGATTCAGACCGCGCTGGATGGTCAGACCGCGCGCCTGACCGATATTATGGTGCAGGTCGGCAAGTTGACCGCCGATCAAGCCAAAGCGATCCGCGCGCGTTCCAAGGTGGACACCGATAAAGAACTCGGCTTGTTGATGATTCAAAACAATGTGCTGAATCAAGCCGACATCATCCAGGGCGTCAAGAATTATCTCCTCGAATCGGTCTACACCCTTTTCACCTGGCATACCGGCACCTTTCGCTTCGATCCGAACGTTCTGCCGGCGGAAGAGCGGATCACCGTCGCGGTCAGTCTCGATCATTTGATCATCGAAGGCAGTCGGCGCGTGCAAGAGTGGGAACACTTGCGCGATGAATTGCCCGACCTCGACGTGCCGCTCAAATTCGCCGAACGCCCCGACGTGAACATTCGCAACATCAACCTCAGCGTCGAACAGTGGAAAGTGATTTCGTTCATCAACTCGCGCAACACGATCCGGCAGATCGCCAGTTTTCTCAAGATGGATGAATTTCAAATTCGCCGCATCGTCTACGGCTTGCAGACGGCGGGCTTGGTGGATGTGTTGCCCTCCACGCTCACGCCCGGCGCGAGCGGGCCCGTGCCGTTGCCGCCGCCCGCGCCCCCGCCGGTCGGTCGCGGCGTCTTGTTGCGCGTGATCGATCGCTTGCGCAAGATCTAGACGCGCGCTGCGCGCGTTGCATGATATCTCGTTCGTCAGGTAATTCTAGTCATTATGCAAACTGTCAAGATGGTCGTGACCGGACCGTTCAATTCGGGCAAGACTGCATTCATCGGGAGCGTCAGCGAGATTCCGGTCGTGCGTACCGAACGCCGCGTCACGGATAACACGCGCGCGGTCAAAGACCAAACCACCGTCGCGATGGATTTCGGGCGGATCACGATTGATAAAGATTTGTCCTTGTATCTCTTTGGCACGCCGGGGCAAAAGCGGTTCGATTTTATGTGGGAGATTCTGTCCGAAGGGATGCTGGGATTCGTCGTGCTGATTGACAGCGCGCGCCCGGAAACATTCCGCGAGGCGCGGCGCATTCTCGATACGTTTCGCACGTACAGCAATACCCCGTTCGTGATCGCCGCCAACAAACAGGACGATGAAGACGCGTGGCCCCCCGAAGACCTCCGCATCGCGCTCGGCTTGGATCAAGGAATGCGCGTCTTGCCGTGCATCGCGACGCGAAAAGAAAGCGTCAAGGCGATTTTGCTCGAACTGCTCTACGGAATCTTGGAGAACGTCGCGGAAGAACAACCGGTGCCCGCGCGCAAGAGATAGTTCGCAAAGGAGATACCGATGCCAGAAGATCGAAAGATGCCCAACGATGCCTTGCGCCTATTCTTTCTTGCCATCGAAGAAGTGATGGGCAAGGATGGAATGCGCGCGGTCTTGCGCGGCGCCAAACTGGACAAGTACATGGACAATTATCCGCCCAAGAATTTGGAACTGGGCGTGACGATGGCAGAGTACGGCGCGGCAACGCAAGCGGTGGAAGATTTCTACGGTCTGCGCGGCGCGCGCGCGATGCTCTTGCGCGTGGGGCGCGCGATCTTCAACTATGGAATGAAAGAACAATCCGCCGTCCTCGGACTGGCGGGACACGCGCTCCGGCTGATGCCCGTGCCGATGACTGCCAAGATGAAATTGCTGCTGGAACAAATGGCGGCGGCGGGGAATAAAACCGTCAATCAACCGGTGTATTTGGAAGAAGATGCCGAAGCGTTTTATCTGGTCTATCCCGCCTGTATGTGCGAGTATCGCCCCAAACACGAAACGCCCACCTGCCACATCACCGTCGGCATTTTGTCCGAAGCGATGAAGTGGCTCACCGACAAGAACTTTAATATTCAAGAAATCGAGTGCCTGAATCTCGGCGGCAAGTCGTGCCGCTTTCGAGTTCCCAAGACGCCGCAATGAGCGGCGCCGGTTGAACCAGAGAGGACGGAAGAAACCAGGTTTCCTGCAGAAACCTGGTTTCTGTGCCTATGCCCGCAAACAACAATCACCTCGTTCGCGAATGTGAACATCGTCAAGACGTCCAAGTGCGCTTTCACGACGGACGCGTCTTTTGCGCGCCCGCCGGCACGCGCCTGGAATCGTTCGTCAAAAAAGCCGCCACCCCCCAAGCCGCGCCCATCGTCGGCGCGCTCGTCAACGGGCGGCTCGCCGAATTGAGCGAGCCGCTGATCGCCGACGTGGACGTGGAACCGATCTCGATGGCGACGGAAGACGGGATGCGAATGTACCAACGCGCGCTCACCTTGTTGCTCGAAGTCGTCGCGCACGAATTGTTCCAGGCGCACATCACCGTCGATCATTCGCTCACCTTTGGCGGACTGTTTTGCCGCGTGCTGGAACGCGCGCCCTTTACTGAAAAAGAACTCGCGCAGATCGAAGACCGGATGCGCGTGCTGATCGCGGAAGACGTGCCGATCACGCGCGAGACGATGGCGCTGCGCGAGGTAGTGGACAATGCGCGCGCGCATAACGACGACGCGCAGGTGCTGCTACTCTCGCAAATGGAACGCGCCGAGGCGCGCGTCCATGTCCTGCGCGGGATCAAACATTATTTTCTCGGGCGGATGATGGTCCCTTCGACCGGCTATCTCAAACAATTCCGCGTACAGAGTTATCCGCCGGGCTTTGTGTTGCAGTTTCCGCGCCGCCACCGCCCGCTCGCGCTCGAACCGATTCGCCATTCACCCAAGATCACGTCCGTCTTTCGCGAGTACGGCGATTGGCTGGCGCGGCTCGGCATCTCCGACGCCGGCGCGCTGAACCAGGCGATCCTGAATGGACACGCGCGCGAAATCGTGCTGGTGGCGGAAGCGTTGCACGCGCAACGCATCGCCGAAATCGCCTCCACGATTGCGGCGCGGCGCGAGCGCGTGCGCCTGGTGACGATTGCGGGACCTTCCTCGTCCGGCAAAACGACGTTCGCGCGCCGCCTGACGATCCAACTTTTGGCGAACGGCGTGCGCCCGTTTCCAATCGGCTTGGACGATTATTTCCTCGCGCGCGAAGACACGCCGCGCGACGCGAACGGTCAGTACGATTACGAGAATCTGCACGCGCTCGATCTGGAATTGTTCAATCAGCAACTGGTCGCGCTGATCAACGGCGAACGCGTCACGTTACCGCATTACAATTTCCAGACCGGCGAACGCGAGCCAGGCGTCACTGTGCAGTTGACGCCCAATCACGTTCTGCTGATCGAAGGAATTCACGGCTTGAACCCGAACCTGGTCACCCAGGTTCCGGCAGATCGGATCTTTCGCATTTACATTTCCGCGCTCACGCAACTCAAATTGGATCGGCTGAGCCGCGTGGCGACGAGCGACACGCGCTTGCTGCGCCGCATCGTCCGCGACGCGCGCGCGCGCGGCTATACCGCCGAAGAAACGATCGCGCGCTGGGAAAGCGTGCGCCGCGGCGAAGACCGCAACATTTTTCCGTACCAGGAACAAGCCGACCTGATGTTCAATTCCGCGCTGGTGTACGAACTGGCGATGCTCAAGCCGCTCGCCGAACCGTTGCTGCGCCAGGTCGAACCCGGCACGCCGGAGTACGTCGAAGCGCGGCGCCTGCTCGCGTTCCTGGAATGGTTCAAGCCCGCCGACGCGCGTTTGGTGCCGGAAGATTCGATCCTGCGCGAATTTATCGGCGGTTCAGTGCTCTCCGATTTCGTGCCGCACTTGTAAAAAAAAGGTAACTGCTCAGGCTGTCATTCTGAGGAGCGGTTTTTGCGACGAACGCTTTGCGTCTCGCAATTCGCGATTAGCGAGATGCTTCGCTTCGCTCAGCATGACAATGGGCTGAGCAGTTACAAAAAAAGACCTTCCGGGTCTTTGAAAACCTGGAAGGTCTTGCCGCGCTATTTTTTCTTGCGCTGGCTTGACAACCCGAGTTCCATCGCTTTGGATTCGACGGCGACGAGCGTGCGGTTCAACTTGGCGGCGATGAGGCGATGCAGCGTGCCTTTGCGATAATGCTCCTTGAGCAACGCGATTTCTTTTTTCGACCAGGGTTGTCCGTGGCGGGTTAATTGTGCCATAAGCACCTCCTTTGCTTGCAAGTATAACACAATTTTCAACTTTGACAAGGGGGGATCGCGCGCAACCTGGTTTCAGGAGGACCGATGTGGGGCGGACGGTTTTCAAAACAAATGGACGATCGCTTTGCGTACCTCAACGCGTCGTTGCGTTTCGATTGGCGATTGTACGCCGCGGACATTCGCGGCAGTCGCGCGTACGCGCGCGCGCTCGCGCGCGCACATCTGATTAGCGAAATGGAACGCGACGCGCTCGTGGACGGCTTGACGCGCGTCGAGCAGGAATTCGACGCCGGCACTTTTGCCGCGCAACCCAGTGACGAAGACATTCACACCGCCGTCGAACGCCGCCTGGGCGAACTCGTCGGCGCGGTCGCGGGCAAGTTGCACACCGGGCGCAGTCGCAACGATCAGGTCGCCACCGACACGCGCCTCTTCGTTCTAGACACGATCCGCAATTTGCAATTTGCCATTCGCAATTTGCAATCCGCCATTCTGGAAAAATCCGAACAACAGCTTGACGTGTTGATGCCCGGCTATACGCATTTGCAACGCGCGCAACCGATTTTGTTTTCGCATTGGTTGATGGCGTACTTTTGGATGCTGGAACGCGATCACGCGCGCCTGCGCGATTGCGCCACCCGCGTTTCGGTTTTGCCGCTCGGCGCGGGCGCGCTCGCGGGGAACGCGCTGGGGATTGATCGCGACTTTCTCGCGCGCGAACTGGGGTTTGCGCGCGTCAGCGACAACAGCATTGATGCGGTGAGCGATCGCGATTTCATCGCCGAGTTTTTGTTCGCCGCCGCGTTGATCGGCGCGCATCTCTCGCGCTTGGGCGAAGACCTGGTGCTGTACTCCTCCGCCGAATTTGGATTCGTCACGCTGGACGACGCGTACGCGACCGGATCGAGTTTGATGCCGCAAAAGAAAAACCCGGACGCGATGGAATTGGCGCGCGGCAAAGCCGGGCGTCTGATCGGCGATCTGATGTCGTTGCTCGTCGTGTTGAAAGGATTGCCGTCATCGTACAACAAGGATTTGCAGGAAGACAAAGAGCCGTTGTTCGACGCGGTGGACACGCTGGACGCGTTGTTGCCGGTTGTGGCGGGCGTGATTCGCACGCTGCGCGTCCACGCCGATAAAATGCGCGCCGCGCTCGACGCAGCGATGCTGGCGACCGATCTTGCCGATTACCTGGTGCGGCGCGGCGTCCCGTTCCGCGACGCGCATCGTCGCGTGGGCGAAGCGGTGAAACTGGCGGAGACGCGCGGGATCGCGCTGGCGGATTTATCGCTCGACGCGTACAAGACGATCGCGCCGGAGTTTGACGCGGCGCTGAAAGACGTTTTCGATTTCGCGCGTGCGCTCGCGGCGCGCGAAACCGTCGGCGGGACGGGACCCGGCGCGGTGCGCGCGCAAATCGGGCGGGCGAAAGGAATCATCAAGGAATAAGCGTGCGCGAATTTTTTGACGACAAGATTTTTTTCGCCACGCTGGGCAAATTCTGGTTTCCGATCGCGCTGCAACAACTGATTTTTTCGCTGCTCGGGTTCGCCACCGTGACGATGATCGGGCAACTGGGCGAGACGGCAGTTGCCGCCGTCGGTCTGGCGAATCAGATTCTTTTTTTGTTCCAGTTGTTGTTGTTCGGCGTCGGAAGCGGCTCGGCGATTTTTATCGCGCAGTTTTGGGGCAAGCGCGACATTAAGAATATTCGCCGCGTGCTGGGCGTGTGTCTGGGTTTGAGTCTGCTCGGCGCGGGCGTTTTTTCTTGGATTGCGTTCGGCATTCCCGAAATCGCGCTGACGATCTATTCGCGGGATCGCGCGGTGATCGCGCTGGGCGGCGAGTATCTGCGGATCGCCGGATGGAGTTACATTCCGATTGCGATCACGACGAGTTACTCGATTGCGTTGCGCAGTACCGGGAACGTGCGCTTGCCGGTCAGCATCAGCGTTTTCGCGCTGGGGCTGGGCGCGCTGATCAATTACGCGCTCATCTTTGGCGCGTTCGGTTTGCCGGAGTTGGGCGCGCCAGGGAGCGCGATCGGTCTGGCGTTGGTGCGCTGGCTGGAATGCGGCTTGCTGATCGCGATCACGTATGCGCGCGGTTTGGTCGCGGCGGCGCGTCCGCGCGAAATGTTCGCGTTCGACGCGGCATTTCTCGCGCACATCCTCAAAGCGGTGCTCCCGGTGACGCTCAACGAAATCGTGTGGTCGCTGGGTATTTCGACGTACAGCGCGATTTACGGTCACATCGGGACGCAAGCGCTGGCGGCGGTGAATATCGCGATGGCGATCGAGACGATTGCATTCGTGCCGTTCATCGGCTTGGCGAGCGGCGGCGCGATTATGATCGGTCACGCGATCGGCGCGGAGGAAGAACCCAAAGCGTTCGCGTACGCCAAGCGGATTTTGAAACTCGGGTGGATGCTCAGCGCGGTGATCGGCATCGCGATTTTTGTGAGCGCGGATACGATCCTGGGTCTGTACAACGTGGACGCGGCGACGCGCGAGTACGCGCGCGCGATTCTGACGGTGATGGCGTGCGGACTCTGGATCAAAACCTCGAATATGATCTACATCGTCGGCGTTTTGCGCGCGGGCGGCGACGTGCGCGCGAGCGCGTTGATTGATGTGGGACCGTTGTGGCTGATCGGAATTCCTGCCGCGGCGGTTGGCGCGTTCGTGTTTGGCTTGCCCGCGCCCTGGGTCTATTTGCTGACGCTCGGCGACGAAGCAACCAAGTGCGCGCTGGCGACGGGGCGCATGATTTCGAACAAATGGATCAATAATTTGGCGCGGCAACATCATTAGCGAGGAGCGCGAGGCGCGGGGCGATTATTGTTTGCGAAGTTTCGCGACGAAAAATCCTTCCATCAATTCGGAGGGCAGAATGCGGATCGCATTTCGCGCTTGCGGTGAAAATTCTTTGCCTTCCCAGGATGTGATCCCCGGCAAAATATTTTCCAGCGGAAAATCAATCGGCTCGACCTGAACCAGGTCGGGCTCTTTTTTCAACAGCCAATCGAGGACGCGCTCGTTTTCTTCCGGCGATAGCGTGCAGGTCGAGTAGACGATAATGCCGCCGGGTTGCGTCATCGTCACCGCCGAGCGCAAGAGATGAGATTGGATCGCGCTCAAGAATTCCACCTTGCGGAGCGACCAATCGCCAAACGATTTTGGATTCCCCGCTTCGAATCGCCCCTCCAAACTGCACGGCGCGTCCACCAAGACGCGATCAAAATATTCGGGAAATTTTTTCCACAAATCCTCGCCGTTCGATAGACGCGTTCGCACGTTCGCGATCCCCTGCAATTTCAAATTCGCGACCAACTTGCTCAGGCGGATTTTACTGCGATCGTTTGCGACGATTTCGCCGGTGTTGTGCATCAACGCGGCGATTTGCGTCGTCTTGCCGCCGGGCGCGGCGGTGAGATCGCACACGCGCTCGCCCGGTTGCGGATCAAGAATCAGCGGCGGCAACATACTCGATAGACTCTGGACGTAGATTTCGCCGCGCGCGTACAGCGGCGTGTCGATCAACTCGCGCTTGGTTTTGTTGCGGAGGATGAACGCGTCGGCGTACCACGGCACCGCGTCAACCTGAAAATCGCGCGCGGACAATTCTGCCAGCACCGCGTCGCGCGTCGTCTTGAGCGGATTGACGCGGAACGTCGTGGGGCGGCGCGTGAACGCGCGCGTCACCGCGTCGAGTTGATCGGTGGAGACGAGGCGCGGGAGGCGGGCGAGAAAAGCGGGGGGGAGCAAGGCGGTGGATTCTGGCATCCCTTTATTTCCACGCCACATTCACTTTTTGCGTCCGCCTGAAACGATCCGGGTACATCACGTACCCGTTATCGCGTCCGAACTCGAACAACTGCTTGGTGAGCGACACGTCGTCGCGGCAATACGCGATAAGTTGCTCGAGCTTGCCTTCGCGAAACCACCGAATCGCCGCGAGTCCATCCGCCGATTTTTGCGCGCCCAGCGTCGCGCTTGCCAGCGCATCCAAGCCGACGCGAAAGCCGAGTTTGTTGTACAGATCGTCCAGCAGATCGAGCGTTTTCAAATCGTTCAAGCGTTCCGCCGTGTACGCTTTCAGCACTTGATAATCGAAGTTGAGCAGATTGAAACCGATGACGCGATCCGCCGCCTGCAAATCGGCGACGAGCGCGGCAACTTCTTTTTCGGTGTACGACTGGAACGCGTTCGTCGCCGTGGAAAATGTGACCGCGACCGAAACGCGCAACAATTTGATGTTCTCGCGCCCGCCCACCTCCTGAAACGATTTTTGCGTTTCGAGATCGAAGAAAATGTCGTTCATTTCAAAATCCCCAACAGAATCGTCAACGTGAGAATGCTTCCCAACGTGGACGCGAACACGATGCCGGTGACCAATTTCGGACGCGCGTCGAATTCGACCGCGACAATCGTCGCCATCACCGCCGTCGGCATTGACGCTTGGACGATGCAAATCGCGCGCGTCACGCCTTCCAAGCCCATCAGCGCGGCGAGCAGAAACGCCAAGACCGGCGCGACGATCAATTTCACGACCGTCGCCAGCCCGATCACCGCGCGATCATCTTCGATCTTGGCGCGCGCCAACTCGATTCCCAGGATCACCAGCATTGTCGGCACCGCCGCGTCCGCCGCCAGATCGATCGCCTTGCTCAACGGCTCGGGCATCTGGAATTGCGCGAGGTTGAAAATCAATCCCAGCGTCACCGCGTAGACGAGCGGCAGTTTGAGCGTGTTGATCAGCGCGGCGCGCGCGTTCGCTTTGCCGCGCGCCGCGACGAAAATGCCCAGCGTTTGCACGAGGATCGCGTTGATCGTAAAGTAAAACGCCGCGCGCACCAATCCTTCTTCGCCAAACGCAAACAACATAAGCGGCAAGCCGTAATTGCCCGCGTTGACGAACAGACTGCCCAGCATAAACGCGCTCGTCGTCAGGCGATCATAGCGCAGGATTGTGGCAAGCAGCCAACACAGCGCCAGCATCAGCGCGGCGATGATCACCACGAACAGACCGATCGACGCGTACTCTTCGTCCAACCGGGCTTTGTACGTCAGCGAAAAAACGAGCGCGGGCGTGAAGAGATACAACATCGTGCGCGATAAGGGTCGTGCTTCGACGCCGATTTTTCGGGCGAGCAGAAATCCGGTGAACGCGAGCAACACGATCGGGGAGATGATGTTGATCAGGATGGAGGCAAGGTTGGCGAGGTTCATTGGGTTGGATGATTGACCGGTTGACTTGGTACATCACAGATTGTCATTCTGAGGCGCGGTTTCCGCGCCGAAGAATCTCGCAATTTGCGTCCAGCGAGATGCTTCGCTTCGCTCAGCATGACAGAATTGTGATCTACTGTGACTATTCCTTCAAATCGAACAGCAAGAATTCCGAATTGTCGTTGAATTCCAATTCCTGGAGCGCGTCGTCGGCGAGCGCGCTCAACACTTCGTCGTCCGATTCGGCGGCGTGCGCCAGCGCGCGCTGCGCCAACTTGCCGCCAACTTGTCCCAGCGCGGTGATCGCCGCGCCTTGCACTTCGCGATCCGGATCGTCCAGCAATTCGATCAACGCTTCGGTCGCGTCGCGATGCTCCAGTTCGCCGATGGCGCGCGCGGCGTGAAAGCGCGTTCGCGCGTCCGGCGATTGCAATTCGTTGGCGACCGTTTCGCGCCAATACTTGTCCGCGCTGTGACCCATCGCGGCGATCGCGCTCGCGCGCAATTCCGGCGCGGCATCGTCATACGCCGCCGCGATCATCGAACGCACGATTTCATCGCTCCAATATCCCAACGCTTCGACGGCGTGACAACGCACGTCCAGGTCTTCGCCCAGATCGCGCGCGGTCGCCAGCAAAACTTCGCCCAGCGTTTCGGCGGACGGATTCGCCAGCCGACCGTACTCCGCGAGCAAAAGAAAGCGTCCCACCGCGTCCGCCGCCACCGCGCGCACACCCGCGTCCGGATCGTCGCGCAGAAACGCGAGGAACGATTTGACGAGCGCGCCGTCTTCATCTTCCCACAAACCTTCGATGCCGTTCGCGCGGACGCGCGCGTCTGGATCGTCGAGCAAGTGGCGAAAGAGCGCGTTGAAATCCAGTTCGACGTTTTTTTCCGCCAGATCGATCAGTTCCTGCGCGGCGCGCCGCCGCCGTTCGACCGGCAAACGGTTCCACACGCGCGCGAATCCAGTGGCTTGATCTTTGTCCGCGCCGGACAACGCGCTGAGCGCGCTGGGCAGCAGCGTTCGATCAGCTTGCAAATGCGTCAGCGCGTCTTGAAAATTCACCACCGCGCGTTTTCGACGAGCCATTCTCCGTTGTTCTCCTGCGCGCATTATACCACAAGACGCGCCGATTGCGCCAAGTCAGCCCGACGGCTCGATTTTCACCGCGAAATACACTCCCTTAAAATTTCGGCGCATCGTCAAATTCGCCGCGCCACGCGAGAATATCTGTGCTATAATCGGCAATGAGTCAATGAACCAATGAGCCAAACTCTTACGAAAAGTTTGGTTCATTGGCACATTGGATAATTGGCTCATTGATGCCCTATGTCCGATTTCGTTCATCTCCACGTCCACAGCGAATACAGTCTGCTCGACGGGTTGCCGCATCCCAAAGACCTTGCCAAGCGCGCGGCAGAATTGCAGCAGCCCGCGCTCGCGCTCACCGATCACGGCGCGCTCTTCGCCGCGATCGAATTTTACGACGCGTGCAAAGCAGAAAAAATCAAGCCGATCATCGGCGTCGAAATGTACCTGGCGAAACATTCGATGAAGGATCGCGATGCCAAAGAGGATCGCAACTCGCACCACTTGCTCCTGCTTGCGGAAAACAATGTCGGCTATCAAAATCTTTTGAGACTCGCGTCGGCGGCGCAATTGGAAGGATTCTACTATTACCCGCGCGTCGATCGCGATTTGCTCGCGCAACACAGCGCGGGGCTGATCTGCACGACCGGCTGCCCGTCGGGGCAAGTGCCGCGCCTCCTCGCCGAGGGTCGCGTCGAAGACGCGCGGCGCGCGCTCGGCTGGTTCCGCGATGTGTTCCAGGATCGGTTCTACGTCGAATTGCAGGAACACGCCATCGGCGAATTTGCGAATCTCAACAAAGACCTGATCGCGCTCGCGCGCGAATTCAACTTGCCGCTCGTCGCGACGAACGACGCGCATTATCTGCGCCCCGAAGACGCGGGCGCGCAAGATATTTTGCTCTGCATCCAAACCAACACCGTCGTCACCGATTCCAAGCGGATGCGAATGGACGGCAACGATTATTATTTGAAATCGTCCGATGAGATGCGCGCGCTATGGCGCGATGTGCCCGAAGCGCTTTCGAACACCTTGCTCGTCGCGGAACGCTGCAACGTCGATCTCGATTTCAAAGAGTACCATCTCCCCAAGTTCCCGGTGCCGGATGGATTCAACGCCGAAACGTACTTGCGGCATTTGTGCGAACAAGGATTCCGAAAATATTATCCGAACGGCAATCCCGCCGCGCGCGAACGACTCGATTATGAATTGGGCGTCATTCACGCGATGGGATTCGACACGTACTTTTTGATCGTGTGGGATTTGTTGCGCGCCGCGCGCGAGCGCACTATCTGGTTCAACGTGCGCGGCTCCGCCGCCGGTTCGATGGCGGCGTACTGCGCGGGGATCACCAACCTCGATCCGATCCAGCATCGGTTGATCTTCGAACGCTTTCTCAACCCAGGGCGCATCTCGATGCCGGACATCGATCTGGACTTTCAAGATGATCGCCGCGCCGAGTTGATCGAGTACACGGTTCAGAAATACGGCAAGGATAACGTCGCGCAGATCGTCACGTTTGGCACGCTGGCAGCCAAGGCGTCCATCCGCGACGTAGGACGCGCGCTCGATTATCCGTTGAGCGAAGTGGATCGCGTCGCCAAACTGTTGCCGACGGGACCGAATGTCAAACTGGACGATTGTCTCGAAAAGATTCCGGATTTCAAGCAGGCGTACGAAGAGAGCGATTACGTTCGCAAGTTGATTGACCACGCGCGCTTGCTCGAAGGCGTGGCGCGGAATGCCGGCACGCACGCGGCGGGCGTCGTCGTCGCGGACAAACCGATCGTCGAGTACGCGCCGTTGCATCGTCCGACCAAGGGCGACAACCCCGGCGGCTTTCCGATCGTGCAGTACGAGATGAACTGGCTCGAACGCGTCGGCTTGCTGAAAATGGATTACCTCGGACTCGCGTCGCTGACGATTATGCGCCGCGCGTGCGAGTTGATCAAAGCGCGGCACGGCGTCGAATTCGGTTTGGGCAATATTCCGGTGGACGATCCGAAAGCGTTCGATCTTTTGGCGCGCGGCGACGTGACCGGCGTGTTCCAAGTCGAAGGATCGGGGATGCGCCAAGTCCTGACTCGGATGAAGCCGCAGCGCTTCGAGCACATCGTCGCGACGATTTCGCTCTATCGTCCGGGCCCGATGGAGTACATTCCAAACTACATCAACCGCCTGCACGGCGTCGAAAAAGTGCAGTATCGTCATCCCGCGCTCAAGCCGATTCTGGCAGAGACCTACGCGATCATGGTGTATCAGGAACAGATCATTCAGATCGCGATGGAACTCGCCGGGTACACGGCTTCCGAGGCGGACTTGTTGCGCCGCGCAGTCGGCAAGAAAGATAAAGAGAAACTGCTCAAAGAGCGCGACCGGTTTGTCGAGCGCGCGGAAAAACATGGCATCATCACGCGCGAAATCGCAGAACAGATTTTTGATGACGTGGAATTTTTCGCGCGTTATGGATTTAACAAAGCGCATGCCGCGAACTATGCCGTGTTGACCTGCCAGACCGCGTTTCTCAAAGCGCACTATCCGCTCGAATATACGACCGCGTTGTTGATGACGGAACTCGGCAACGTCGAAAAAGTAGGACAGCTCGTGAGCGAGACGCGACGGAAGGGTATTGAAATTCTGCCGCCGAATCTGAACGCGAGCGACGTGAATTTCACGATCACGCCGGACAGCCAGGGGATTTATTTTGCGCTCAGCGCGATCAAAAATGTCGGCGTCGGCGCGGTGGAAGTGATCGTCAACGCGCGCCAAAAAGCCGGCGCGTTCAAATCGCTCGACGATTTTTGTCGCCGCGTCGATCTGCGCTCGGTCAATCGCCGCGCGCTCGAATCGCTGATCAAAGCCGGCGCGATGGATCAATTCGGACGCCGGTCGCAACTGTTGAAAGTGTTGGATCGGATGATGGCGGCGTCGCAAGCCGCGCATCAAGCGAGCGATCGCGGTCAACTTTCGATGTTCGGCGCCGCTCCCTCCCCTGCAAGCGGGGGAGGGCTGGGGTGGGGAGGCGCGGATACGTTTGGCACGCTGCCGGATGAACCCGAGGTCCCGAATCGCGATAAACTCGCGGACGAAAAAGAATTGACCGGCGCATATTTTTCCGACAATCCGTTGATGCGCCTGGCAAAAAATTCCAGCAATCGCGTGACGCATTTCGCGAATCAACTCGACGAGTCGCTGGCGCGGCAAACAATCACGCTCGCAGGCGTCGTGACGAGCGTGCGCGTCATCACGACGAAAAAAGGCGATCCGATGGCGTTCGTTTCGCTGGAAGATCCGTCGGGCGCGACCGAGATCACGATCTTCCCCAAGACGTTCGAGCGGACGCGCGAGTTGTGGCGCAACGATGCGCTGTTGCTCGTCAAGGGCAAAGTGGAATTGCGCGACGGAAAAATCCAGGTGCTGTGCGATTCAGCGGAGGAATATCAAATTCCGACGGATGATGCGACCCAGCCGTCAGCGGTCAGCGATCAGCGGTCAGCCGTCGGCGGTCAGCCGTCAGCTGTGCAGTACGCGATGCCGGATGAAGCGGAAGCGGCACTCGCGGAGATCGATCCGTTTGCGGGAGATGCGTTCGAGCCAGAGATCAGCAATCAGCGATCAGCGGTCAGCCATCCCCCGTCAGCCGTCAGCGATCAGCCATCAGCGGTCAACGGTCAACCGTCGGCAGTCGGCGGTCGGAATGGCGGGAACGGTGTAATGTACGCGCCGCCTGCGGAGCCCGCGCGCGTGATGGAAGCGGCGGCGCGATATCAAGCCGCGCGGCATCTGCGCATCTTTTTGGCGCGCTCGAACGATTACGATGAGGATTTGCGCCGGATGCGCGAATTGCTCGCGCTGTTAGCCAGCGCAGACGGACGTGATCGTTTTACATTCTACGTGCCGAATCCGCAAGGCGTCGTCCAACTCGATTTTCCCAATCACTCGACGAGTTACGCGCAGGTGCAAAGTTCGCTGGATGAAATGCTAGGCGGGTGGGGGACATTGGAAGTGCAGTGACAAGGCAAAAGCGCAAAGTCAACAGTGAACAGTTGCAGTTTTCAGTATTCAGTATTCAGAGGACGGGTTTCCCGTCCTTTGTTCTTTTTTCTTGCATCGTGTATAATACTACAACGTTACTTCACGCTCAGAAACGGTGGTAGAATGCTCCCCATCCTTTCGATAGGAGCAACCGATGAACCTACCCCCGCGAGTTTCGATAGCGACACCACCACCTTCAGCAAGGGCGCCGCGTTTCAATCTCGCCCCGCGCGATGTCGCGAATCTGTTGAAAGAACTGAAAGCCTTCCA
>VGOB01000011.1 GCA_016865935.1 Chloroflexota bacterium | reverse complement strand
GTCGCCTACCGGTATCAGGGTTGCCATGATTATCGCAGGTGGTGGTATCAAGCCGAGTCAAACGGCGGTCAGATTTTCACAAGAGTTTCGCCGGCGTCTCCCCTGAAAGATTGAGATGATACGACTCCACTGAAAAAACTCGCTCGCGTACTACTTTTGGGTTAGAAAACGAGCGTGAAAAATTATCGAAAACGACATTCAGAGACCTTTTTTCAGTAGAGTCATGATACGTTTTGAGAGAGACCGCGCCGGACGAAGAATGCCACACCACACCAAAAAGCGCAAACAGCGCAAACGTCAGCGTGTTCATAAACGCTACTTGCGGAAAGCCACACAAAAATTGAACACCCAGCGCCAACGCGGCGAGTGATAACCACACACCGGCTCGAGATCGCTTTTGCGCGCGCACGCGCTGAAATTGCTCCCACAAAAATAGCGACCACGGCAACCAGGCACTCGTGGTCAAAACCGTGGCGTGTTGCAAGCGCGCCAGCATAAAACCATTGAACACAAAGATTATCCCCGCCAGCAACGCCGCCGATGGACCCAATTTCAACGATTTGGCTAGCAGATACATCCCCAGGCTAGCCCAGGCAAGGTGCAATAGCAAATTGTATGACAACGCCAAGTGAGGTGGCAACCAGCGAAAGAGAATCAGATTGAGCGGATACAGCGCGCCAATTTGCACATCGGCGAGTGCGGGAAAGCCCGCATACATGCCGGTCGTCCAGAGCGGGAGGCGTCCTTGATCGAGCGCACGCGCAAGTTCGACGCCCAGTGGATAATACGTGCGCACCATATCATTGCCGAACCACACCCCTTGCGCGAGCGTAATCTGCCAGAAATAGACAAAGGGCAGAGAAATCAGAAATGCAACTGCGAGGAAATTAGCGTGTCGAAACATCGGTCATCAACAGAGGGTCTTTCGTCTTTCGTCTTTCGTCTTTCGTCATTTCCCATTTCCCATTTGTCATTTGTCATTTGTCATTTGCCATTCGTCATTGCCGCCATTTCGTCCCAATTCTGCCCCACCGCGACATCCACTTTTAATTTCGAATCGAGCGCGTACGCGTGCTCCATCGTCTCGCGCACAAGCGGACCGACGACGCGCACTTCGTCGTCGGGACATTCCAGAACGAGCTCGTCGTGAACCTGGAGCGTCATCTGCGCGCGCAGATGACGCGCGTGCAATTCGGCGTGCAGACGCACCATCGCGATTTTGATAATGTCCGCCGCGCTTCCCTGGATCGGATGATTGATCGCTTCGCGCTCGGCGGCATTGCGCGCGCCGACATCGCGCAGCCCGCGCTGCAATTCCGGGAAATAGCGCCGCCGTCCAAGCAAGGTTTGCACATAGCCGATTTCGCGCGCTTCGCGTTTCGTTTTCTCGATGTACGTCTTGACTCCGGCGAACTGCGCGAAATAGTTATCGATCAGTTGCCGCGCTTCGGTTTGCGACAAATCGGTGCGCGCGGCGACGCCGTAATCGGTGATGCCATACGCGATGCCAAAGTTGATCGTCTTGCCCAGTTGGCGCATTGACGACGTCACCTGATCGAGCGAAACTTTGAAGAGCCGCGCCGCCGTCGCCGCGTGAATGTCTTCGCCGCGCGCGAACGCGTCCAGCAACCCAGGATCGCGCGCGATGTGCGCGAGGATGCGGAGTTCGACTTGCGAGTAATCCGCGCTGATCAGTTTGCTACCGCGCGGCGCGATGAACGCGCGACGTACCTGGCGACCGAGTTCCGTACGAATCGGAATGTTTTGCAGATTCGGATTCGACGACGAGACGCGCCCGGTGACGATGCCGGTCTGATTGTAATCGGTGTGCACGCGTCCCGTGCGCGGCAAAACCAGCGCGGGCAACGCGTCGACGTATGTCCCTTTCAATTTCGATAGTTCGCGATGTTCCAGAATCAGTGGAATGATCGGATGCGCGTTCCGGAGCGATTCCAAAACGTCCGCCGCCGTCGAAATTTGTCCGGTTTTCGTCTTGGGTAACCCAGCCGTCGGCAGTTTCAGCCGGTTGAAGAGCGCGTCCGCCAATTGCACCGGCGACGCGATGTTGATCGGCAAGCCGACGTGCGCGGTGATTTGCTTTTCGAGTTCGAGCAAGCGCGCGGTCAGTTCGCGCGACATTTGCGCGAGAAAATCCAAATCGAGCAAAACGCCAGTGCGCTCCATCTCCATCAGCACCGGCACGAGCGGCATCTCAACGTCGCGGAAAAGTTTTTCGACGCCGCGCGCTGGGTCTGCGATCTGCGGTTGGTACAGTTCGACGAGACGGTACGCGTAATCCGCGTCCGCGCACGCGTACGGCGCGACTTGCTCAATCGGCACGTCCGCCATCGAAATTTGTTTTTTGCCTTTGCCGATCAGCGTGGCAATCTCCGCCATCTCCGCGCCGAATTTATCGCGCGCGAGATTCTTCAACCCCAGCGATCCGCCCTGCTCGATCAGACTCGCGGCGATCATCGTATCGAACGCGAGTCCGCGCGTTTCGACGCCCGCTTCCGCAAGGATCGTCAAATCGTACTTGGCGTTGTGCGCGTATTTGGCGATGGAGGCGTCTGCGAAGACTGCTTTCAATTTACCCAGTACTATATCGCGCGCCAGAGACGGACGACGGACGACGAACGACGGAGTCGCATCAAACGCAAGTTGCCCGACGGTCGGCGGTCGGCGGTCAGCGGTCGCAACCGGAATGTAATACGCTTCCTCGCCGCCGACTCCAATCGCGATGCCGACCAACTCCGCGCGCATCTCGTCCGTGCCGGTCGTTTCCACGTCAACGGTGAACGCGCGTGCCGATTGCAAACGCACGACAAGTTGATCGAGCGCGTCGTCGCTGTCAACGATGTGATAATTTTCGCGCGTGTCAGCGCGCGCGCTTTCGCGCGCTTTCGTGTCCGAAAAAAGATCGGGCTGCGTCGCGCCGGGCAAGCGATCCAAGAGACTGGCGCGGAAGCCGAGTTCGCGGAAAAGCGCGCTGACGCGTTCGCGGTCAATTTGCGCGACGCGGCACGCGTCGAGATCGAGCGCGATCGGCGCGTCCGTGACAATCGTGACGAGTTGTTTCCCCTGCTCGGCTTGAGCTTTACCGGCGCGCAATTTTTCGCGCGTCTTGGCGTCGAGTTCGTCGAGATGCGCGTACAGGTTCTCGATGTTGTCGTACTGTTGCAATAATTTCGTCGCGGTTTTTTCGCCGATACCGGCGACGCCGGGGATATTGTCGGAGGGATCGCCTTTGAGCGATTTGAAATCAATCAGTTGGCGCGGCGTCAGTCCGTAGCGTTCTTGGACTTTGGCTTCGTCGTACAAAATCGTGTCGCTGAACTGGCGCGAAAAAGTCAGCACGCGCACATTCGGATCGATCAGTTGAAACGTGTCGCTGTCGCCGGTGACGATGACGACTTCGATGCCGCGCGCGCTGGCTTGGCGCGCGAGCGTGCCGAGCAAATCGTCCGCTTCGTATCCTTCGACGCCGAACGCGGGGATGTTCAGCGTTTCGACGACTTGACGCGCGCGATTGATCTGCACGCGCAACTCGTCGGGGAGCGGAGGGCGATGCGCTTTGTACTGCGCGTACAGATCGTCGCGAAACGTGCGCCCCACGTCGAACGCCGCCGCGATGTAATCGGGCTTTTCGTCGTTCAGCACCTTGAGCAGCGTCGAGGTGAAACCGTACGTCGCGTTCGTCGGCTCACCACTGGGACTGGTCAGGCGCGCGTCAATCGCGTGATACGCGCGATGAATGAGCGCGTGCGAATCGAGCAAAACGAGTTTCACAGGTCAGTCCACTTTTTGTCGGTGAAGAGGATTTTGAAATCTTTGCCGTTGTCAATGATGATCGCGAACCCGCGATCGAATCGTTGAATCTGGATTTTGATCGCCGATTCTTTGCTCGTCGTCGCCCAGCCGATCTTGGCGTCCTCGCCGCCCAGTTCGCGCCAAATTTTTCCAAAACCGCGCTGCGGCTCGAATAATTTGGGGGGCGGTTTGAACAAGCCGCCTTCCGGTTGCGGACGTTCCCAGGTATCACGAAATTCCGACCACGCGCCATCCGTCAGCAACACAAAAACCCGCTTGTCCTCGCTCGACAACATCAAGCCATTTTGGAAAACTTGCAGACTGCCGTCCATCGTTTTTCCCGGCGCGCCTTCGGGACAACCCAGGTTCGAACTGACTTTGCTATTTCTTTGCAAGACACTTTGCAACGAACTGGGCACGGTTGATCGAAATGAAAAACTGGCTTGATTCGATTGCATCGAATCGGGCGAAGCGATCCGCAAGCGCACCCAACCGGAGACCAGATGATCGATCTTCCACGTATCGGTCACGATCCGAGTGCCTGCCGTTTTGAAATCCAAACCGTTCAACGCCAAGAGCGCGCCATCGCTTCTTTCCCAGCGATACGTCACCGTGCCCGGCTGATTGACTGCGATCGATGCTTGCAAGTTCAACGTGATCGGACACGTGGCGATCACATCCGGCGCGATTTCGGCGCGCGCGCTGGTGACGCGAAAGTTCAACACTTGCGCCGCGCTCGTTGCCGCGGCGGCGGTGGCGGCTTGCGCGACGACGGCACCGGGCGCGGGCGTACCGTCGGGCGGCGTAGGCGAGGGCGTGCGCGCGGCGACCTGGCTCGTCGCGACGACCTTCGCGGCTTCGGTGCGCGTCGCTTCGGCGGCTTGGCGCGCGAAATTATCCACGACAACGGCGGCTTGCGTCGCGACTTGCGCTTTTTCTTGCGTCTGCGTCGCGCGTACCTGGGTCTGCGCGAACTGCGCCTGGTTCTGCGCGACCTGGGTCGCTTCCACGCGCACGATCGTCGCGTCCACTTGCGCTTGCACGACGGTCGCTTGGGCTTGCGCCGCCGTCACTTGCGCTTGCGCGATTTGCACCGTCGCCTGCGCGACTTGCGCTTGCACTTGCGCCAATTGTGTTTGATACGATTGAAACACCGATAACGCGAGCGCGAGAAAAATAACCGGCACAACGATCGCGACCAGGTATCGGACGCGCGTATTGCGCGTTTGTTCCTGGTATCGTTCGCGCCAATCCAAAACAGCGGGCGCGAGCACGTCGTGGAAAATTTCATAGCGCGTTTCTTTTTTCTCGCCCACGGCGGGCGCGACCGAACGCAACACGCGCACATCGGGTTCTGCCAACTTCCGCAACACCGGTTCGAGTTTGGTCTGCGGCACCGCCGCAAAATCGGCGAGGTCGGACGCGGTGTACGCGATCTTGGTTTGCGACGGCGTGACGAGATAACGGAACGCGCGCGCGGCGATTTCACGATCCGCGTTGGGCAGACGCTGCATCGTCGTATCGAGATGCGTCCGCACGATTTGTTGTGCGCCGCCCAAACGATCGAAGGTCGCCTGGCGCAGAACGTCGGAGTGGACACCGCGCTCTTCGTTCCACAAGCGCGTCATCACGAGTTGCAGGTACGGCGTTTCGATGCGCGTCGCGGTCGGATCGACGAGTTGCCCGATGCCGCCCGCGCCAAGCGTGACACTCCCGGTCCTGACCTGTTCGATCACGGCTTGCGTCAAATCGTCTTCGATCCTCACCGGCGTTGGCGGCGCGACTTGGCGATTGTACTCGGTGAGCGGATTGCGAATCGCGCTGAGCGCCGCCGCGTGATCGAGATGTTCCAGCCGCAACATATTGCTGAGCAGATTCGGGATGCGCCCCTTGAAACGATCCAAACGACTCAAGCCGTCCTCGCGCAGCGCGAGCAGAAAATTCGCGGCAACTTCGCGGCGATTGATCGTGCGCGCCAGGTCCGCGTCAAAGCCAGTGTCGCTCGGCGGGTGATACAAAAAATATTCTTCGAATTGATCGAGAATGAAAAAGAGATTGCCGCGCAGCGCGCTCGCACAGGTTTCCACAAAATCGTCGAACGGCAAACTGGGATCGAGCGCGAACGACTTGCCCAAACTCTTCTGCGTCGCGTCGAGCGTTTGCGTTTTGAGCGCGGCTAGAAAATTTCCGTCTTGCCACGCGCGAAAAACGACGACGGCGAGGCGCGGCGTCTGGCGCAACTGCGGCACGACGCCCGCAAGCAACACCGATGTTTTGCCAACGCCACTCGCGCCGTACAGAATCGTCAACGGCGCGGCGTACAGATTCGACGCGATGATCTCTTGGTCGCGCTCGCGTCCAAAAAAGTACGCGCGGTCGGCTTCGGTGTACGGCTGCAAGCCCTTGTAAGGACAAAAGTTGGGAGGAGGATTAGTTGCCATAGAGTTCATCCAGTGTCATTGCGAGGGCGGTTTCCGCCCGAAGCAATCCCCAATTGTGGATCGGAGATTGCTTCGTCGCAAAGAACGCTCCTCGCAATGACAGACCGGGGCTCACCCCGTCTGCTCGCGCAAGCGTTTGACGAATTGGTTGATGTCCACGTCGTACACTTTGACGCCACGTGCGCGCCACAACTCGACTTCGAATTCGGAGGGACGGAATTGGATCGCCCAGGATCGGATGCCGCCATCCTCAATTTCGGCTGGCGTTTCGCCGGGAAACGCGGTTTCCAGGTTTCGCAAAATCAGGCGCAGATTCCAATCGTTCAAGCCGTAACCCAGGAACAAAAAATTGCGCGCGCGAAAATGGCGCATAAACAGCGCGGGCACGGCAGTCTGACTGGTCATCCGCGCGAGAAAATCTACGTAATCGTCTTCGGTGATGACGAAACTGTCCCACTTGCGCAACGCGCAATCGGCGGTGCCGTGCATTTTGTAGATCACGGTTGTCGCTTTCAAATCAATGTAGAGTTGATTCGGCGGCACCGCGCTGGGTTCCATTGCATCGGACTTCCACCACAGCACCGACGCTTCGACATCTTTGCGATCGGTCGGATGGATGACGCGATCGAATGCGTGCCCGGCTTGGTGGAACGCGAACTCGGTGAGGTTGTCGTAGTTCGTCGTAACGATCAACAGCGGCGCACGCGCGGCGATTTCGGCGAGGTACGTGTGAATGTCGCACAAGTTGAACTGGCGACAAAAGAGTTGATTGAGTCGCTCGCGCAAGCGCCGCCGTCCGAGCATCTCGGCGTAGTACGACGAAACCTTGGCGAGATCGCTGAGCTCGCGCAGATCCTGGGATGGAAAATTCGCTTTGCCCGCGAGATAGCGCGATAGTTCCGCGCCGCTGGGCAGGAACCCGTCCGTCGCTTCGTCCCATTTTGCGCCGGGGGGACGCGCGCCAAAATTCACGCCCGCGCCCAAGAACGGAATGACCTGACCTTTTTTCAATAAATCTGCGATTTCGCCATAGGGTGGTTCTGGCATAAGCCCTCCAATGAACCAATTTCCCAATGAACCAATGAGCCAAATGTGTCAAATGACCAATGAACAAATGACAAACCAATTTGGCTCATTGGCGAATTGGTTCATTGGCTCATTTTCCATCCAAGCGTTCCAACTCCGCGACGCCAGTCGCTTTCAATTCGGCATAGCGCGCGTCCGCGTCTTTGACGCGCCACTCGACGATGACGACGCTATCGCGTCGGTACGCCGCGAGCGCTTTGTGCTTGAGCACGCGCTCGAACGCGGTGAGCAGGTCTTTGTTCGGCGCGCGCATTTTGAGCAGGAGATAATTTTGCGGCTCCCATTCGAGCGAAAATCCTTCCTCGCCCCACAAGCCCTGACATTCGAACGGCGCGGCTTCTTTGGTACAGGTAAACCACATCGCCGCCAAGCCCGCTTTCCAAAACGTCAAGCGCAGATCGTTTTCGATCACGGAACGCGCGGGGGGATAGTGTTTGAAGAACCAAGTGGTGGACATTGTTTTGCTCCGAAAATGCGACCGGCGACGGATGACCGCCGACCGCCGCGAAAATTTTTCCCAACTACGGCGATTGTAACACAACTGTACACGCAGGTCAAAGACTTGGCTGACCGCTGATCGCTGTCTGCCGTCTTCGGTCGTCCGTCGCCGGTCGCTCACCGAAATCCCCACGTCTCCAGCCGCTCGTATCCGTCCACAATCGCGTACGTGCGCTCGACGCTGGGACGCGTGAGCGACGCGCGCGACGACCACCACAGCGGGGTGATCACCGCGTTATCCTCGACGAGAATTTTTTCGGCGGCGCGATAGAACGCGCGGCGTCTGCCGATGTCCACTTCACGCGCGGCGGCGTCAATCGCCTGATCGAACGCAGACACGCTCCAACGCGTGAAATTGTCCGGCGATTTGCTCTTGAAGACGCTGCCAAAATTTGCGGCGTCGGGATAGTACGCGCAGTAGCCCAGCCGAAAAATGTGCGGCGGATCGTCGCGCAGTTGCAACAGATAATTTTTCCAATCGAGTTTGTTCACGCGCACTTCGACGTTCAGATTGTTCTTCCACATCTGCGCGACTGTCTCCGCGATCTGCTCGTGCGTCTCGTTGCTGTTGACGCCGAGCGTAATGATCGGCAGGCGTTTCACTCTGCCGTCGTAACCGGCTTGGCGCAAGTATTCGCGCGCTTGATTCGCGTTGAACGGAATCCCCAGCGTGTCCGAAATGTCGAGCGACGCGTAGAGACCGGAACGCGCGAACCAGCGCGCTGGCTCGCCCAGCTTGACAACTGAAGTTGTCAGCGTCTCACGATCCAGCGCGGCGGTAAATGCTTTACGCACGAGCAATTCGTTGAACGGCGCCTTGGTCGTGTTGAATCCGTAATAATGCGAACAGAGCGACGGAACGATCTGCAAATGCTTATTCAGCACCGGATCCTCGCGCAGATGATCGACCGCGTCCGCGCTCAAGCCGCCGCGCGGATCGAGCGAATCGAGATTGCCGTTGCGATATTGTTCGAGCGCGGTCGCGCTATCGGGAATCATCGCCAGACGAATGCGCGCGATGCGAACCGCCCCGGCGTCATACCACGCGTCGTTTTTCTTCAAGACGATTTCGCGTCCGTGCGACCAACGCTCCAACACATACGGACCGTTCGTCCAGATTTTGCCGGGCTCCGTCCAGACGACGCCGTTTTCCTCGATCGTTTCGCGCGGCTGGGTTCGCACGAGCCACGCGCTGACGATGCTGGGAAAATAACTCGCGGGGCGCGTCAAGGTGAAACGCACCGTCGCGTCGTCCATCGCTTGCACGCCGAGCGCGGCAAAAAGTTGCTCGAACGTCGCGTCGCTCGTCTTCCTGGGATCGGCGGCGCGCAGTTGCTCCGCGCCGCGTAACAATGACGCGAACGTGGACGCGAAACCGGAACTGACGCGCGGATCGAACACGCGGCGAACGCTGTAGACCACGTCGGACGCGGTGACCGCGCGCTTTTGCTCGACGCGATCATTCGCGGGATTGTAGCGTACCCAGAGCGCGTCGCCGCGCAGTTTGAATTCCCAGATCAAACCGTCCGGCGAAACCGCCCACGACGTCGCGAGCGCGTGTTGCGGCGCGCCGGTCGCCGGATCGGTGTCCACGAGACTGAGCAAGATCATCCGAATCACTTGCTGCGATTCCGGATCGGTCGCCAGCGCGGGATCGAGCGTCGCCGGTTCGCCGCCGAGATTGAGGCGCAATTCGCGCGCGATCGTTTGCGCCGCGCTGCGGCAAGCGGTGAGCGCGAGAATGCTCGTCAACAAGCAAATGCAGAAAAAGCGCGCGGGTGCAGTGAACAGTGAACGGTGGACAGCGATCAGTGGTCGGCAGTCGGCGGTCAGCCGTCGGCGGTCAGCCGTCAGCCGTCGCATTCTTGAAAGCGGTAGCATCGTTCGGAATTATAACGCAAACGCGCGTACAAGCAAAAACCAGGTTTCTTGGAGAAACCTGGTTTCTTGCATCAAGCCGTCACTACTTCAATTTTGTATCCGAGACGCGACAGGAAATTGTAACAATCCTCCCATGTCAATCCGAATCCTTCGACATCCGCCGCCCCGATGCGCGCGACGGTATCAGCGAGGAGTGGCGCGTCGCGCGGTTCCAACGCGCCTTCATTCATCACATTCTCCGCCCAATCAACTAATTGCGCCAGAGTGATCTCGTGATTCAGGTACGCTAGTATTTGGTTATGAACTATTTGACGTGTAATCATCACATTCATTTTACTTTATCCAGCGCAATTCGTCAATCAGTTTGACAGATTCTCCCGACGCGATAGAATGGATTGCGATTCTCTTGAGAGGCACAATGTTCAAACGCATCGGACTGCATCGCAATCTCGCCGTGTTATCCGGCACGATCTGCGCCAACCTGTTTGTGCGCTTTACGTGGTACGCGCTCTTGCCGTTGCACTTGCGAAATCTCGGCGCGACGGAAATCGAAATCGGCGGCGTGTTTACCGTACTGGGTCTGGCGCGCAGTTTATTCGCGATCGCTGGCGGCGCGCTGGCGGACCGGTACGGTCGCCGCGCGCTGATCGCGCTTTCGACGTTCGCGATGGGTCCATTCCTTATCTTCGCCGGGTTGAGTGAGAGTTGGCTGATCCTCGCAGCAATGTTGACGGGCGCGGAAATTTGCGGCGCGTTTCAGTGGCCCCCGATGTCCGCGCTGATCGTCGAATCGTCCGAGCCGGAGCGCGTGGCGCACTCGTTCAGTTTCACCGAAGCGGCGGTCTTGCTCGGTTTGATTCTGGGTCCCCTCGCGGGCGCGGGCTTGATCGAATTGTTCAGTATTCCAACGCTGATGATCGCAAATGGCGCGATCCTGATGCTGAATGGCGTCGTTCGCGCGTTCGGTTTGCGCGAAGCGCCGCGCCGGAATGCGGGGAGCGCATTACCCAAATTGCGCGCGGCGATCAATGCGGAAGTCGTGTGGCTCATCGTCATCGGAACGTGCGTGGTCGCATCGTTCGCGATTGCGTTCGGACCGTACTTTGCGATTCTGGCGCGCGATGCCTGGGGCAACACCGAGGCGGAGATCAATTTGCTCTGGTCGGCGGGCAGCATCGCCGCGCTGATTGGGATCGCGCTGGGACGCTTGAGCGATCGCTGGGGCGGGCGGCGCGTGCTGGCGCTCAGCGCGATCGGTTATGGCGTCAGCGCGCTGGCGTGGGGTTGCGCGCCCAGTTGGCAGTGGGGCATTGTGCCGCTGCTGCTCGCGTTCGCGTTCAGCGAAGCGATCTTTATGGCGCAACAAACCTTGCAAGCCGAAGTCACCACGCCCGAGACGCGCTCATCGATCTTCGGGATCATCGCGACGACGACGGGACTGGTCGGCAATCTGAGTCCGACGCTGGGCGCGTGGTTGATCATCTGGGGCGGCAATCCCCTGCCGTTCGTCGCGGCGAGCGGACTGGGATTGTTGATCGCGTTCGCCGCCGCGCCGATCAGAAAACGCGCGCGCGCGCCGGAAAAAGCGTGAAAGAAAAAAGCGGGACACCCGACCGAGTGTCCCGCTTGCGTTTTTTATCGTCTGACCGGCGACGGCGTGATGATCGGCGTCGCGGTTTGCGTCACTGCCGGACGCGTCGGCGTGTACTGCAATGGTAGTTGCTGTTGATTCGTGCTGAGCCAATAGAACGCGATCAGGAAAAAGAACAGGACGCCTGCCATCGCGACACTCAAGTTGCGCACCCAGGTTGTTCGACGCGGCGCGGGCGCGGGTTGCGCGCGCGGCGCCGCCGCGGGCGTCATCCATCCGATCATTCCAGCGCTTTCCAGCACGCGCCGACCAAACCCGGTCACCTGAAGCACGTCGTCCAGATGCACCATCATTTGACTGCGTAACAACGGCATCAACGCCACGCGCATCGCGGCATCGTCCAAGCCGACCTGATGCGCCAGCGCTTTGGGCGCGCACTTGCCGATGTAATTCGCGTACGCCAAAACGAACAGCGCCGCCGAATCCGCCAACACGTCCACTTCATCGCGATGATCGCGGTACAGTTCCAGCAAATTGAATTGAAACGGCTGGGTCTCTACGTTCAAGCGCACGCGAGTCGGGCTGGCGGTGTCAATCCCCAATCGCCAACTCGCCGCGCGTTCGAGCGCGCAATACTTGACCAGCTGCAGCAACTTGATCTTTTCGGTGATTTTGATGATCAGATTGTCGTGGACGATGTCCGTCGGATAACTGTACGTTTCGACGTTGTTGTACGCCGCGCGCAAATCTTCCACCGCGCGATGATACAGCCGCTCGTCCGATGCCGCCTCGTCCATAAACAAAAGCATCTTGGAGTCCACGACGCGAAATTCCGAAAAGTGCTGCACCGCGCCCACCGCGTCATACGCGGATTGCACAACGATGATCAGATCCGCGGTCTCGCTCTGCAAAAACTCAAGACCCTTTTTCGTGATCGCCGCGATCGGCACGCCCAACTGCTCGCTGAAGAACACCGTGTGCCCATTGCGTTGCAGGGTGTCACGAATCCGCCGCCGCTGATTCGACCAGATTTGCGTCCGCTGGCGCGGGCCCCACATCATCAACACGAGCGGGGTTTGCTGGACTGCTTTTTGCAGCGCATCAAAACGCGGCTTGAACAACCGCGCGTAAAACTCGCCGGTCTGGGAATTGGAGAATGCCTTGGAGAGAATCATTTTTCATTGCCCTGCAGATAAACACACAGACAGTTTCTAAACTCGCTCACTTTGATTATATCTCAAATCGCGAGAAAAACAAAACCGCTCAAACTGAACCGCCGCCGCTCACCGGCGGAATAAATCCCACCACGTCGCGCTCACGCAGCACATAATTCGCGTTCACCAGTTTTTGATTGACCGAGTACGCCGCGCGGATATTGGTCACGCGCGGGCTGCGCGCCGCGTACTCGCGCCACAACTGCCCCACCGTCGTTCCATCCGCGATTTCTTTCGTCTCGGTCTTCACCCCGATCAGCTCGCGCAAGATCGCAAAAAACTGCACCTGAACGCGCACTCCAATCCCTCGAAAAACGTGCCGAGTGACCAGTGACCAGGATCGTACACCTTCTCCGGTCGCTGGTCACTCGGACCTTGATCTTATCGCCGTGAACGATAGCCGCCGCGATCACCGCCGCGATCATCATCACGCCGTGGACGCCGATCACGATCACCGCCGCGCGAATAACCGCCGCGTCCGCCGCGATCGCCGCCGCCGCTGCGCCCGCCGCGATCTTTTTCGAGCGCTTGCTCGACCGTCCAGCCCTCCAGTACGGCTTGGCGCGAGAGCCGAATCTTGCCGGCTTCGTCCACGTTCGTGACCATCACCATAATTTCATCGCCAAGTTTCACCACGTCACGCGTGTTCTTGACTTGGAAATCCGCGAGTTGCGAAACGTGCACCATCCCGTCCAATCCCGGCGCCAGTTCGACGAACACGCCGTAATCTTCAACGCGCACGACTTTGCCGGTGTAGATGTTGCCGGGCTTGGGCACTTCGGTCATCCCGCGAATCCGATCCATCGCCATAATCGTCCCTTCGCGCGTGGACGACGCGACGAAGACCGTGCCGTCTTCTTCGATGTCAATCTTGACGCCGAATTCTTCTTGCAGTTTGCGAACGTTCTTGCCACCCGGACCGATCAGCGCGCCGATCTTTTCCGGATCGATCTTGGTTACCGTGATGCGCGGCGCGTACTGCGAAATATCGGTGCGCGGTTCCGCGATTGCATCGAGCATTTTGCCGAGAATGAACAGGCGCGCTTCTTTCGCTTGCAACATCGCCTTGTGCAACAGATCCGGCGCGATGCCTTGCAGTTTCAGATCGAGTTGCATCGCAGTGATGCCTGCCGCGCTCCCCGCGACTTTGAAATCCATATCGCCGAGGAAATCTTCCATCCCGATAATATCGGTGAGAACCGCGTGCTTGTCTCCTTCGGTGATGAGCCCCATCGCGACACCCGCGACCGGCGATTTGATCGGTACGCCCGCATCCATCAGCGCGAGCGTCGAACCGCACACGCTCGCCATCGAAGTCGAGCCGTTCGACGACATGACTTCGGAGACGACGCGAATCGTGTACGGAAATTCTTTCGAATCGGGAATCACTTCGGCGAGCGCGCGTTCCGCCAGCGCGCCGTGTCCGATCTCGCGGCGTCCGGGTCCGCGCGACGAGCGCGCTTCGCCGACGGAGTACGGCGGAAAGTTGTAATGGTGCATATAGCGTTTTTCGTCTTCGGACGAAAGCGAGTCAATCCGCTGCGATTCGCTCGGCATACCCAGCGTCGCAATCGTCAGCACTTGCGTTTCGCCGCGCGTGAACAAACCCGAACCGTGCGCGCGCGGGAGCAAACTCGTCTCGCAAGCGATCGGACGGACCGTCGTGTAATCGCGTCCGTCGGCGCGGCGATTTTCGTTCAGGATCATCGCGCGCAAATCAGTTTTGACTTTGTATTCGAATGCTTCTGCGACGTCGGGCGTCGGATATTGTTCCTTGAACGCGGCGATCACTTCGTTTTTCAGCGCGTCGAGCGATTCGTTGCGTTCCGATTTCACGCCGCTCGCTTTGATCGTTTCGGTGACGCGATTGCCCAATTTTTCAGCGACGGCGTTTTTCAATTCGTCGCTCAAGATGTGCAACGGAAAATCCTTTTTCGCTTTGCCGATTTCGGCGCGCATTTTTTCTTGCAGTTCGATCACGGCTTGCATCGCATCGTGACCCTTTTGCAGCGCGTCGAGCATTTGCTCTTCGCTGATCTCTTGCGCGCCGGCTTCGACCATAATGACCGCGCCTTTCGTTCCAGCCAGTCGCAGATCGAGCGTGGAATTGTCCATCTGCTTGGATGTCGGATTGAAGACGAGTTGTCCATCGAGCATTCCAACGCGCACTGCAGCGACGGGCCCGTTGAACGGAATGTCGCTGATCGTCAGCGCGGTGGACGCGCCGATGATCGAAAGAATGTCAATGTAATGTTCCTGGTCGGCGCTGAGCGCGGTGATGACGATGTTGACGTCGTTGCGGAAACCTTTGGGGAACATCGGACGCAGGGGACGATCGGTCAAGCGGCAAAGCAAAATCGCTTGTTCGCCCGGACGGCCTTCGCGTTTGAAAAAGCTGCCGGGGATTTTGCCTGCCGCGTAGAGTCGCTCTTCGTAATCTACCGTGAGCGGAAAAAAGTCCACGCCTTCGCGCGGAGTAGATGCGCCGGTCGCCGTCGCAAGGATCACGGTATCGCCGTGTCGCACGGTGACCGCGCCGTTCGCTTGTCCGGCGAGCTTGCCCGTCTCAATCGTGAGCGTCCCGTCGCCGAACGGAATCGAAAAAGTGTGTGTGTCGTTCATTTCAACCTCCAATGAGTTGAATTGTTGGCTAGTTTCATAGTTGATTAGTTTGATAGTTGGCGCGGCAATCCACTATGCAACTATGTAACCAGAAACTAGGCAACTAGATGTGCCCATCGGAGGCCAGGGACTGGAGACTGAGTCGGTGGTCAGTGGTCAGTGGTCGGTGGTCAGAAGAACTGTTCACTGACCACTGTACACTGTCCACTGCGCCGCAGGCGCACTCTCCAATTCCCGCCCTCGACGATGGAGCGAGTGATATTGAATTGTTAATCAGAATCCACACGTTAGACGTTGGAGGTTAGAGGTTGGAAACTTGCCGTCGCCGCTGACACGGTTTTCCAACTTCCAATTTCCAGCTTCCAAAATCCAGACACAAACAAACGAGTAGATGGGTATGCCGCGCCCCGCATCTACTCGTTCTTGGTTGGCTTATTTGCGCAACCCGAGCTTTCCTACGATCTCTTTGTACCGGCTTGCATCTTTCGTGCTGAGATATTTCAAGTGTCGCCGTCGTTCCCCGACCATCTTCAACAAGCCGCGTCGCGAATGATTGTCTTGTTTGTGGCCCTTCAAATGCTCGACGAGTTGGTTGATCCGATTGGTCAGTAGAGCAATCTGTACTTCCGGCGAGCCGGTATCCGTCGCGTGAGTGTGATACTGCTGCATAATCGCCGTCTTCTCAACCTTCTTTAACGCCATGCGTGACTCCCTTCCAGTGTGTGGCAATCTTCAAGGTGGGCGCATTATAGCACAAATGGACGATTAACGCAAATCGGTTTGCGCCCCGAAATATTCGGTGAGTGATTGACACTGCCAACAATTTATGCTACAGTCCGTTCGCGTATTCAACAGTGAATTGACTGGGACAAATGATCAAGCAAATTACCGCCAAGACCCTGTTATCGTCATCGAAAAAACCGGATCCCTGGTTCGGCATCAAATACACGATGAATCTGTATCGCGGCTGCCAGCACCAGTGCATTTATTGCGATTCGCGCAGCGAGTGCTATCGCATCGAAAACTTTGCCGAGATTCACGTCAAGACGAACGCGCTCGATCTTTTGCGGCGCGAACTCGCGCGCAAACGCGTCAAAGGCACGATCGGGACGGGTTCGATGAACGATCCGTACATGCAAGTCGAAGCCGAATGGAATATGACCGGGCGCGCGCTCGCCATCATCGCGGAACGCGGTTTTCCTGTCCATATCATCACCAAGAGCAATCTCGTGCTGCGCGATGTGGAAACGCTGCGCGAAATCAATCGCGTCTACGCCGCCGTCAGTTTCACGATCACAACGACCGACGACGCGCTCTGCCGCAAGATCGAGCCGGGCGCGTCTCTCGCGTCACAGCGGTTTGCGGCGATGCGCGCGCTCGCGGACGATGGCATTTACACCGGCGTGACGATGATGCCGATTTTGCCGTTCCTCGAAGATAACGCCGAAAACATCCTGGCGATTGTCGAACGCGCGCGCGACGCGGGCGCGGGGTACATCATCGCCGCGTTCGGAATGACGATGCGCGACCGGCAGCGCGCGTACTTTTACGACAAACTCGATCACTTGTTTCCCGGCGTGCGCGCGCAGTACGAACGGCGCTACGGCGAACGATACTCGTGTCCGGTCCCGAATGCCGCGCGCCTGGAAAAAATCTTCCGCGAGCGCTGCGCGCAACTCGGTATCGCGACGCGGATGCATCCCTACCAGCCAGAGACCCAGTTGCGGTTTACGACAATCTGATCGCGCATTTCGGACACCACCTTCCCGCCATCGGCGTCGAGCGCGCGCTGATGCTTGACCGCGCGCGCATCGCCCCCGACGTGATCGCGCAAGCGTACAACTCGCGCGTCGAAGAGGCGCGTACGCGCGGTCAGGTTGTCGAGATCGAAAAAATGTAAGGGCGAAGCATTGTGGCTTCGCCCTCACTAAAGATCCTCTAGCAGCCGCGGTACATCGGCGATACTTTCCAGCACGTAATCCGGTTTGACCGGCGCGCGCTCCAGGTCGGCGCGCTTGGAGAGACCGGTCATCACCAACACCGTGGGTATGCCGACGCGCTGCCCCATCGCGATATCGGTCGTGAGGTTGTCGCCGATCAACAGACATTCGTGCGCGCGCTGATTCAATCGCTCCAGCGCAATTTCTCCCATAAACGTCGAGGGCTTGCCGGCGATCAATTCCAATTTGCGCCCTGAACATCCTTCCAACGCGCCGATGATCGCACCGGCGTCTGGAATTTCGTCATCCTCTTGCTGCCACGTTGGCTCGGCATTCGTCGCCCAAAAGCGCGCGCCCTTTCGCAAGGCATGGAAGCCGATGCTCAACTTGCGAAAATCGAACGAACGATCCGTGCTTGCGATCACCACATCAATCGCGTTCGGGTCTTCGCTGAATTCAAAGTGCGGCGCGAGTTGTTCGATCAGCGGCGGATCGCCGAGACAAAAGACGCGCGCGCGCGGCATCTCGCGTTCGAGTCGCTGGATGAGGACAAAAGTCGAATTGATGATCGCGTCGGGACGAACGGCGATCCCCAGCCCGGCAAGTTTCTCCACGTGTTCCGCCACCGACTCGATGGCGTTCGTCGCAAAGATGAGAGGATGCGCGCCTTTGCGCATCCTCTCGATAGTTTCGCGCGCGCCAGGGATGATCCGCGCACCGCGATAAATCGTTCCGTCCAGATCGAGAATAATCCCGCGTGGCTTATCCACCAAAGTACTTGACCACCTGATCGACGCGCAGCACGCCATCGTATGCCAAGCCCGCACCACCTTGTTTGAGTTTTCCCTTTTCACCAGCCGGATCGCCCAGGCAAGATACGATGATGTCGGCGTCGTGCAAGTCTTCTTTTTCCGTGTACGGATTCGTCGTGGCGACGACGTGCATCTTCGCCGCTTTGCCCGCCAGCACGCCGTTGCGCGAGTCTTCGATGACGACGCACTCGTCCGGTTTGAGACCCAGTTTCTCCAGCGCAAGGTTGTAGATTTCCGGGTCTGGTTTTTTCTTCTTCACGATGTCGCCCGCCAGCACCGTATCGAACTTGATGTCTTTGAGAATCTGGGTCGTCAGCGTCTTGGCAGCTTCTTCGTTCGAAGTCGTGCAGATGCCGATCTTGAGTCCGGCAGCCATCGCTTCTTGCATAAAACGCTTGACGCCGGGACGCAGCGGCAACTTGCCGCTGGCGATCAATTCGACGAAGAGCGCGGTCTTGCGTTTGTGCAGCGATTTGATCAACTCTTCTTCTTCTTCCGGCTTGACCGGTTTGCCAAAGCCCTTGGTGTGAAGATAGTGCTTCATCCGCTCCTTGCCCCCGGCGATTTGAAGCAATTCGTGATATTCGTCCACACCCCACTCAAAATTGTAACCGAATTCTTTGAACGTCATGTTGAACGAGACGCGATGTCCATCGCGTTCCGTGTCAATGATGACGCCGTCCTGATCGAACAGGATCGCTTTGATAGCCATAGTTGATTTCTCCTTGAACAGACTGCCAACGGCAGACGACCGACCGCCTTCCTGAGCGGAGCGCAGCGTAGTCGAAGGATCAGTGGTCAGCGGTCTGTGGTCGGCGGTCAGGCGAATCTCACTTTGTCAAAAACTCTCGCACCGTCTCCACGAACATTCGATTTTCTTCTTTGCTGCCGATGGTGACGCGGAACCAACCGTCGCTGCCGTACTTGGCAGATTCGCCGCGGAGGATGATGCCTTTCTTTTCCGCGTACGCGATGATCTCTTTGCCAGTTTTGCCCGTCCCACCGGCATCGAACAAGATGTAGTTGGCGTGTGACGGAAAGACCACAAAGCCGGGAATGCTGCCCAGCATTTCTTCGATGTACGCGATTTGCTCATTGTTGTATTTGACGCGTTCCGCCAATCCTTCTCGATCTTCCAGCGCGGCGAGCGCCGCCCACATGATGATCGTGCCAACATTCCAAGGCAAAAGCGTTGCGGCAACTTTCATCGCCACATCGCGATCCGCGAGCAGATAGCCAAAGCGCATCCCCGCCAAGCCGTACGCTTTGGAAAGCGTGCGCGTGATCATCACGTTCTTGTATTTCTTGACCAGCGCCACTTGCGATTTTTCCAAGCCGGAGTACTCGACGTATGCCTCGTCAATCACAAACGGAATTCCCGTCTCGGCGATACGAACGAAATCCGTCGCATCCATAAAATTGCCGGAGGGATTGTTCGGGTTTGCAATCGCGATGATCTTGGTTTGCGGCGTGATCGCTTTCAAGATTCCGTCGGCGTCAAAAAGCAACCGCTTGTCCTTGTAGATCATCGGGACGGAAACGAGTTTGCCGCCGAGCACATCGCAGCGCAATTGATAGATCGCAAAGCAAGGCGTGTGCTGAATGACCTCTTCGCCCGGCTGTAAAAACGTGCGAAACGTCATATCGAAAACTTCACTCGACCCGTTGCCGATGACGACGTTTTCCGGTCCGTCCAACCCATTCATCTCGGCAATTCTTGTCCGCACGACGATCCCTTGGTCGGGATAACGATTCGACATTGCGCCGTACTTGTTGATCGCTTCCAGAACTTTGGGCGATGGCGGCAACGGGTTCTCGTTCGACATCATCCGGTGGAGCGATGGATCGCGCCACGCCAGATCGATATGCGGCGAGAAATACATTTTTAGCGGTTTCATCCACGGAACAAAATACTCTTCGATCGGTTTGGTCATGATGTGACTCCTTTGGAATATTGGACAAATTTGCAAATTTGTCCTACGCCTTGCCCGCCGAACCCAGCATATCAATCCACTTTTCGGCGGCTTCGCGGATCGCGTTCTTGACTGCGATGTTGATCTTGCCGGGATTGTACTCCTTGCGGTGTTCGGAGATGTAGGCGAAGGTCGTGTCAATCAGCGTGTACTTGAGTTCGGTCGAAACGTTCAATTTCGCGCCGCCCAACTCGATCAACTTGGCGACCGTCTGGGGTGGCAGTCCAGTCCCGCCGTGAACGATCAAGGGCGCGCGCACGCCTTTGCCGTTGATCAACTGCGCGATCTTGCCCATTCGCTCGAAATCTACTTTGGGATCCTTGGTTGTGTAAACGCCGTGCGCCGTCCCAATCGCCGGGGCAAACAAATCGACGCCGGTGCGCTCGACGAATTCGACCGACTGCTGCGGGTTCGCCAATTGCGCTTCGTCTTCCACAACCTTGATCTGGTCTTCGACGCCGGAAACCGTTCCCAGTTCCGCCTCGACCGAAATGTCGCCGACCTTGTGGCAATAGTCCACCACCTCTTTGGACATGCGAACATTTTCCTCGAAGGGGAATTTGCTCGCGTCAATCATGATGTTGGTGTACCCGGCGTCCGCGCATTTCTTGCAGTAATCTACGTCGGTGCAATGATCGAGGTGCAAGCAGATCGGAATCGGCGCGGACTCGGCGAGCGCGCGGAACGCCGCGACCATCATCTTTCTGCCATAAAACTTGCTCGGCTCGACCGAGGTCTGGATGATGAGCGGCGCTTTTTTGTTGACCGCCGCCTCGATCACACCTTCCATCTGAACAAAATCGGTGACGTTGAACGCGCCGACGGCGTACTTACCCTGCGTCGCTTTGATCAACATCCCTTTGGCGTTTTCGACAGACATGGCTCCTCCTGTTCGAATTAGAAATTAGAAATTAGAGATTAGAGATTGGAGATTAGAGATCAGTCAACCTTGCGAAGGTTGAAAGCCTTCGCAAGGTTAGGGAAACTCTACGCTTTGATCCGCGCGCCTTTTGGATCCCACAGCGGTTCTGACTCGACGACGGCTTGGATTCGCTCGCCAAAGATCTCCACCGTCAATGGCGTGCCGACTTTGGCGAACTCGACCGGCAGATAACCAAAGACGATACTCTTGCGGACGGTATAGCCATAGCCGCCCGATGTGACCGAGCCGATCACCTTGTCGCCGGATCGAATTGGCTCTTTGCCGATGGCAATGGCGCTGCTATCCGCCAATGACAGACAGCACAATTTTTGCTTGACGCCGGATTGCTTTTGCTTGAGCAGCGCGTCGCGTCCGATGAAATCGCCTTTGTCCAACGCGACGGCGAAACCCATTCCGGTTTCGTACGGCGTGTAATCGGGCGATGCTTCCGCGCTCCAATAACGATAGCCCTTTTCCAAGCGCAGCGAATCAATTGCGCGATAACCGGCAGGCACGATGCCTTCCGATTGTCCGGCTTCCAAGAGGGTGTCGTACAATTTCAAGCCGTACTCCATCGGGCAGTAAAATTCCCAACCCAGTTCGCCGACGTACGTCACGCGCAGCGCCATCGTCGGCACGTAGCCGACGGTGATGTGCTGCATCGTCATGTACGGAAAACCGGCATTCGACACATCGGCTTTGGTCACCTTTTGCAAAATCGTTCGCGCCTGCGGTCCCCACAATCCGAAACACGCGTACTGCGATGTCACATCTTCCAGCACGACCGAACCATCTTCCGGCATATGCAAGCGCATCCAGGACAAATCGTGCACGCCGAGCGCGGTGCCGGTGACGATGAAGAAACGATCCGCCGCGAGTCGCGTCACCGTGAAATCACATTCGACGCCGCCGCGCGGGTTGAGCATCTGCGTGTAAACCACCGCGCCGACCGGACGATCGATGTTGTTCGCACACATCATTTGCAGGAATTTCAGCGCGCCCAGACCACGTACTTCAAATTTGTTGAACGAAGTCTCGTCGAACAGCCCGGCGCGTTCGCGCGTCGCGATGTGTTCAACTTCGATAGCGGGCGAGTAGTGTTTGGCAGCCCACCCGCGCGGTTGGAACAAGACCGCTGACCGCTGATCGCTAACCGCTGTTTCTGCGGTCAGGTTTGACGTGAACCAATTGACGCGCTCCCAGCCAAACTTTTCCCCGAACGACGCGCCCAGTTCCTTTTGGCGCGCGTACGCCGGAGAAAGTCGCAACGGACGACCAGACGTGCGTTCTTCGTTTGGATAGTGAATGTCGTAGTACTTGCCGTACGTTTCGAGCGTGCGCGCGAGTTGATAATCCTGGCTCGCGTAATTCGGACCAAAGCGGCGCACGTCCAAACGCCACACATCCCATTCCGGCGTTCCTTCGATGATCCATTCCGCCATCACCTTGCCGATGCCACCTGCCCCGGCAAGACCGTGCGCGCAGAACGCGCACGCGACCCAGAATCCCTTGACCGAAGTTGGCCCCAGCAAAAATTCGCCGTCGGGTGTGAAACCTTCGGGACCGTTGAGCAGTTGGCGAATCTCTGCGTTCTCGACGGCGGGCACGCGCTTGACCGAGTTTTGCATCAGCGGCAAAAAACGATCCCAGTCTGGCGGCAAAAGTTTGTAACTGAAATCTTCGGGGATGCCGTCGAGTCCAAACGGCGCGGGGTCACGCTCGTAACCGCCGGTGATAAAGCCGCCGACTTCTTCGCGCCAATAAACCAGGAGATCGGGATCGCGTAGGGTTGGGACGTGGCGCGCCAATCCGGCGACCGGTTTGGTGATCGCGTACAAATGCGCCATCGGAATCACCGGCAGATTGACGCCCGCCAGCTTGCCGATTTCTGCGCCCCACTCGCCCGCCGCGTTCACGACGATTTCGGTTTTGATCGTGCCGTTGTTCGTCACAACTTCGGTGACGCTGCCATCTTTGACGTTGATGCCGGTGACGCTCGTGTGCAAGAAGATTTTCGCGCCGCGCGATTTTGCGCCGGCGGCGAGCGCCATCGTCAAGCCGGTTGGATCGATCGTGCCATCGGTTGGCGTAAAGACCGCACCCAGCACACCTTCGGGGTTCATCAGCGGAAACATCTTGTGCGCTTCGGCGGCGCTGATCATTTCGAGGGGAAAATCGAACGAGCGCGAGAGCGCATACTGGCGTTTGAGTTCTTCCATTCGCTCCGGTGAGGATGCCAAGCGAATGCCGCCGACTTCGCGCCAACCCGTATCCTGCCCCGTCTCGTCCTTCAGCTTGCGATACAGATCGGTGCTGTACTTCATCATCTTGGTGAGGTTGACATCGGAGCGCAGTTGACCGACTAACCCGGCGGAGTGCCAGGTCGAACCGCTCGTCAATTCGAATCGTTCGACGATGACGACGTCTTTCCACCCCATCTTGGTGAGATGATAGGCGATACTGCATCCGCCCACACCACCGCCGATGATAACCACTTGGGCATGTGATGGAAGATCAGACATGGAGTGTCTCCTTCAGATTCGGTGTATTCGTTCTTCGTTCGTTGACACGGATATTATAGCCCAAGTGGCAGAAACTTGCAAATTCGCTCAAAAGTAGTTATAATGCAGTCAGAATCATCCAATTTGTAACATCGTCAAACAGATTCGATGTTTCTCCTTCGGCTTCGCGCAAACCTTCGCGCGAGGCGACATTCTCCCTTGTCAGTTCGAGGCGCGGCTTTTGCGCCGAGAAATCTCATCGCCGCTATGACGAGATTTCTCGCTCCGCTACCCAGAACATGTCATTTCGACGAGCGTAGTTTGCGAGGAGAAATCTCCAGCCCTGTCTGAGATTTCTCGTCGGCACAAATCGCCTCCTCGAAATGACAGTTCTCGGCTCAAACATATCGCGCGGCGATATGTCTTCTCGAAATGACAGTGGGGCGCACAACGAGGCGCGTGAAATGAGCAAACAACTAATTCCCGCTCAACGCTTCGAACAAATTCGCAATCGTCTGGAAATCAACAAGGTCGTGACGAACGCCGAGCTGTGCAAACTCCTCGGCATTTCGGAAGCGACCGTGCGCCGCGATCTGGAATGGCTGGAAAAGCAAGGCGTGCTCGAACGCACGCACGGCGGCGCGATCCTCAGTCAGCAATTGAAAACCGAGCCAGAGTATGCTACGCGCGCGCTCGCGCACCCCGACGAAAAACGCAGCATCGGCGCGACGGCCGCCGCGCTGATCGAGGACGGCGACACGATCTTCGTCAACAGCGGCACAACGGCGACGCAGGTGATCAGCAGTATTCCAAGCCGCGCCAAGGTCACCGTCGTCACCAACAATTTGTCCGCCGCGCTCCAAGTTCACGAAGTCGGCTTTGAATTGATTTTGCTCGGCGGCACGTTCTACCCGCGCTCAAACGCGGTGGTTGGTCATTTTGCTTCTGAAAACCTGCGTCGGTTGAACGCAAACAAAACTTTCATCGGCGCGGATGGCATCAGTCTCAAGTACGGCTTCACGGTACCCAGCAATCCGGAGGCGGAACTCGTGCGGCTGATGATCGAACGCACGCACGGCGCGATCATCGTCGTCGCCGATCATAGCAAATGGGGCGTGGTGTCCAACTTTGGAATCGCCGAGATTGACGAAGTGCAAATGCTCGTGACCGACGCGCGCCTCAGCAAAATCGCGCGCGCCGAACTTGAATCGCGCAACGTCCGCGTCGTCATCGCGGGCGCGGCGGCGCGCAAAAGGAAAACCAATGAATGACCAAGCCCGCGTCGTCGTCATCGGCGGCGGCATCACCGGCGTGAACATCGCCTATCACCTCGCCAAAGCCGGTTGGAAAGAAATCGTTCTAATCGAAAAGGGCGAACTGACGAGCGGCTCGACCTGTCAAGCCGCCGGTCTCGTCACGGCGTTCAATACGTCGCCAACGATGATGCGCTTTCGCGCATACAGCATCGAGTTGTACAGCGAACTGGGTGTGTTCGAATCGGTCGGCAGCTTGCGGCTCGCGTCGAGTAAAGAACAGTTGATGGACTTGCAACGCAGCGTCAGCCGCGCCAAAGGGATCGGCTTGGACGCGGAGATCATTTCGCCGGACGAAGCGGTGCGCCTGATGCCCGCGATCACGAAAGAGAATTTGTACGGCGCAGTCTATATGCCGAAAGACGGTCACCTCGATCCGCATGGCGCGACGTACGCGGTCGCCAACGCGGCAAAAGCGCTCGGCGTAAAAATTCTGACGAATACGCGCGTCACCGGCTTTGAGTTATCGCCGAAACGCGAAATCAAAAAAGTCAAGACGACTAAGGGCGACATCGCAACCGAAATCGTCGTCAACGCGGCAGGCATTTGGGCGCCGCAGATCGCGGCGATGGTTGGGCTGTACGTCGTCTCAACGCCAATCGATCATCAACACGTGATGCTCAAAGCCGTCCCAGGTCACGAGTTGCCGAAAAATATGCCCTGCTTTCGCGATCCCGATTACCTTGTCTACGGTCGCGCGGAATCCGGCGGAATGGTGTTTGGCGGATACGAACCGAATCCGGTCGCGCGCTGGGTGGATGGCGTGCCCTGGGATCATTCCGCGCAATCGTTGCCCGCCGATTACGAACGCTTTGAACAATTGCTCGAAGGGTGCAACAAACGTTTTCCGTTCGTCGAGAAAGCCGAGATCGTCAATTTGATTTGTCATCCCGACGCGCTGACACCCGATTCGAATCCATTGCTGGGTCCGATGCCCGGCGTGCGCGGCTTTTGGATGGCAGCTGGACTTTCGCTCAACGGGTTCGGCGGCGGTGGCGGCATCGGCAAAACGATCGCAGAGTGGATGGTCGAAGGCGAAACTTCGGTGGACGTGTACGGTTATCGCGCGTGGCGGTTTGGGCGCAACTATCACGATCCGGCGTACGCCGCACAAGCCGCGCGCGAGGGCTATAAATATTATTATCGCTTGCGCTATCCGTTCGATCAAGACGAATGGGGCCGCCCGCGCCGCATCAGCGCGTTGCACACGCGTCAACAAGACCTGGGCGCCGTGTTTGCCAAGAAGAATGGCTGGGAGCGCGCCGATTATTTCGAACCAGGTTGGACGTGGCGACGCGCCGGAGCCGATCAGCGCGAGTGGGGCTGGGCAAAACCGCCGTTCTTCGATCTCGTCGGCAAGGAGCATCGAGCATTCCGCGAACGCGTCGGCTTGATTGATATGTCGTCGTTCGGCAAGATTGACGTGCAAGGCGCGGGCGCGCTCGCGCTGATGCAACGCGTGACCGACAGCGAAATGAATCGTCCGGTCGGCGCGGTGATGTACACCCAGTTTCTGAACGAACGCGGTGGCGTCGTCGCGGATGTGACGGTAACGCGCATCGCGAAAAACCATTTCCGCATCGTCACGGGCGCGGGATTCGTGGACAACGATCTGGGTTGGCTCGTAGAGGCGTCCGTGGGGGCGTTTAATAAAACGCCCCTACGCGCGGTGCAAATCGAAAACGTCACCGATGAAATGGTCGTGATCGGAATGTGGGGACCCAAAGCGCGCGAGGTCTTGCGCGCGGTGACCAAGGATAATGTTTCGAATCGCGCGTTCCCGTATATGACCGCGAAGATCATCAAGATCGGAGGCGCGAGTGTCTTGGCGCAACGCGTCACGTACGTCGGCGAACTAGGTTGGGAATTGTACGTCGAACCGGAATGGGCGGGGCAAGTGTGGGACGCGTTGATGGCGGCGGGCAAGCCGTTCGACATCGTTGCGGGTGGTTACAAGGTGCTCGATTCGCTTCGCTTGGAAAAGGGTTACAAATATTTTAGCGCGGACGTGACGATGCTCGAAAATCCGTACGAAGCCGGACTCGGGTTCTGCGCGCATCTCGGCAAAGGAAACTTTATCGGACGCAGCGCGCTCAAGCGAATCAAAAAAGCCGGGGCGCAAAAGAAATTGTGTACGCTTGTTGTCGGCGGACAAGAATATCTTTTACTCTACGGCGGCGAAGCGGTCTACTCCGGCGATCAATGTCTGGGACGCGTCCGCAGCGGCGGGTACGGCTACACCGTCAAGAAAAATATCGCGCTCGCGTACCTGCCGATCCACTTGGCAAAAATCGGGACGCGCGTCGAGGTGGACATTTTTGGCGAACGCGTGCCTGCAGTCGTCGCGCCGAACGCGCTGTACGATCCGCAAGGCGCGCGCATCAAAGCATAACGACGAAGAACGGACGACCGACGTCCGCCATCGGTCGCCGGTCATCGGTCACTGTCAGGAGGACAAATGCCTTCGCTTCCGCCGTTCGATCTGCCGGGTAATTGGTACAAAGGAAATCTGCACACGCACACGAATCAATCGGATGGCAAGCCAACGCCCGCCGAAAATATGCAATGGCACGCTGCGCATGGGTACCATTTTCTCGCGCTCACCGATCACAATCGGCTGACAAATCCATTCGATTTTCTCGCCAACCCGCCGCTCCTGATGATTCCCAGTCTCGAATATTCGACGCGGCGCGGTATGGTCGAATATCACGTCATCAGTCTCGGTCTGACGAAAATGCCAATCGCGCCCGCGCGCGATCCGCAAGATACGATTGACGCCGTGAACGCGGCGGGCGGCACGGCATTTGTCGCGCATCCGTATTGGCACGATCACACACTCGACGACCTGATCGTTTTGAAAGGTCACATCGGCATCGAGATTTTTAATACGGGCTGTTGGTTGGAAATCAACAAGGGACACTCGCTCGCGCATTGGGATTTGTTGTTGCGGCGCGGGCAAACGCTGTGGGGACTCGCCACCGACGATTCGCACTTTCGTTATCCCGATCACGGGCGCGGCTGGGTGAACGTGCGCGCCGAAAAGCTCGACCAGCCCTCGATCATCGACGCGCTGCGCGCCGGACAATTCTACGCGACGATGGGTCCCGAAATCTACGATGCGCAACTGGAAGGACGCCAGGTTACCGTACGCTGTTCACCCGCCCGCTCGATCTTTCTGATCGGCGACATTTGGCATTGTCCAAACGCCGCGCACTCCTGGGACGGCAAGCCGCTCACTGAAGCGACGTTCACGTTGCACCAGGGGCAACGCTACATCCGCGTCGAGGTTGTGGATATGGACTATCAATCGGCGTGGACGAATCCGTACTTTTTGCCGTAGCGGCGCTTTTCGTAGTGGGCGATTCATCGCCGCCCCTTGCGCTGAAGCGTATACTACGAACGCCAAGTTTCTGGATAGGAGCATCGTGAGCGGAGTGCAGCGAAGTCGAACGATGCGACGAAGCAATCCCCAAACGGCTCGTCGTTCGATACCGCAAGTCGTCTGTTTCGGGATGATTACGCCGGTTGCGATCCTGGTCGTGGATCAAATGCCCGCGCACAACACCGGCGCACTCGTCAAAGCTGTGAGCGAGTTTATCTTTGACGATGCCGCGATTGTCGCGTGCTTGCTCCGGCAATGGAACGTACCCAGCGGTCTGATCGGCACGACATTGGGCGACGACGCGCGCGGGCGCGACGTCGCACGGAAACTCCGTGCGCTCGGCGTCGCGGGCAAAGTACGACTCTCCAAAAAATTCACGACGCCGTTTGAAGTGGACGTTTCGGATCGCACGGGCGCGCGCACGTACTTTTGGCAACGCGAGCCGCGCGTGCTGGACACGCTCGACACCGCCGACCTGTCGCTCGTGCACGGCGCGCAAATGTTGTACGTGGATTGGTACGACGGCGATCACATCGTGCGCGCGATGGACGCGGCGCGACGTTGGAGCGTGCCGGTATTTCTCAATCTGGAACACGCGCATCGCGATCCGGACATTCTCGCGCGCTATGTCCGCCGCGCGACGATTTGTCAGGCAAGCACCGATCCGGCGCAAAAACACAGCGGCAGTGCGTTAGCCGTCGCGCGTAAATTGCTTGACGCGGGCGCGCAAACCGCGCTCGTCACGCTCGCTGGGCAAGGATGTCTGGTCGCGCGGCGCGATGAAACGCTGCGCGTGCGCGCGCCGCGCGTCAATGTCGTAGACGGCTGCGGCGCAGGCGCGACATTTTCGACCGGCTTTATCTACGCGACACTGCGCGGCTGGAATTTGGAGAATGCCGCGCGATTTGCGACGGCAGCCGCATCGCTCAAAGCTGCTCACGTGGGATTGGAACTTGCGTCAGTGACGCAAGTCAAATGTTTGGCAGCAAAACTCAGGATCGAGAAAAGATGACTCATTTCGCCGAACTTGTCACAAGCGAACAGGTCAAAGAAATCCACGCCGCATCGCTCGAACTACTTGACACCGTCGGGTTGCTGGTGCGGAACGAAAACGCACGCGCAATTTTCGCAAAGCACGGTTGCCGTGTGGACGGCGCGACCCAGATCGTCACGTTCCCGCGCGCCGTCGTCGAACAGTTTCGCGCGGCATTTCCGCCGACGTTTACGTTTTACGGACGCGATCCACAGTACGATCGCGTCGTGCCGCGCGATCGTCCGGTGATCGTCACCGGCAGTTCCGCGCCGGATCTGATCGATCCGGTGACGGGGCAAGTGCGGCGGTCGTACTCGGACGACATCGCGCGCATCGCGCATTTGATCAACGAATTACCGGGCTACGACGTATTTTCGATCTCGACGCTGGCGGAAGACGCGCCGCCGGGGTATCATACCATCGCGCGATTGTATCCGTCGCTGAAAAATTGTCTCAAGCCGGTACGCTGCAACGCGCTGAACGCGGAAGACGCGGAGAAGATTTTGCGAATGGGCGCGCTCGTCGCCGGAAGTGACGATGCGTATCGCGCGCGCCCATTCATCACTGGACACTTTTGTCCAGTCGTCGCGCCGCTTACGATGGATGTAGACTCGACTGAGATGCTGATCTATTTCACCGAGCGACAACTTCCGAATTACGCGACCATCGTGCCAAACGGTGGAATGTCGTCGCCGCTCACTTTGCTTGGAACGTTGACTCAGGGAAACGCGGAATTTCTCGCGTGGTCAACCTTGACGCAAATGGTGCGACCCGAGACGCCGCTGATCTACAGTTCGCTTTCGACGCTCGCGGATATGCGGCGCGGCAATTATGCGCCGGGCGCGATCGAGACCGGAATGCTGCATATGGCGCACGCGCAAATGGCGCGATTTTACAACGTGCCCTCCGGCGGTTACATCGGCTTGACAAATTCCAAACTGAACGACGCGCAAGCCGGGTACGAATGTGGGATGTCGGTTGTTGCCGGATTGCTCGGCGGCGCGGATATGTTCAACCTGGGCGGCTTGCTCGACGCGTTGACGACGTTCGATTTTGGCAAGGCAGTGATTGACAACGAAATCGCGTTGATGTTGAAACGGCTCCAGCGCGGGTTCGAGTTCAGCCGCGAAAATTTTTCGCTCGATTTGATCAAACAAGTGGGTCCGGGCGGAATGTTTATGGACAAACCGGAAACATTCGACCGGATGAAAACGTCGCTCTTTTTGCCGGAGATCGCGGATCGGAACGTGCGCGAGCGGTGGCAAAAGCAAGGCGCGTCCGACGCGCAGACGCGCGCAATGAAACGCGTCCGCGAAATTTTGACGCGCGATAATCCCGCGGTCTTTTCGCCGGAAGTGGATGCGCGCGTGCGCGCCGCGTTTACCGGCTTGGTCAAAGGCGATTCGGTTCCGCCGCCGGAGTGGAGAAAGTGAACGGGGGACAGAGATCAGGGGTCAGGGGTCGGCAAAGTGTTGACTGCTCACTGTCCCCTGACCCCTCACCCCTATCCCCTGATCTATGCCGGACGAACTATTCGACATCGTAGACGAGAACAATATCGTCATCGGACAGGAATGGCGATCGGTTGTTCATCAGCGCGGGTTGTGGCATCGCGGCGTGCACGTTTTTCTTTTTACGCGCGATGGCAAGTTGCTCGTGCAACAGCGCAGCAAAGATCGCGATACGTTTCCGTCCGCGCTCGATTGTTCGGTATCGGAGCATCTCAAAGCAGGGGAAGATTATTTTGACGCGGCGGTGCGCGGCTTGCGCGAAGAGCTGGGGCTGACTGGGATCGAACTGCATCCGCGTGTGGAATTTGGAATGAACTATGGTCCCGGCGACAACGAGTTCTGTCGCGTGTACGAAGGGATCGTGGATCCGGCGCGCGTCCGCTTCGATCCGAACGAAGTGGCGTCGGTTGAATATTTCACCTTGCCCGAGTTGTTGACGCGTTTGAATGATCGCCGCGACGCGTTCAGTCACTGGTTCGCGCAATTGCTGCGGTGGTATCTCGGCGAAGCATCGGACGTGCGCGTGTCGAGGGTGTACCCAGCGCAATCTGGTTTTTGAGGATTTGACAGCAGAGCCAGAGTGGTGATACACTGATCGTATCTAGTTTGAGGGATGGAGTCAGAGGCGCAATGAATCGTGCGTTAGAGATTCGAGGTCGAATCGAGACCCGGCGAACAGTCGCAGACCTTATGCGACGCGTTGTTCTCGCACGCGCCTATTTCGGCTCGCCCGCGTTCGACGATTGGATCGGTTAGTTTCAGGCAGACCCTTTTTTCGGTTGGTCTGCTTTTTTGTATTCTCGGCGCAAGGATCGCGGAAGGAGGTGAGCGGAAGCACAACCAGTATCTATATTTTTTCGATCACACCAAATCAACCTATGTCTCTTTGAGGAGGAGAACAATGAACGTCAAACGTGTTTCTATGCTGATGTTGTTCGTGATCTTGGCGGTAGTGGTTGTGGCGTGCGCCCCCGCGCCTACACCCGCACCGACCGCCGCGCCGCCCACAGCGGCGCCCAAGGCGCCCGCCGATCCGAGCGCAGCGGCGATGGCAAAACTGTATGAAGAAGCCAAGAAGGAAGGTGCGCTCTCCACCATCGCGTTGCCGGATGACTGGCTCAACTACGGCGAGATCAAGAAGACCTTCTTTGCGAAATTCCCCGGTATCAAGTACACCGATCTCGATCCGCAAGCCGGTTCGCAAGACGAAATCAACGCGATCAACGCGAACAAGGACAACAAGGGTCCCCAAAATCCCGACGTGGTAGATGTGGGCTTTGCGTTCGCGCCGACCTTGAAAAACGACGGGCTGTGCATGCCGTACAAAGTCGCCACGTGGGACACTATCCCAACCGCGCTGAAGGATCCGGATGGTTGCTGGTACGGCGACTATTACGGTGTGTTCTCGTTTGCCGTGAACAAGTCGGTGATCAAGAACGCGCCAATGGACTGGGCAGACTTGCTCAAGCCCGAGTACAAGAACAGCATCGCGATTGCCGGCGACCCGCTTTCGTCGAATCAAGCGCAGCAGAGCGTTTACGCCGCCGCGCTCGCGAATGGCGGAAACCACGAGAACGTCACCCCGGGACTCAATTTCTTTGCGACGCTCGCCAAATCCGGCAACCTCGTTCCTGTGATCGGCGATCAGTCGAAACTTGCCAAGGGCGAAACGCCGATCTTGATCACCTGGGACTATCTCGCACTCGGCTACAAGGACATCCTCAAGGGCAATCCCGAGATCGAGGTCGTCATTCCAAAGTCGTTCGTCTTTGGCGGCGTGTACATTCAGGCGATCAACAAATACTCGCCGCGCCCCAATGCCGCGAAACTGTGGATGGAATTCCTCTACTCGGATGAAGGGCAACTGCTCTGGCTCAAGGGCTATGGTCATCCCATTCGCTACGACGATCTGGTCAAACGGAATGTGATTCCGGCGGAGCTGGCAAAGAAATTGCCGCCCGCGGAATTGTACTCCAAAGCGTTCTTCCCAACCGGCGCGCAAGTGAGCGCCGCCCGCAAGCTCGTGGGTGAAAACTGGGAAAAGGTCGTCGGCACCAAGATCGCCAAGTAATCCGGTTCTCCCGTGTTCTCCCTCTCCCCTCAGGAGAGGGAGAACCAAGGGGGTGAAAGCCACGATGCAAACAACCCAGACTCTTTCCGCCGTTTCGCCGCCGCGCGCGCGCAACATTTCTTTCGCGTGGCTCGGGGTCGTCCCGTTTTTCATTTTCGCGATCCTCTTTTTGATTCTGCCCTCCGCCACCCTGCTGATCGGTTCGGTGCAAGACCGGCAGGGAAATTTGACGCTGGGAAATTTTGCCGGAATGTTCCAAGGCGTCACGCTCAAATTCGTGGCGGCGCCTTCCGAAGCGAGCTTGCTGGGCGTGACTTTTCCGCTGCCGTTCACCGTTGACTTTCAGTCCAACTCGATTGTCAGCGCGTATATTCTCAGTATGCAAGTCGGAATCATCACGGCATTGACGGGGGGTATTTTCGGTTTTCTCTTGGCGTATGCCGCCGTGCTGGGCGGGTTGCCCAAATTCGTTCGTTCCGCGCTCCTCACCTTTTCGGGCGTCGCGTCGTACTTTTCCGGCGTGCCGCTCGCGTTCGCGTTTGTCGCGACCCTGGGTCGGCTTGGATTCATAACCGTGCTCCTGCGGAACTATTTCGATTTCGACCTCTATATGACCGGCTTTTCGGTGATCAGTCTCTTGGGATTGATCCTGACCTATACGTACTTTCAATTTCCGCTGATGGTGCTGGTGATTACGCCCGCGCTCGACGGACTCAAGCGCGAGTGGCGCGAAGCATCGGAGAATCTGGGCGCGAGCGGCGCGGAGTACTGGCGCTACGTCGCCTTTCCGATCATTCTCCCGTCACTGCTCGGCACGATGATTCTGCTCTTCGGCAATTCCTTCGGCGCGGTCGCGACAGCATACGCGCTCACGGGCGGAAACTTTCAACTGGCGACGATCCTCATCTTTCGCCAAATTCGCGGCGAGGTGTTGCAAGATCCCGGTCTTGGCTACGCGGTTGCCGTCGGAATGATCATTGTGATGGCGCTTTCGCTCGCCCTTTATTACTGGCTGCAGCGAAGAAGCGAACGGTGGTTACGACGATGAAACGCTCTACTCTCTTTCCCTGGATTCTGATTTTTCTCGGCTTTCTGTATTTTTTCCTGCCGCTGATCGGGACGCTCGATTTTTCCTTGCGGTTGGTCAAAGATCAAATTACGCTCGAAGCGTACAAGAACGTCCTCACATCCGCGCGCTTTCAAAACACCTTCACCTACTCGTTCGTTATGGCGCTCTGGACGATTCTGGCGGGCACCCTGCTCATCACGCCGACGGCGTACTGGGTGCATTTGAAACTGCCGCATCTCCGTCCGCTCATCGAATTCGTCACCCTGCTCACCTACGTCGTGCCGGCGATCATTCTCGTCTTCGGCATCATCCGCGTCTACAGCCGCCCGCCGCTCTCCATTCTGGAGAGCGAACTGGGTGCGGATTTTTTGCTGGTGATGGGATACGTCGCAATGTCCTTGCCCGCGATGTACCGCTCGGTGGACACCGGCTTGCGCGCGATGGACGTGCGGACGCTGACCGAAGCCGCGCAAAGTTTGGGCGCGGGCTGGCGCACGATTCTAGCCGCTGTGATTTTTCCGAACCTACGTATCGCGTTGCTCAGCGGCGCGTTCATCACCTTCGCGATGGTGATCGGCGAATTTACGATTGCAACGTTTCTCGCGCGTCCCGCCTTCGGTCCGTATATGGCGAACCTGGGACAGACGCGTCCATACGAATCTACCGCGCTCACGATCATCAGTCTCTCGCTAACCTGGGCGTGCATCGGCGTTATGCAGTTCCTCGGGCGCGGCACGCAGGGACAGATTCAGGTCACGCGGTAAAGCAGTATGCAGTATTCAGTGTTCAGTATTCAGACTGAACACTGAATACCGGACACTGAACACTGAACACTGGAGTAACTATGGCATTCCTCGAACTTACTAACGTCAGCAAAGTTTTCGGACAAACTGCCGCCGTGCAGGATTTCAATCTCAACGTCGAAAGAGGCGAGTTCGTTTCGTTTCTGGGTCCCAGCGGCTGCGGCAAAACGACGACGTTGCGAATGATCGCGGGCTTTGAACTGCCGACCACCGGCACCGTCATCATCAACGGCAACGACGTGACGTTCAAGCCGCCGCAAAAGCGCAACACCGGAATGGTCTTTCAAGCGTACGCGCTCTTTCCGAATATGAACGTTGCGGAGAACATCGGCTTTGGCTTGAAGATCGCGCGCAAGCCCAAGGACGAAATCAAAAAACGCGTCGAAGAAGTGCTCGCGATTATCAAAATGGACAGTTTCGGCAATCGCTATCCGTACCAACTGTCCGGCGGTCAACAGCAACGCGTCGCGCTCGCGCGCGCGCTGGCGATTCAGCCGCAGGTCTTGTTGCTCGACGAGCCACTCTCCGCGCTCGACGCGAAAATTCGCGTCTCGTTGCGCCAAGAAATTCGCGCGATTCAACAGAAACTCGGCATCACGACAGTTTACGTGACGCACGATCAGGAGGAAGCGCTCTCGCTCTCCGATCGCGTCGTCGTGATGAACAACGCCAAGATCGAGCAGGTTGGCACGCCGTTCGAGATTTACAATTTCCCCAACACCGAATTTACCGCGCAATTCGTCGGGACGCTCAATCACATTTCGGCGACGGTGCGCGATGTGGCAAACGGTGTTCTGGCGATTGATTCGCAGCAAGTCGTCACCGCGCAAAAGTTGGAAGGCGTTTCCAATGGCACCGCCGTGACTGTTTCGATTCGCCCCGAGCGGATCAGTTTCGCGGAAGACGGACGCAAGCCGAACGTGTTGAACATCAAAGTCGAGAACATCACCTTCCTGGGTTCGATCGTGCGCGTCCAAGTGCGCGCCGGAGACAATCTGTTCTTGATGGACACGTTCAACAATCCGTTCCTCAAACTGCCGGAGATTGGCGACACAGTCGAGATCACCTTCTCGAAAGAAGCGGTGCTGGTGCTGAAAAACGGATCGTAGAAAAAGACCCGAAGGATTTTGAGAATTCTTCGGGTCTTTTCATCGCTACGCTTCCAGCGGCGCCGTTTCCGTCACAAACCGGAAACGATCGCCGCGATAGACATCGCGTCCGTGTTCCACCGGCACGCCCGCCGGATCGAACGCGAGGCGGCGCTCCAACATCAACGGCGCGCGCGGTTCGATTTGCAACAGCGCGGCTTCGTACTCGGACGCGCTGACTGCTTCGAGACTTTGCCGCGCTTGCGCGACCGAGACGCCGTACTCGGTTTTGAGAATTTCGTACAGCGAACGCGCGCCCAGATCGAATCGTTCGAGCGCGGGGAAACGCTGCGCCGGAACCGTGAGACATTCCAGCATCGCCGGTTCTTCGTTCAAAAAACGCAGCCGCTCGATGTGATAGACGGACGCGGAGACGGTGAGTTGTAATTCTTGCGCGAGGTGCGTATCGGCGGGACGCGTCTCTAACACGATCACGCGCGCGCCGGGTTTGAAACCGCGCCGTTGCATTCCGTGCGTGAACGGCACCAATCGATCCGCGTGTCGTTCGATCTTGGGTTCGGTGATGTACGTGCCCGCGCCTTGCCTCCGGCTGAGCAATCCTTGCGATTCCAGAAAGCGCAACGCGCGACGCACCGTCACGCGATTGACGCCGAACATTTTGCTCAACTCGCGCTCTGGCGGCAAACGATCACCCGGCGCGAGTTCGCCCGCTTCGATCTGATCGAGCAGGTTCGCGGCGATCTGACTGTACAGCGGCATCGGGGTCGCGAGTTTGCGCGTGAGCGGTTTCACGGGAGGCATACGGTCTCCAAGTGTCATTGCGAGGCGGTTTTTGCCGAAGCAATCCCCATCTTTGGAAGTTGGGGATTGCTTCGTCGCATCGTTCGACTGCGCTTCGCTCCGCTCACGATGCTCCTCGCAATGACACGGAAATTATTTCTTTTTGTTGACCAGTCGTTTGACGAGCGCGACCGCGTCAACGGCGGATTGCCCGTACCCGTCCGCTCCAATTTCGTCCGCCCATTTTTGACTTGTTGGCGCGCCGCCGACGACGACCAAGTATTTGTCGCGCAACTTCATTTCTTTCAACACGTCAATCACTGCCTTCTGGCTTGGCATCGTCGTCGTCATCAAACACGACAGCGCGATCACATCGGCATTCGCTTTTCCGGCTTCTTGAACGAAATCGAGCGGCGAGCGATCCACGCCAAGATCGACGACTCGGAATCCACTCGTCTCCAACAACGTCGCGACGATGTTCTTGCCGATGCTGTGCAAATCCCCTTGCACCGTTCCCAGGACGACGGTTGCGGTTTGCGCGATCTGTTGTTTGCGCGCTTCCAGTTCTGGCTTGAGCACTTGCATCGCTTCGTTGAACGCGTTTGCCGAGAGCAAAAGTTCCGGCAGAAACACTTCGCCGCGTCCAAACAGATCGCCGATGGTGCCCATTCCTTTCGAGAGACCTTGCTCCACCGCTTCGAGCGGGCTGACGCCGCTGGCGATGGCTTCTTTTGCAGTCGCGCGCGCCAATTCAGGATCAGTATCCACGATGGCTTGCGCGAGTTTTTCCAAGATTTGTTGTTTGTCCATTGTTGTATCCTTTGGTACAGAACAGAGATTGGAGACTAGAGATTAGAGATTTCATCTCCAATCTCTAGTCTCCAATCTCTAACCCCATTTGCGCGAGTTCGTTCGTCACTTCGTCATACAATCGAACGTACTCATCGCCGGGTTTGCCGGTGGTCGCGTTGAAACATTCCTGATAGCGCGATCCGGTCGGCGCGGTTTCGATTTGACTTTCGTACTTGGCGAGCAACTGCCTGACCAATTCGTTCGCCTGTTGCCGATTCAATTTCGCGGCGGCGGTTCCCATCGCGACGCCAAAGCGCGCTTCCATCGGCGTGATGCCGTCAATCTTCACCGCTTTCGCAGGATGCGGTGTTTGCACCGACGGCGCGCCAGAAGTTGTCGCGGTGAGCAAGTACGCGGCGGCTTCGTAAAAGTACATCTTGGTGCAAGGTCCCGCCGCCATATAACCGAGCCAGATGACCGGCATCGGAATATTGCGACTTGCCGCCTGACAACTTGCCGCGACGACCCACAGCACATCGCGCGGACTCGAACAGCCGTAGCGAAAATGAATCGGGAAGGTCAATTGATATTTGCCCTTGTGAACGAGCAAGCCCATCAAAATGTACGCCGTGCTGACGACGGCAGTGCTTGCGGGTCCCCCGGCGTAGCCACCCAGGATCGGACTCGTTTCCGCGCCGACGTTCGCGCCCCAGTTGAGCAGGTACGCGATCTTGTTCATCGCGCCGAAATCAATTTTCATTTCCGAGATCGCGCCGACGAGCCAGCCGTCGGTTGGACGCAAACCGAATTGCGCCGCGCTCGCGGCAATCGTCGTCACCGCCGACGCCGACGTCGAAATCAAATTCATAATCGGCAAGCCGGGGCGTCCGGCGCGGCGCAGCGCTTCGCGTCCGATCTTGATGCCGCGAATCGCCGCGTAAATTTCAGCAGGCGAGCCCGCCATCACCGGAATGCCGCGTAGCGTGTCGAGCGCGCAAATGCTGATCGAACTTGCTTCAGCAATCGAGCCATAGCCCTCGACCAGGTTCGTGAACATTTCTTCCGTCGTGCAAACGATGCCGGAGCCGACGTGCAGCCACGGCACTTTTGGATCGTCCGGCTTTCTCATTCCGAAGACGCGCGCGTCATCGCCTTCACCGGCAAAACATCGTCCGGTCGCTTCGTTCACCGCTTGCAGAATTTCGGCTTGCGTAAACTGCATCACGCGATTTGTGTTCTGGCAATAAATTCCGCACCGGCTCAAAAAATCCACCGCCGCACGGAAAAGATTGTCCGCGTCCGCGTCGTTGCTTGGCACCGGATTTTCTTTGTCGTACTGGATGCCGTACTGCTTGGTCACTTGTTTGAGCGCGGGCATAAAGACCTTCAGATCGAAATCTTGCTCGGTCATAATCGGTCCCTGCAACGCGCGTTCGTAGATGTCTAGGAAATTTAGCACTTGTCCTCCCGGTTGGAGATTAGAGATTGGAGATTGGAGATTGGAGATTGGCAATCTCTAATCTCCAATCTCTAGTCTCATCCCTCTCAATTCTTCTTTCACTTGCTCATATAGTCGCACGTATTCCTCCGATGGCTTGCGCGTCGCGACATCGAAACATTCCTGGTAGCGTTTGCCTTCCGGCGCGCGTTCGATTTCGGTTTCGTACTTGGCGAGGAGTTGGTTCACGAGTTCATTCGCGCGCGTGGCTTGCACCTTGGTCGCGGCATACGCCATCGCGACGTTGAACTCGGCTTCGAGCGGCGTGACGCCGTCGGTGATGATCGCTTTAGCGGGATGCACGGTTTGCACTCCGGCAAAACCGGACGACACCGCGCACAAGTTGACTGCGGCGGCTTCGTAAAAGTACATTTTCGTGCAAGGTCCCGCCGCGCCGTACCCCAACGCAATCGCGGGATAGCGCGTGCGCAAACTCGTCGCGCGTCCGACGACGGAAAAAATCCACAAGCCATCGCGCGTTGTCGAGCAACTGTGTTTGAAATGTACCGGACCGGTCAACTGATAACTTCCCTGGAACAACAACATTCCAAGCAAATGGTACGCGGTCATAATCAGCGCGGTGCCCGGCGCGCCGCCGCCGTACCCACCAAGAATCGGCAGACAAGTTGATCCGACGTTGCCGCCGGTGATCAGGATGAACGCCAGCCGATTGAGCGTCTCGTAATTTACTTTCATCTCGGCGATGAAATCAATCAGCCAGCCGTCCGACGCGCGCAAACCAAACGCGGGATGCGTCGCCGCGATCATCGCCGTCGCGGTGGTCGCAGACGAAATCAAGTTGAGAATCGGCAACCCAGGTCGCCCGGCTTTCCAGAGCGCTTTGCGCGCGGCTTGCACCGACGCGGCGGACGCGTAGATTTCCAGCGGCGATCCGCCCAGCACCGGCATTCCGCGCACGCGCCCGAACGCCGGAATGCTGACCGAACTGGCTTGGCGAATACTGCCGTACCCTTCGACCTGTGCCATCGCGATTTCTTCTGACGACGCGACGATGCCGGTGCCAACGTGACACCAGGGCGGCGTCGCGTCGTCCGGTCGGCGCGGCTGAAACGTCCGGCGATCTTTGCCTTCGCCGAACGTACCGCCGCCGGAAATTTCTTGCGCGGCGCGCAGAATCTCGTCGCGCTCGACGCGGATGATCCGATTCGTCCCGGTGCAGTACAGCCCGGTCTGCGCGATGAATTCGACCGCCGCGTCAAAGAGTCGCCGCGCGAGCGCGTCGTCCGTCGTCACCGGATTCGCGGCGTCGTACCGAATATCGAATTGCTTGACGATTTTGCGGACGTTGGGCACCAGCACCTTGAGATTGAAATCTTCTTCGGTGCTGATCGGTCCCGCCGTCGCGCGTTCCATCACGTCCAGAAAAGTGAGCATCAGTTTGCCTCGTCGCGTGTCATTGCGAACGAAGTGAAGCAATCTCCAACCCGCGAGTCGGAGATTGCTTCGGGCAAAAAACGCCCTCGCAATGACACCGCGGTCTACGGTCGTTCGCCGCGCGCGAGCCGCGCGTTGATTTCATCCAGCAACGGCTCGATGTTCCAGATGCCGTCCACGACGAAATGCGCGCCGCATTGCGCCATCCGCGTATACGCGCGTTCGATCTTGGATTGGTACACACCCGGATCGAGTTGCTTGATCTCTTGCTCGTTCAAGCCGATCTCGTTGCCGGTTTTCGCCAAGCCAATCGTCCACATTCCGGCGTTCAGTCCTTCTTCGATGCCGGGCAACGTGTCGTCCACTTTGATGATCGCTTCCGGCGGATAGATTTGGAGATCGATCATATTTTTCAAACACATAAACGGCGCGGGACGACCGGCGGGCACGTCCGCCGCGCACACCGTCGCGTCCGGCGCATAGCCGCGCTTGTTCGCTTCGCTGAGCAGAATGTCCATCATCTCGCGCGTGTAGCCGGTCGTCGAACCGATCTTGAGTCCGCGCGCGCGAAACGCGGCAACCGCTTCGAGCGTGCCAGGAATCAGATCGGAATAATCGGCGAGGCACGCGAGTTGGAGCGGGACGAAATCTTTGAACATCGCGTCCACGTCCTCTTCGTTCGGCGGACAATTGTATTTCGCCTGCCAGCGCTCGCGCACCGAATCGAGTTGCGAGATTTTGCGAATGTGTACTTTTTTGTGCGCGCCCATCGGCGCGCGCGCTTCGTCAATCGTAATCGGGACGCCCTTGCGTTTGTACACCTCGATGAAAACGACCGCAGGCGCGTAACAGCCGTAATCCATCGTCGTGCCTGCCCAATCGAGCAGGATCGCTTTGACCGGACCGCGATACGATCGTTGAAAATAGAATTCCATCGTTGCTCCTTTCTGATATTGATCACCGTGTCATTGCGAGGCACGGTTTCTGTGCCGAAGCAATCTCCAAATCGCCGCGTGGAGATTGCTTCGCCGCTGCGCGGCTCGCAATGACACGTTCAGCACATTCCCATTTCCGTTATTGTCTCGCGGATCGCGGACAACAAATCGCGCACGTCGGATGGAAAAATTCTGCCAATCGTGCCGATGCGGAAACAATCCGCGCTGCCGACTTTGCCGGGATAAATCACGTATCCCTTGTCGTTCAACGCTTTGTAAAATCGTTCGAACGAAAAATTGGGATGCTTGGGATAGCGAAACGAAGTGATGATGTAACTTTGATCGGCAAGTTTCAGATACGTTTCGAATCCGAGCGCGGACATTCCCGCGATCAACGCGTCGTGATTCGCGCGATAGCGCGCGGCGCGCGCGGCGATCCCGCCTTCGGCTTCGAGTTCGATCAACGCTTGATGGAACGCGAGGAGCGTGTGTGTCGGCGGCGTGAAGCGAAATTGACCGTCTTTCTCCAATCCTTGCCATTGCGCGAGCAGATTCAAACTGATCGTGCGCGCGTAGCCTTCGGTCTGCAACAGCGTCGCGCGTTTGACGAGGATGATGCCAAACCCAGGTACGCCTTCGATGCATTTGTTGGACGATGTGACGAGATAATCTATCGCGCTTTCTGCAAGGTTCAGCGGCACCGCGCCGAAACTGCTCATCGCGTCGACGAAATAGCGTCGCCCGGCTTTTTTCACGAGCGCGCCAATCGCTTCGATTGGATTCAGGATGCCGGAGGTCGTTTCGCAATGCACGACGGCGACATCGGTGATCGCGCGATCCGCCGCGAGCATCGCTTCGATTTGCGCGAGATCGGGCTGGGTGTCTTCGGGGTAGGTGAGCGCGACGTTTGGAATTTTGTGCGTCTTGGCAATCGCTTCGGTGCGGCGTCCGTACGCGCCGTTGATGATGACGAGCAGTTTGCCGTCCGGCGGAATCGTCGAGGAGATGACAGCTTCCAGCGCGTACGTGCCGCTCCCTTGCAGAATAATCGCGGCGTAATCGTTGGGCGAAACGCCGGCGAGTTGCACCAGGCGCGCGCGAATGTCCGCGACGGTTTGAATGAATTCGAAATCGCGCGAGCCGAGATCGCGCAGCATCGCTTGTTTGACGGTGCGGCTGGTGGTCAGCGGTCCGGGCGTGAACAGGATTTTGTCTTTGGAAGAAGTCAGTTTATCACTCATTGGTATCTCCATCGCAGATTCGGATTTTTTGTCACGGCACGCGGGCGTGTTGCAGCGCGATGAGCGAAAGAAATTCGTGAACCAGGTTGGCAGCCAACAGGCAGGTGATTCCGGCGGAATCGTACGCGGGAATCACTTCGACCAAATCAAAGCCGATAAAATGTATGCCCGCCAGTCCGCGCACCAGTTGTTGAGATTGCGCGCTGGAGAACCCGCCAATCTCGGGCGTGCCGGTGCCGGGCGCGAACGCCGGATCGCAAAAGTCAATATCGAAACTCAAGTACGCCGGTCCCGCGCCCACGCGTTGGCGGATCACGTCAAGCGCGGCGCGAACGCCGATGTCGTGCAGTTCCGGCGCGGTGATGATCTGAAAACCCAGGTCGGTAGATTCGCGTCGCCCCGTTGCATCGTACGTGGAACCGCGCAAGCCGATTTGGATCGAGCGCGATACGTCAATCAGTTTCTCTTCGACCGCGCGTCGAAACGGCGTCCCGTGCATATCTTTGTTGCTGCCAAAGTAACCGGGGTGAACGTCGGTATGCGAGTCAAAGTGAATCAGCGCGACGCGATCGTAAACCGCGTGAAGCGCGCGCAGCAACGGTAGCGAAATCGAATGATCGCCACCCAAAAAGACGGGAGTTACCTTTTCGGCGAATATCTTCGTGGCGGCTTGTTCGATCTGAGCGTGCGACTCGGGTAGATAGCCGGGGGTGACGGGAATGTCGCCGTAATCTACGCCCGCGCAATGCTCAAAAATGCCGATGTCAAGATCCGGGTTGAAAGGGCGCAAGAGCATTGACTCGCTGCGGATGCCATGGGGACCAAACCGTGCGCCCACGCGATACGTGGCGCCAGTGTCGAATGGCACTCCGACGATGGCGAAATCAACCTCTGCGAGATCGGTTTGGAAAGGAAGGCGCATAAACGTGCGAATGCCTTCGAATCTGGGGTAGATTTTTGGATCAACTGGCTGGAAGTACTTCGACTTGGGCATAATAAACTACGACTCCGGCATAATGAAAAAGGTTGCTATGTGGTTGCTTGGTGTATACCAATCACAATATACGACGATTTTGGGGAATTGTCAAGCATTAGTGTCAACTTAAGCACATATCCCAAAAGTAATTCCGGTCATCCTGGCTTTCCGAATGCGGCAAGGCTTGCGATGAAACTACGATGACGTAGACGCCGATGCGGCTGTCGTTGACCGGGGCGGCGGGTCTTGAGCCAAGCG
>VGOB01000010.1 GCA_016865935.1 Chloroflexota bacterium | reverse complement strand
CCACATACCAATCGCCAGCCCACAAGTTGAACGGCTTGGTGTATCACAACAACTGGTTGCAAAATCTCCTGGTGTCTGCTTCAATGGGAGGCTACCGAGAGTGACCACAGAATCCGTTAGAATCAGAGAAATTGGAGATTGGAAGTTGGAGGTTGGAACGCGCGCGTCCAATCTCCAATCTCTAATCTCCAATTTCCGGATCATCCTTCCTGCTTTTCAATCTTCCCCCACGTATCGCGCAGCGAAACGGTGCGATTGAAAACCAGGTTGCCGGGTTTCGTGTCCGGGTCAACGCAAAAATATCCCGTGCGCTCGAATTGATAGCGATTGCCCGGCGCGGCGTCCGCGAGCGACGGTTCGACGTAACCACTTACGCGTTCCAGCGAGTTAGGATTGATCTGCGATTTCCAATCTTCCACTTCGTCCGGCTTGGGCGAGACGAAGAGGTGATCGTACAGCCGAATCTCCGCCGGACGCGCGGTCTGCGCCGCGACCCAGTGAATCGTTCCCTTGATTTTGCGATCGGTTGGATTTGCGCCGAGCGTTGCCGGATCATACGTGCAGCGTACTTCCACGATTTCGCCGCGCGCGTTCTTGACGACGCCGGTACATTTGACGATGTACGCCCAGCGCAAACGCACTTCTGCGCCCGGCGCGAGCCGGAAATATTTCTTGGGCGGATTCTCCATAAAATCGGCTTGCTCGATCCAGAGTTCGCGCGCGAACGGCACTTTGCGCGTGCCCATCGCCGCGTCTTCCGGATTGTTCACCGCGTCCAGTTCTTCGACCTTGCCTTCCGGGTAATTTTCGATCACGACTTTGAGCGGGCGCAGCACCGCCATCACGCGCGGCGCGCGCTTGTTCAAGTCCTCGCGCAAACAATGTTCCAGCAACTCGATCTGGATCAGGTTGTACGTCTTGCCGACGCCGACGCGATCCGTGAAATCGCGGATTGATTCCGGCGTGTAACCGCGCCGCCGCAGACCGCACAGCGTCGGCATTCGCGGATCGTCCCAGCCCGCGACGACGCCGTCGTTCACGAGTTGCAACAGTTTGCGCTTGCTCATCATCGTGTACGTCACGTTCAAGCGCGCAAATTCGATCTGGCGCGGGTGATGGATCGGCAGTTGCTCGACGAACCAATCGTACAACGGGCGATGATCTTCATACTCCATCGAGCAAAGCGAGTGCGTCACGCCTTCGATCGAATCCGACTGCCCGTGCGCCCAATCGTACATCGGATAGATGCACCACTTGTCGCCGGTGCGATGATGCGCGGCGTGCCGGATGCGGTACATCACCGGATCGCGCAAGTTGATATTTGGCGACGCCATATCAATTTTCGCGCGCAGTGTTTTCGTGCCGTCGGCAAATTCCCCGGCGCGCATTCGCGCAAAGAGATCGAGATTCTCTTCGACCGAGCGATTGCGGTACGGGCTTGCCTTGCCTGCTTCCGTCAGCGTGCCGCGATGTTCGCGCGTTTCGTCGGCGGTCAGATCGTCCACGTATGCTTTGCCGTCTTTGATCAACTGCACCGCCCACTGGTACAGTTGCTCGAAATAATCGGACGCGAAATAGAGATGCTCGCCCCAATCGAAACCAAGCCAGCGAATATCTTGCATAATCGCTTCGACGTACTCCGTTTCCTCTTTCGTCGGATTCGTGTCGTCGAAACGCAGATTACAACGACCGCCGAATTCAAGCGGCAAGCCAAAGTCCACGCACAACGCTTTGGCGTGCCCGATGTGCAAATAGCCGTTCGGTTCGGGCGGAAAGCGCGTGATCACTTTGCCGCCCCATTTTCCGGCGGCAAGTTCTTCCGCGACAATCGTGCGAATGAAATCGGGAGCGCGAGATTCTGGGTCACTCATAATGCCATCCAATCAAACGGGATTTTATTCCAAAACAGTATACGCAAGAAAAGGTGAACGTCAATTCCGAAACGATTTTTCCGCGTCTTCGCGCGTCTCGAAAATTTCGAACACGCGATCGAACCCTGCCATCACGAAAATTTCTTTCAAGCGCGCGATCAATCCGCACAGTTTGAGCGCGCCGCCCTGCTCCTGCGCCTGCTTCAGCGCGGCAAGCAACACGCGCAAGCCGTTCGAGCCGATATAGCGCGTCTCTTGAAAGTCAACGATCAAGCGCGTTTCGCCTGCCGCGATACGTTGCTTCAATTCCACTTCCAGCGGCTGCGCGCCCGCCGCATCCAGACGACCTTGCGGCGCGATGATGCGAATTTCCGGTTCCATCGTTCCTCGCATTTCTCGTTTCATCTTTTGATCTTTTTCGCCATCGTCAAACGATTGCCCGGTCCCGACGAAAAATCGAATTCGACGCGATCCATCAACTTGCGCATAAAGAACAGACCCAGCCCGCCGATCCGGCGCTTGGACAACGGATCGCCGGTCTTGGGCGGCTGGACTTTATTGGGATCAAAGCGCGCGCCAAAATCCTGAATCGTGACGAGGAATTCCTTGCCGCGCCTTTCGCAAACGATGTGAATCGTGCCGTCCGGTTTCCCGCGATAGGCATGCTCGATCACGTTGGTGCACGCTTCGTCCACCGCCATTTGCGCGTCGCACACCTGATCCTCGTTCAAGCCGCACGCGCACGCGGCGTCCGCGACAAAATCGGCAATCTCTGCCAAACGTTCGAATTGACTGCTGACGCTGAGCGAATATTTTTGAGACATTGCAAAAATTTGATCCTTACTCGGATAAACCAAAAATCAAAAAATGATCCGCCTTAGCGCGCGATGGTCGCAGCGGGCGTCGGCAGATTCGGCGCGCCGATGAATCCGGTGAGCAGCGCCGAGCGCGCGGTCTGGCGATAAATGTCCGACGCCTGCGCGAACACCGTGACGACGCCCGCGCTCGGCAAGTTCCAATCGCACTGCCCGGTTTTTTGCGTGGACGCGTGCGCGTCGATCGCGCAAATGAGTTGCGGCTGGGACTGCCCCGGCAGCGCGCCCCACAACTCGATCCGTTCCAGTTCCGAATTGCCGCGCGCGGTAAACGTGACGCGCAGCGGCGCGGTCCCCACGAATCGCTCCGGCGGCGAGAGAATTTCAACCGTCGGCGGAGGCGGCGGCTGGGCGCGCGGCGTCGGCTGGGCGCGCGGCGCGCGCGTCCGCGTCGGCGTGATCGTCGGCGCGGGCGTCGGCGTCGGTTGACCCGGGCGGACGATGCTGATCGTTTGCGCGGGCGCGTCTTTGACGTTGCCGTTCGCGTTGAACGCGCGCGCGCCGATCTGAAAATCGCCGGGGCTGGCGCTTTGCCAAAGCACTTGCGCGGTCAGCGCAGTTTGCCGCGCCGGGTTCGGACTCTTGGTCGTGTGAATGATTTCTTTGCCGTTCAAAATTTCGACGCGCTGAATCCCGGACACGTCGAGCGCGGTCACGGTGAGCGTGATCGGCTCGTTGATCGTCGCGTTCGTCCGCTCTGCCCACAAACCGATCGTCGGCGGATGCGTGTCCACGACGATGATCTTGAGCGGCGCGGAATCCACCGTTTGATCTTGACTGTCGCGCGCGCGCGCGAACAAGGTATGCGCTCCCGGCGTCAGCGCATTCCACGTGAACACGAACGGAAACGCGTTTTGCCCATTTGCGTTTTGCGGCGCGAGGTACGTATACGCTTGATTGTTCACCCAGAGTTCCACTTGCGTGATGGCGGCGTCGTCCGTGGCGACGCCGTAAATGTGCGCAATACTTCCCAGCTCGATTTGCGGCGTGCCGATCGGAAAGACGATGCTGCAGGTGGGGCGTCGCGCGTTTTGCAGAACGGTGACCGTCACTTCGTCCGGCGCGCTCGCGCGATTCTCGCCATCGTACGCGAGCACGCGCAAGGTGTGCGCGCCGCTTTGCGTCGGCGTCCAAGGAATGATCGCGGAGAAAATGCGCGGCGCGGGCATCGGCGCGTTTTCGGCGCGAACCAGCGCGCCCTCGGCGATCAATTCGACGCGCGCGATGCCGTGATCGTCCGCCGCGTAGACGACGACCTGGTACGTTTGTCCGACGCTGATCGACGCGTTGGAGACCGGCGAAACGAGTTGCGCGACCGGCGGCGCGCCGCGCGCGCTGACGCTGGTTGCGGTCGGAACGATGGTGAGCGACGCGGCAGCCGTCGGCTCGGCGACCGTGGGCGCGCTGGTTGGAAACGCGACGCGCACCGGCGTATTCGCCGCAGTTTCGGTGGCGCGCGGGAGCGTGGGGGTGGGAATCTCCGGCGGCGCAATCGCTTCGCACGCGACGAGCAGAATCAGCGCAAGCGCGACGAGACACACCGATCGCAAATTTGTTGAAACAAACATAGACGCAGGCGATTATAGCGCAAAAGACAAAATTGCCAAAGAAGCCCAATTTGCCAAATCCGCCAAAAAATTTGGCACGTTTGGCTCTTTTGGCATATTTGGCATTTTTATTCCGAGAGTACTTGCTCCAACACGCGTTCGTGAACGGCGAACGCGCGCGCGTCGTACAAAACGTACCGCACGAGTTTGATTTCCGAATGTTGTTCGAGGTATTCGACGATCACGCGGAACGCGATGCGCGCGGCGTCTTCCATCGGATAACCGTAGACGCCGGTCGAGATCGCCGGGAACGCGATGGACGCGCAGGCGTGCTGCGACGCGAGTTCGAGACAGGTGCGATACGCGTTCGCCAGCAGTGCGGGCTCGTCCCGCTTGCCGTCGTGATAGACGGGTCCGACCGCGTGAATGACGTGCCGCGCTTTTAACTTGTAGCCGCGCGTGATTTTCGCGCCGCCAGTTTCGCAGCCGTTCAACGTGCGGCACTCGGCGAGCAATTCCGGTCCCGCCGCGCGATGGATCGCGCCGTCCACGCCGCCGCCGCCGAGCAGGGACCTGTTCGCCGCGTTGACAATCGCGTCCACGTCTTCGCGCGTAATGTCACCTTGCGCGAGTTCGAGTGTTGATTCGTTGATTTGAACTTGCATCATAACTCCTTTGTTCAAGGTTCAAGGTTCAAGGTTCAAGGTTCAAAGTTTAACGTTGAACCTTGAACTTTGAACCTGCAAACTTGTTTTCAATCTCACTCATCTGCTCGACACACTCCACGTCTGCCGGATCCGTTCCGAGCGGCGTGGCGAACCACGCGTCCAAAATTTCTTGCGCGATGGTTTCGGACGTGGCGCGCAGACTGAGGCACAGCACGTTCGCGCGATTCCACACGCGCGCGCCGCGCGCGGTTTCCGCGTCACCGCAGAGCGCGGCGCGGATACCCGGCACTTTGTTCGCGGCAATCGAAACGCCGGTGCCGGTCCAGCAAAACAAAATGCCTTCGTCTGCTTGTCCGCGCGCGACGCGTTCCGCCACCTCCCGCGCGACTTGCACCCACGATGCTTTTTCAGCGCGCAGAGGTCCCAGCAATTCAACCGTGTGTCCGCGTTTTTCCAGTTCCGCCACGATCACATCTGTCGTGTGCGTCCTTTCATCCGAGCCAACGGCGAGTTTCATTGTGCGTTTCTCCTCTCCATCATTATACACGATAATTCAAAATTCGGAATTCGCAATTTGCAATTCGCAATTCGACTTGACACGAATTCTTACGCGTGCTAAACTCTGCGCGCTATGACAGATTTACAACTCGCCACACAAAAATTGCAAAGCGATTCGCTCGCGTTCGTCATCGTCAAAGATGGCGCGATCGTGCGTACCGGGACTCGCGACGGCATCGGCGAATTGATCGACGCGGTGGACGCGCTGGGAGAAGACGCGCGCGGCGCATCGCTCGCCGATAGAATCGTGGGGAAAGCGGTCGCGCAAGTTGCGCGCGCCGCGCAACTGCGCGCGGTGTACTCGCCGCTGATGAGCCAAGCCGCGTGCGACGCGCTCGCGCGCGATCAAATCGCGTTCGAGTACGCGCGTTGTGTGCCGCTCATCCTGAACAAGCGCAACGACGGTCCCTGTCCGCTGGAGCGGCTGACGCTTCCGCTGGACGATCCGGATGCGGCGGTGGCGGCACTGCGCGAATTTTTGCGCGCCCGCGCGCAACTTGCGCCGCGTTGACGGGTTTTAATGCAGTGAACGATGAACAGTATTCGGTATTCAGTATTCAGTTGGGCAATCTACGCATATTGTTGACTGTTGACTGATCAAGGAAGGAGTTCGTTCGATGGAAATGATTCTGATCGCGCTTGCCTGCTTGCTGCTCGGTTATATCTTTGGCGCGTTTCCGACCGGCTATTTTGTCGGGCGGCTGTGGAATATTGACGTTCGCAAACACGGCAGCGGACGCACCGGCGGCACGAATGTGTTGCGCACGGCGGGCTGGGGCGCGTTCGCGCTTACCGTCATCGGCGATGTGTTGAAGGGTGTCCTGCCAGTGCTGTTGGCGCGCGCGCTGTTTCCCGCCGCGCTCGACGCGCATCCGCTCGCGGTGCTCGGCGCGCTGATCGGTCACAACTGGTCGGTCTTTATCGCGATGCTCGCCAAGCCGGATCCGCGCGTCACCTTTGCGCCGCCGCCGATTGGATGGATTCAGCGCGTCGCGCAACAAGGACGCGGCGGCGCGGGCGTCGCCACCAGCGCGGGCGCGATGCTCGCGCTCTTTCCGCCGCTCGTGCTCATCATCATCGTGCCGATCATTCTCATCCTCGTGATCGTCCGGTACGCGTCGGTCGCGTCGTTGACGACGGCGGTCGTATCGCCGCTCATTATGCTCTGGTTCGTTTTGAACGGCAGCGCGCCGTGGAGTTATTTCATCCTTAACTTGTTCATCAGTATCATTATCGTCATCGTGCATATTCCGAACATTCAGCGTTTGCGCTCCGGCACCGAACGGCGCTTCGGCGACCGGTTGGCGCAGCGCCAGCGCGAGGCGTGAGACAAGAGACCTGGCGAGATCAAACAGATCGCCAGGTCTTTTCGAGCGCATCGGGATAAAAACACATCGGGGCGTTCATCACCGAACGCCCCGATTATTGCATTCAAAACCTATGACCGAACCACGCGACCTTGCCGCGCGCCAATAGGTTTAAGGTTCAAGGTTCAAGGATCACAAACCTTGAACTTTGAACCTCGAACTTTTAACTTTGAACTCGTTAGAAACTGCCGACCGCGTCCACGCTGTTGTCGAACACCTGGAAGACGACCAAGAGTCCCGCCAGTTCGAACGCTTTTTTCACTTTGGGCGAAACGCCCGCCAGGCGCAAATCGCCGCGATTGAAGCGGCGCACTTGCTTGAGCGCAGATAGTAACGCGCGCAAACCGGCGCTGCTCATAAAAGCGGCGTCGGACAAATCCACGACGATGCGAAAGCGTCCCGCATCAATGATTTTTTGCAGCGCCTTGTCCAGTTGCGGCGCCGTGCTGGAATCAATGCGCCCATCCACCGCGAGCAGATCGACGCGTTTGTATTCCTTCAAAGAAATTTTGAGTGCCATACATCCTCCCTGGATTTGAACTGGCGCTATTATAACACACGAACGCGTTCCCGACAAGCCGCCTTGAACGGATGCAGGGTTTTGTCATTGTCATTGCGAGGACGATTTTTGTCCGAAGCAATCCCCAAGCCGCTCGGGGATTGCTTCGTCGCAACCGCTTCGCGCTCCTCGCAATGACAGACGTACGCGACTTTGACAAAGCCCTAAACGGATGAAGGCAGAAGGATGAAGGATGAAAACTTGCAGGCGCATCGTTTCTCCGCGCTCGCTTTTCATCTTTCATCCTTCATCTTTCATCTTTGTTCGAATTTTCTCCTCCGCAATCGCCACGATCAACTTTGCCAACAACGCGGTGCGCGGCACGATCGAATTCGCGTCCACAAATTCTTCGACCGCGTTATGCCCGCGCCCACCGACCGGACCCAAGCCGTCCAGCGTTGGCACGCCGAGTGACGCGGTGTAATTGCCGTCCGACGCGCCGCCCGTCGCCACATCTTCGATCTCGAATCCCAACTCGCGCGCCGCGCGCTGCGCCAACTCGACCAGGCGCGTCGTCGCGGCTGTTTTTTCCATCGGCGGATTGGCAACATAGCCGCTCAGTTCCGCCGTCGTGCCCGGCACGATCGCGCGCGCGAGAATGTCGCGCATCGCTTGTTCCAAGGGCGCGGCATCTGCCGCGCGGACGATCCGCACGTCCACGTCCGCCGTCGCCGTGTCCGCAACGACGTTCGATTTCGTTCCGCCGCGCACGACGCCGACGTTCACCGTCAAGCCCGGACGAAAACCGTTCAGCGCTTGAAACGCGATGAGATGATGCGCCAGCGCGAGATTCGCGTTCGCGCCTTTTTCCGGTTCGACCCCGGCGTGCGCCGCTTTGCCGCGCACCGTGATCGTGTAATGCCCCACGCCCTTGCGCGCGCTGACAATCGCGCCATTCTCGCGCGCCGCTTCCAGCACCAGCGCGGCGTCCGCGCCGCGCACGAAATCGGGATACAGTTCGCGCGAAACCGGCGAGCCGATTTCTTCTTCGCTGTTGCAAAACAAACCGATCTCGGCGAATTGATCGAAACCCGATTGAACGATCGCGCGCGCGGCGTACACGCCGCTTAGAACGCCTGATTTCATATCGTTGCTGCCGGGACCTTTGATACGCGCGCCAAGTTTGTGAAACGGCAGTTGCGCGGCAGTGCCGTCGGAATAGACGGTGTCGAGATGTCCGATCATCACGATGCGCGCGGTACCGCGCCCGCGCCAACGCGCGTACAGCATATCGCCGTATTCTTCTTGCGGAAAATCTACGACCTCCGCGCCGAACGCGATCAGTCGTTCGCGGACGATCCGCGCCACCGCGTCTACTCCGGCTTTGTTGTGCGTGCCGCAATCGGTGTTGACGAGCGACTCGAGATCGCGCAGATAATCAGAAAGCGTCGAGGACAGCCAAGGGGTGAAATCGGTCATCATATTGCTCCGAGGAAAATAATTGCAGATTCCAAATTTTAGATCACAGATCGAAAAATCTGAAATCTGAAATCGAAAATCTGCAATGCTTTGTGGGCCCGGCTGGATTCGAACCAGCAACCAACGCCTTATGAGGGCGCTGCTCTGCCATTGAGCTACAAGCCCGGAAGAAAAGATGAGAGATGAAAGATAAAAGATGAAAGGGAATATGTTTTTCATCTTTCCGCTTTCATCTTTTATCTTTTCCCCCAAAGCGGGAGACCGGGTTCGAACCGGCAACGTCCACCTTGGAAGGGTGGCATTCTGCCATTGAATTACTCCCGCGAATTCAACGCATCCAAGGTCAGTCGGGGCGAATGGACTTGAACCATCGACCTCAGCGTCCCGAACGCTGCGCGCTACCAACTGCGCTACGCCCCGTCAACACGGCGCATTATACACCGATTTGCGGATTTTGCAAAACGCGTCGCGCTTGCGCTTGACTACGGATTGACTGAATCGGCGAGTCAAGGTAATATAGTATTCCTCTACAAAAACTATCACAACCGCGAGGATTTTTTGGACACAGATGAACACAGACAAAGAAAAAATCAGTGTTCTTCAGTGTTGGTCAGTGTCCAATGAGTTTGGTTGCGGCTTTGCCGCGTTATTGATTCGGCAGTGGAATACCGGAAAAAGAGAGATGCGAATGACCCAACTCGGACAATCCATCACCCGCCTTGACGCGCGCGCCAAAGTGACCGGCGAAGCCGCGTTTCCCGGCGACATCAACCTGCCGGGGCAGCTCTGGATGAAAGTGTTGTTCGCGCGGCGACCGCACGCGCGCATCAAACGACTCGACGCGACGAAAGCGCAAGCCGCGCCCGGCGTCGTCCGCGTGTTCACCGCGCGCGATGTGCCGGTCAACGAATTCGGACTCGGCTCGAAAGACGCGCCCGTGCTCGTCGCCGACGAAGCGCGCTGGGTCGGCGAAAAAATCGCGCTCGTCGTCGCGGAGACGGAGAAGCAAGCGGAACACGCGCGCGATCTGATCGCGGTCGAGTACGAAGACTTGCCGCCGCTGACCGATCCGCGCGACGCGATGAAACCCGGCGCGCCACAAGTGCATCCGGCGTACGCAGGCAACGTGATGAAGCACATTCCGATCCGCAAGGGCGACGTCGCGCAAGGTTTCGCGCAAGCCGACGTGATTATCGAAGGCGAGTACCACACGCCCTATCAGGAACACGCCTACCTGCAACCCGAAGCCGGAGTCGCGTACATTGACGACGAAGGGCGCGTGACCGTCGTCGTCGGTGGGCAGTGGGTGCACGAAGACCAGGAACAGATCGCGCACGCGCTTGCGTTGCCGCTCGACCAGGTTCGCGTGATCTATCCGGCGACCGGCGGCGCGTTCGGCGGGCGCGAGGATATGAGCGTGCAGATCATTCTCGCGCTCGCGGCATACAAATTGAATCGCCCGGTGAAAATCATTTGGTCGCGCGAAGAGAGCATCATCGGTCACCATAAACGCCATCCGATGTGGATCAAGCACAAACTCGGCGCGACGCGCGACGGCAAACTGGTCGCCGCGGAAGCGCAACTTGTTTCCGACGCCGGTCCGTATATGTACACCTCGCCCAAAGTCTTAGGTAACGCAGCGTTCGGCGCGACGGGTCCGTACCAAGTCCCGCACGTCAAGGTGGACGCGTACGCCGTGACGACGCACAACATCGTCAGCGGCGCGTTTCGCGGCTTTGGCGGACCGCAAGCGCACTTTGCCGCCGAAACGCAAATGAACAAACTCGCGGAAAAACTGGGAATGGATCCGGTCGAATTGCGCTTGAAAAATGTTTTGCGCGAAGGATCGCTTCTCTCGACGCAAACACCCCTGCCCGGCGGTCCCGTGAGTTTGCCGCAAGTCGTACAGAAATGCGCGGACGAGTTTGGATGGGGCAAGCGGTCAGCCGTCAGCGGTCAGCGGTCAGCGGTTGGTTTTGGTTTTGCGTGCGCGCTCAAAAACATCGGATTCAGTTTTGGCTATCCGGAAAACGCGACGGCGACAGTTGAACTGCGCGGCGGCGCAACCATCGAAAAAGTGATCGTGCATCACGCGGCGGCAGAAGTCGGACAAGGGACGCACACCGCGCTCGCGCAAATGGCGGCGAGTACACTCGGCGTGCCGATCGAAAAAATCGAGATGATCGTGTCCGATACCGCGCAAACCGATAACGCCGGAAGTGTTTCTGCGTCGCGGATGACATACATCGGCGGGAACGCGATCAAAGGCGCGTGTGAACTCGCGCTGACCAAGTGGCACGAGGAAGAACGCCCGGCGCGCGCAACGTACAAATACCTCGCGCCGCAGACGACGCAACTTGATCCCGCCACGGGCAAATCGAAACCGAATCTCGCCTACGGTTACGTCGCGGAAGCGGTCGAGGTGGAAGTGGATACCGAGACTGGGTTTGTGCGCGTCGCGCGCGTGACGTGCGCGGACGATGTGGGCAAGGCGATCAATCCGCGCTTGATCGAAGGACAGATCGAAGGCGCGGTGGTGCAGGCGCAGGGCTGGACGATTCAAGAAAATTTCCAGACGCGCGAGGGTCGCGTACTAACACCGAATCTTAGTACGTACTTGATTCCGGGAATTCTCGACGTGCCGGAGCAAGTGGATTCGGTGATTCTCGAATATCCGGACAGCGATGGTCCTTGGGGCGCGCGCGGAATGGCGGAGATGCCGTTCATTCCACTCGCGCCGGCGATCATCGCGGCAGTGCATAACGCGACCGGCGTCTGGTTCGATGAATTTCCGCTGACGCCGTGGCGCGTCTTGGAAAAAATCAAACGCGCCAAATGAGCCAAAGATGCCAAACGTGCCAAATATTTTTTGGCAGATTTGGCTCGTTTGGCACATTTGGCATTTTTGAGGTAATGGAATGGTTGTTACACGAGAGTTGCACGTCCGCGCGCGCGGCGGCTACGATGTGCAAAATATCACGGACGAGGTTGCGCGCGCGGTGAAGGAATCGAAACTTGCGGCGGGCATCGTCACGATTTTTTGTCCCGGCTCGACCGGCGGCTTGACGACGATCGAGTACGAGTCCGGCGTCGTCGCCGATCTGAAGCAGGTGCTGGACGAGATCACGCCGCCGGATCGCGCGTATCGCCATCATGCGCGCTGGCACGACGACAACGGACATTCGCACGTTCGCGCCGCGCTGATGGGACCGTCGCTCACGGTGCCATTCGTCGGCGGAGAATTGACGCTGGGGACGTGGCAGCAAATCGTCTTTTGCGATTTTGATACGAGTCCGCGCACGCGCACACTCGTCGTGCAAATCATGGGCGAGACGGCAGAATGATCGGCGAAATAAAAAACCGCGCCAAGGTTTGATCACCTTGGCGCGGTCTTTCATCATCCCAGAATCACTTTTCTGATCTCGCCAATATTTTCCAAAACGTAATCCGGTTGCACCGCCGCGTGTGCGAGATGCTCGCGCCTGGTCACGCCGGTCAGCACGAGCGCAGTGCGTGCGCCCGCCGCGCGTCCCATCGCAATGTCCGTCTCCAGCCGGTCGCCGACGATGAGACATTCTTCGACACGCACACCCATTTGCGCGACGCCGGTCTGAATGATCAGCGGCGACGGTTTGCCCGCGACGAATTCCACTTTTCTGCCCGTCGTCGCTTCCAGCGCGGCGATCACTCCGGCGCAATCCGGAATCTCGCCGCCGTCAACGGGGCAGGACTTGTCCGCGTTCGTCGCGATGAAATGCGCGCCGTGAAACTTGATCGCTTGGAACGCGATGTTCAATTTGCGATAATCGAACGTGCGATCGAACGCGGCGACGACGTACTCGATTTGCGCCGGGTCGTCGGTCAAGCGTAATCCGGCGCGGCGCATCTCGTCCCACAACGGCGGCTCGCCGATGACGAAGATGCGCGCGTCCGGCGCGTGGTCGCGCAAGTACGCGATCAGCACACGCACGGAAGTAATCACGTCGTTCGGCGTCGCCGGAATACCGAGCCGCGTCAGTTTTGCCGCGTACGCGCTGGCGGGTTCGAGTGGCTTGTTCGAGATGAAAACGCATTCAAGTCCGCGCGCGCGAATTGTCGCAATCGTTTCTACTGCCCCGGGCAAGGCGCGCTCGCTGAGATAAACCGTCCCGTCCAAATCGAAAATAAAACCGCGAATAGAATGTTGCATCAAAATTTTCCAACTCTCCGATCAAGATGAACGGCGTCTTTTAATGTTGCTCTGGCACGCGAATCTCCAACAGGCGCAACAATTGCCCAAAACCAATGTCGGTTGGAATTCCATCGCGATGCCAATGGTAACGACAGCCGCAATAATCGAGCGGGAGCCCTTGCGCGGGCACACCCAGCGTTTGCATCTCCCAACCGCCCGGCGCGTTCGTCAGCACGCACGACACGCCGACAATTCCCAAACTATCGTCCGCGCCGGTCGTCTTGCCAGAAAAAGTTTTCAATTCATCCGGCAAAATGAAAACGCCGAAACCCTGTTTTTCGCCGAGCAACGTCAGTTGATGAATCCGGCAGCCGGGCGTGCAAGCCGCGCATTGCGCGCCGAACATCGTCGCGCGCGCCTGGCATTTGGCGTCCGGTTGCGCGCGCATACACGGCGGCACGACGACGATCTTGCGGCGCGTCTGCAAAAACGACGCGCGCAACGCGCGATTCAAAATTTCCGTGCCGAGCATATTCAGATGATACTCGACGCGTTGGCGACCGCAAAACAACGCGTCTTCGCGTCCGCGATAGCGCGGATGCGTTTCGCGCAAAAACTTTTCCACGTTCGGCGTGTAGCATCCCAGCACATCCACACTTCGCGCCTCAAACCAATCGGCGAACGCAAGCGCGCTGGAAAGATGCGCGGCGATTTGTTCCGGCGTTTGCGTCGCGAAAAAATCGCGCCAGTTGTTCAATCGTTTGACTTCCTGATTGAAATCGCCGGTCGCTTGCAACCAGCCGAGCAAACGCTCCAGCATTTCCAGCGAGCGCGGCGCGCTCGTTTCTGCGCGCGGACGCGGCGACAAAAACCAAGATGTTAGAACGCCGCGCAGCGCGTCCGCCATCGGCTTGAGCCGTTGGTTGCGCTCGCGCACGCGCGACAAAATCGTCAGCGCGCGGCGCGGCAGCGCGCCGAGTTCGCACGCGTTGCGAATGTACACGCGCCACAGAACGCCAAGCGTCAAGAATTCGTACAGATATTCGGCGCGCGAGCGGATCGTTTCGCGCTCGGTCGCGCGCAGAAACGCTTCGAACGCGCGCAAAGTGATCGCGGCGCGCGCATCGCCTTCCGCGATCGCTTGATCGGCAAACGCGGCAATATCGCGATAGTATTGATCGGCGTGTGACTGATCGTTCTTGAGTGAGTACGTGATCGTCGGCGTCATCAATGCTATTGTACATCATTTGCGTCACAAGACAAAAAACGCAGATGCAACAGTTCAACCGACCGACGACAGACGACCGAAGACCGCGTGTCATTGCGAGCGGAGCGAAGCAATCCCCAAATCGCGACTTGGAGATTGCTTGCTTCGGCTAACGCTCAGCACCGCAAAGAACGCTCCTCGCAATAACACGCGCGTCGGTCGTCCGTCATCGGTCATCGGTCGTTTTGGGGGCTTGACAACTCTATCTTTTAGTGATATAGTGTTGGCACTCGCAGGTTGAGAGTGCTAACGCAAGAAATCGGTCAATTTTATGGCAGATTTGTCAGAACGACAGCGCAAAACGCTCGCTTTTGTCGTGCGTGAATATGTCGAATCCGCCCAGCCCGTCGGTTCGGAGACGCTGGTGCGGAAACGCGGCTTGCACGTCAGTTCGGCGACGATTCGCAACGAACTTGCCGCGCTCGAAGAATCGGGTTATCTGATGCACCCGCATACATCGGCGGGGCGCGTGCCAACCGAAAAGGGCTATCGCTATTTCGTCGAAACGCTGATGGAGGAATTCGAACTGCCGCCCGTCGAACAGCGGATGATTCGCCATCAATTTCATCAAGTCACGCTCGATGTGGATCAGTGGATGCGACTCGCCGCGGCGGTGCTGGCGCGCGCGTCGCGCAACACCGCGCTCGTCACCGCGCCGCTTTCGACATCGTGCCGCTTTAAGCATCTGCAACTCGTTTCGATCAACGAGCAGGTCGCGCTGCTGGTTTTGGTTTTGCAAGATGGCGCGGTCAAGCAGCAAATGCTCGCGCTCGCGCAGCCGATCGCGCAGGAAGAGTTGACGCGCGCGTCGAATCGTTTGAACGATCATCTCGCGGGCTTGAATCTCGATCAAATTCGCGCGCTGTCACTTTCGCTCTCCGCGTTCGAAAACGATGTGCTGCGGATCGTCGCGAACCTGATGCGCCAGATTGACGAGCGCACGACGCACGACGTTTATCGCGACGGCATTATGGACATTTTGCGCCAGCCCGAATTTTCGGCGATTGATCGGATGCAGGCGCTGCTCGAAATGCTCGAACAGCGCACGGTGCTCGAAGGGATGTTGAGCGACTTTGCGCCCGAGCGCGGCGTGCAGGTCGTCATCGGCGGCGAGAGTCAGCGCGATGAGATGAGCGATTACAGTATGGTGCTGACGCGCTACGGTTTGCCCGGCGAAGCGGGCGGCATCGTCGGCGTGCTGGGTCCGCTGCGGATGCACTATGCGCGCACGATTGGCGTGGTGCGCTACGTTTCGAGTTTGCTGGATGATTTGATGGGAAGGATGTACGGGAGGTGAGTCGCGTGAAAAAAACTAATCTCAGAATTGACAAGACTGCGCTCTCGACCGCGCCGCTTTTTGACGAATCGGACATCAAAGCGTACTGGCTCGCGCAGACGCCGCGCGCGCGATTGCGCCATATTGAAACCCTGCGGCGGATAAACTATGGACATCGAGCTACCACCCGACTTCAAAGAGTTCTTGAGATTGCTCAACGCGCACCGAGTTGAGTATCTTCTCATCGGCGGCTATGCCGTCGGCTATCACGGCTATCCGCGTGCGACGAATGACATGGACATTTGGATTGCCGTTCATCCGAACAACGCCAAGCGAGTGGTCGCGGCGTTGCGCGATTTTGGGTTTGATATGTCGGAGTTGTCGCCCGAATTGTTCTTGCAAGACCGCATCGTGCGGATGGGCGTTCCGCCTCTGCGACTTGAAATCACCACGGCGATTTCGGGTGTGCGATTCAAGGAATGTTACGCCAAACGAGTCACCGCGATTATGGACGGCGTCAAAGTCAAACTCATCAATTTGCGACATTTGAAAATCAACAAGAAAGCGAGCGGCAGGCACAAGGATTTGGATGACTTGGAGCATCTGCCGTGAACGGGACACGCTGCCAAGAGTTGGATGCCGTCCGTTGCGTTTCGAGTTTGCTGGATGATTTGATGGAGAGGATGCACGGGAGGTAGTGGAGGGCGAATAGTGGACAGCATAAAGTTCGCGCACATTCCACTGAGAAAAGATTGCACTTGAAGATGCCCGCGATACAGTTGATGATTACAACATCGCTCTAATCCATTTTAGAGATCATTGTTTATCATCTTGACCAAGGAGGACAGATGCAAAAGTGGGAGTACCTGACAATGTTCCTGCATGCCGATACCAAGACGCAACTTGAGGAACTTAAACGACGATTCCCCACAGAAAAAACATTCGTGCAGTTTTCACCCAGATCGCTGATTCCATCGCTGGACAAGTTAGGTGAGGAAGGGTGGGAACTCATTTCAATGCAACCTGTGTACACAGGTGAACGTGGTGACCTTCTATTGTTTCAACAATACGCTACACTGCCAGCCGTCCAACACAATCCTTGGACACACACCTATTTGTGTACCTTCAAGCGTCCCAAAGAAAGCACAACGGCGGCTATGCCCTAGTCAGCAATTTTCTCCTGATGCAAAAGAACGAAGCGCAGACACGCTACGCTGTCCACACCCCGCGCGCGTCTTTTCAGCATCGGCGGTTGGCGTTGGTGTCAACGAATGTTGCACGAATAAACGAATAGTGCGCGCACTGCGCAAAGCATGAGCAAGGAGAAGTCAAACCTATGGCAGTCATATCAATGTTCTACGGCATCATCGTCTCAATGTACTTCCTTGATACTCGCAAGCATCACCTGCCCCACATTCACGTCAAGTACCAAGACCAAGAAGTGGTCATCGCCATTCCAAACGGCGAGGTACTGGAAGGGGAACTGAAGGCAAACCGACTGAAATTGGTTCTGGCGTGGATCGAGATCCATCAGGAAGAATTGATGGCGGATTGGGAACTTGCCAGTCACGCGCAAGACGTTTTCAAGATTGAACCTTTGCGATAGGAGTAGCGATCATGAATCCGCGAGTCAGGACGGCCAAACCTAACCCCGATTACACAATCACGTTGGGTTTCACCAACGGCGAAGTAAAGCGCTTTGATGTGAAACCCTATTTGAGCATTGGGATATTTCGGGAGTTGAAAGACACGCGCGTCTTCAATTCGGTTAAACCATTCTTGGGCAGTGTGCAATGGGAACACGGTCAAGACTTTTGCCCCGATACGTTGTACATGGACAGCGTTCCTGAAACCCACTTCGCCGAAACAGGGGCAGGACAAAAAGTCGTTGTCTAGCGCGTGCGGCTTTGGCGTTGGTGTCAACGAATGTCAAACGAATGAACGAATGGCGCGCGGGCAAGATTCGTTTACTCGTTGCAATTCGTTGACGCGAATCACAAGGAGAGGAACAAAATGACAATTGCAAATATTACCATACCACTTGACACTCAAACGGCGCGACTGTATACAGGCGCGTCTTCCGAAGACAAAAAGAAATTGCGCCTGCTCTTGAGTCTATGGTTGCGCGAGTTCGCCGCGTCTCCGCGCCCACTCAAGGTAGTGATGGACGAAATTAGCGAGAAGGCGCAAGCGCGCGGTCTGACGCCCGAAATCTTGGAGTCGCTCCTCAATGCCAACTGACTTGCGCTTCGTCTTCGACACCAGCGCGATTGTCAGCGCGGTACTGCTGAAACACTCGGTCGTGCGCCAAGCGTTTGACAAAGCCGTCGCGCAAGGCAAGTTGTTGGTTTCGCAGGCAACCATAGATGAAGTCAACGAAGTTTTGCGACGCAAAGGTTTTGACAAATACGTACTTGAAGAAGAGCGGATCGAGTTCGTCACGGCGTTGGTGCGAGATGCGGCTCTGGTAGAAATCACCGAGCAGGTACGCGCGTGTCGCGATCCGAAAGACGACAAGTTCTTGGAGTTGGCGGTGTGCGGTAACGTTGCGTGTATCGTCAGCGGCGATGATGATTTGATCTCGCTCCACCCGTTTCAGGGAATACCGATCGTGACGCCGCGTCAGTTCTTGGATGACGTGTGGAAGAACGCGCGTCAACGAATGTCAAACGAATAAACGAATGAAAAGAAAATTATCGCAAGCAGACATTGACAAAATCGTCGTGGCACAAGCGAATGACGACGCGGCGTGGGGGAAACCGACAAGGGTGAACAGGATGCGCGCCGAATACGATTTCACGGGCGGAGTGCGCGGCAAACATTATCATGCTTTGCAGGGCGGATACACCATCACGATTCACAAGGCGGACGGCTCAACCATCGTCAAAGAAGTGAAACCCAGAAAAGGCGCGGTCATTCTAGAGCCCGATGTCCGCAAGTATTTTCCAGATTCGGATTCGGTCAACGTGGCGCTGCGTTCCTTGATTCGGCTCATTCCTGCTCAACGGAAGAGTGTCGCAAAAAAGCACGGAGCATAAACGCAATCATCTCGGAGGATAAACTAATGACAGACGAAGTTGCAAAAGAAGAACAACCACAGGAGGAAATCAAACCGCAGGCGGCGGAACTACCCGACGATCCAGCGGAACTGAAAAAGCTGTTGTTGCAAGAGCGCGACAAATCGGCGGAGTACTTGGACAACTGGCGGCGCGCGGCGGCGGATTTTTCCAACTACAAAAAGCGCGCCGAAAAAGACAACGCCGAATACGCCAAGTTCGCGAACATGACACTCATCGCGCGCTTGCTGCCTGTGCTCGACGATTTCGACCGCGCGTTTCAAACGATTCCCGACAATCTGCGCGCGCTGACGTGGGTGGACGGCATCGTCCTGATCGCGCGCAAGATGGCGGCGATGCTGGAAGCGGAAGGGCTGAAACCAATCGAAGCGTTGAACAAGCCGTTCGATCCGAATTTTCACGAAGCGGTGATCCACGAAGAAAGCGACAAGGAAGACGGCACCGTGATTGCCGAATTGCAGCGCGGCTACAAACTGAACGACCGCGTCATTCGCCCGACGATGGTGAAGGTGGCGAAGAAGAAAGTTTAAGGTTCAAAGTTCAAAGTTTACTGCAACCCAAAATAACATTGAACCTCGAACCTCGAACTTTGAACCTTGAATTACGAAACATCGAACAGGAGTTTACTATGGCTACGAAATCCAAAATTGTAGGAATTGATCTCGGCACAACCAACTCGGTGGTCGCGGTGATGGAAGGCGGCGAGCCCGTCGTCATCCCTACGGCGGAAGGCGCGCGCTTGCTCCCCTCCGTCGTCGCGATCACAAAATCGGGCGAACGCTTGGTAGGTCAAGTCGCCAAACGGCAGGCGATCACGAATCCCGAGAATACGATTTTTTCGATCAAGCGTTTGATGGGGCGCAAGTTCACCGACGCCGAAGTGCAAAAGGCGCGCAAAATCTTGCCGTACAAAATCGTCGAAGCGAAAAACGGCGATGCCTGGGTCGAACTCGCGGGCAAGCAGTACTCGCCGCCCGAAATTTCCGCGATGATCCTCGGAAAATTGAAATCGGACGCGGAAGCGTACCTGGGTGAAACGGTGACGCAAGCCGTCATCACCGTCCCGGCGTACTTTAACGACTCGCAGCGCCAGGCGACGAAAGACGCCGGCAAGATCGCGGGCTTGGAAGTGCTCCGCATCATCAACGAACCGACCGCGTCGTCGCTCGCATACGGACTCGACAAGAAGAAAGACGAAGTGATCGCGGTGTACGATTTCGGCGGCGGCACGTTCGACATTTCGATCTTGGCGCTCGGCGAAGGCGTGTTCGAAGTGAAATCCACGAACGGCGACACGTTCCTCGGCGGCGATGACCTCGATCAACATATTATCCAGTGGATCGTGGACGAGTTCCGCAAAGAATCAGGAATTGACCTGAGCAAAGATCGGATGGCGCTCCAACGCTTGAAAGAGGCGGCGGAGAAAGCCAAGATCGAACTCTCGACCGTGATGCAGAGCGAGATCAATTTGCCCTTCATCACCGCCGACGCGTCGGGACCCAAGCACTTGACGATGACGCTGACGCGCGCGAAACTCGAACAACTCGTCGGCACGCTCGTCGAAAATTCGCTCAACCCCGTCAAGCGCGCGATGGAAGACGCGAAAATGGCGCCGTCGCAAATTGACGAAGTCGTCTTGGTCGGCGGACAAACGCGGATGCCGATGATGCAACAAACGGTGCAAAAATATTTCGGCAAAGAACCGCACAAGGGAATCAATCCCGACGAAGTCGTCGCCATTGGCGCGGCGATTCAAGCGGGTGTGCTCGGCGGCGAAGTGAAAGATATTTTGCTACTTGACGTGACGCCGTTGACGCTCGGCATCGAAACGCTGGGACAAGTGATGACGCCGTTGATCGAACGCAACACGACGATCCCGTCGAAGAAATCGCAAACTTTTTCGACGGCGGCGGACGGACAGACCCAGGTCGAAGTGCACGTCCTGCAAGGCGAACGTCCGATGGCGCCCGACAACAAGACGCTCGGTCGTTTTATTCTCGATGGGATTCCACCCGCGCCGCGCGGGATGCCGCAAATCGAAGTGACGTTCGACATTGATGCGGACGGCATCTTGCACGTCAGCGCGAAAGACAAGGCGACGAATCGCGAACAAAAGATCACGATCACCGCATCGTCGGGCTTGAACAAAGACGAAGTGGACAAGATGGTGAAGGAAGCGCAAAAATTCGCGGACGAAGATCGCAAGCGCAAAGAAGAAGTCGAAATTCGCAACAACGCGGACAGCGCGCTCTACCAATCCGAAAAGATGCTGCGCGACCTCGGCGACAAAGTTCCCGCCGACATCAAGACCGAAGTCGAAGCGAAGATCACCGCGCTGAAGAACGTGCAAAGCAGCCGCGATCCGCAAGAGATCAAACGCGCGACCGAAGACCTGGCACAGACTTTGCAAAAGATCGGCGAGCGGATGTACCAGCAGACGGGCGGCGCGGGCACACCTCCGCCATCTGGCGAAGAACCGCCGCCAGGTCCAAAAGGATCGGACACGGTGGACGGCGAGTTTCGCGAAGTAAAGGAATAGAGGTCAGGGGACAGGGATCAGGGATCAGACAGAGGACATCGGGGTTGAGAAAATCTCAACCCCGATGTTTTTTCTAACGCAACCGCGCGGACAACGCGTTGATCAGCGATCCTTGTTCATCGTCCGTGCTGATTTCCCAGATCATCACGCCGCCGAGTTTGTTCGCCACGACGTACTCGGCTTTACGCGCGAGCGATTCGGGATCGTCGTAACTGATCAGCACTTGCGTTGCGGGATTGTAGAGCCAGGGTACCTGCGCCGCGTCGTCCCAAAAACGCATGAACGTCGGCAGATAATTTTTCTTCAGATCGCGATAATCGAACGCGCCACCGCCGCGCGTCCCTTGCGGAATACCGTTGAACTTTTGGAACAAACCATTGTTCGCGCTTGGCACATCCTTCCAACCGCGCCCGTAAAACGGCACGCCGAAAACAATTTTCTCCGGCGGCACACCCGCGCCGATATACGCCCGCACTGCCGCGTGTCCGTTGTACGCTTGCGCGCTTTTCGTTTTCGCCGGATCGAATGACGACGCGTAGAGCGGCGCGTTCAAGCCGGTCGTCGCGCTCCAAGGACCGGCAAAATCGTACGTCATCAAGTTGATCCAATCCAGATCGCGCGCGATCTGATTCCAGGCGACGCCGGTGTACTGATTCGGTCCGGCTGGCGCGGCAATCGTCAACCGCGCGCGCGCGTCCAACTGCGCGCGCAACTCCGCAAGTAGCGCGGCGTAGTTTTGTTTCTCCTCCGCGTTCTTGGGAAATTCCCAGTCCATGTCAATCCCGTCGAACCCATTCTGTCTCATAAACGCGACGCACGAGCGCGCAAATTTTTGGCGCGCCTCCACGCTCTTTGCCGCGTTCGCAAAATTCTGCGCGCCCGCGCCGCCAATCGAAATGAGAATGTTCAAGTGCGGAAACTGGCGTTTGAGTTTTTGCAGTTCGGGAAAATTGCGCGCGTCCGCGCTCGCGTCGCCGTTCACACATTCGCCTTGCGGCGAGACGGACGCGAACGCGTAGTTGAGATGCGTGAGTTTGTCGGCGGGAAGATCGGCGATGCGATAGCCGCGACTCGGCGCGGTGCTCCACGCGGCGAGATACGCGATCAACCGAAACGCCGGCGCGCGCGTCGGCGATGGCGCGGGCGTGATCGTCGCGGTCACCGTCGGCGCGACGGTCGCGGTGGGCAATCGCGTTTCGGTCGCCGCGCGCGTCGGTTCGGGCGATGATGTTGGAATCGCGGTCACCGTTTTCTCGCTTGCACAGGCAACGCAAAGCCAGAACAGCAACAACAAACCAACGATGCCTCCTGCTTTCTGCATTCTGCCTACTCGATCCGCACGAAACGACCGGAACGCGCCGATTCGTATAGCGCGTCGATCACGCGCATATTCGCGCGACCTTCTTCCGGCGGAAAGCGCAATGGCGCGCCGTTCAACACGCACTCGGCGAAATGCTCCGCCATCAATTGGTAATGATTCGCGGCAAGCGCGCTGTGCTTGGTCGGCGTCGCCAACGCGTCGCCGGTTTCGCCGGTAGAAACGATGATCTCGGCGGGACTCGTCCTGGGTTTGACCGGGCGCGCCAGCTCAAGCCGTCCCGCGTCGCCTTGCACTTGCACCCATTCGCGATAATCGGTCCGGAGACTGCAATCGAACACCGCGACGACATCGTTGGGAAAATGCAGAATCGCCGCGAGCGTTTCATCTACCTGGCTCGGCGCGCCGAAGATCGCGCGCGCTTGCGCGCCGATTGGTTCGGCGCCGGTAAATAATCGCGCCATATTCACGCAGTACGATCCGACGTCCATCAGCGCGCCGCCACCCATTTCTTTTTTCAGCCGAATGTCGTTGGGACGACCAGCGATGTTGAAACAAAACACGGCGCGAATCGTTTTGATTTTTCCAATCGCGCCATCGGCGATCAGTTTTTGCGCGAGCGCGAACTGCGGGTGAAAGCGGTACATAAACGCTTCCATCAGCACGCGGCGATGTTGCCACGCTGCCGCAATCATTTCGTCCACCTCTGTCGCGTTCAGCGCGAACGGTTTTTCGCACAAGACGTGCTTGCCGCGCGCCAGCGCGCGAATACTCCATTCCTTGTGCAAGTGATTTGGCAACGGAATGTAAATCGCGTCGATCTCCGGATCGTCGAGCAGCGCGTCGTACGAACCGAGCGCGCGCGGAATGTTGAGCGAGCGCGCGACCTCTTGCGCGACGCGCGCGTCGCGACTAGCAATCGCGGCGACGATCCCGTTGGACGATTGTTGAATCGCGGGAATGACCGCGCGGATTCCGATTTTAGCCGTGCTGAGAATGCCCCAGCGGATCGCGCGCGATTTCGAGAACGCCGTCGGCGTCGGCGCGCGATTGGACATCGGCAAGATGTTGGCGCGCGATCGCGAGTCGGCGCGCCAGCATCGGGGGGAGGGTGTACGCAGGGTCATCGCGCGTTATGCTTTCGGCGCGGCTCGTTGGCGCGCCACGCCCAGCCGTCCCGACGAGAGGCGATACAAAATGTAATCGCCGGTGTTGCCCAGCAGGTTGCCGACGCGAATCATTCGCAAGACGAACTCGATCGCGCGCGCGGTCTCGGCGCCGTACGTCGCGAGCAGTTTGGCGCGCACGGCGGGATCGGGCTGCGCGTTCGTCTCCGCCCAGTGGTGCGCGTACAACAACGCGGGGAGTTCGTTCGCCGGCGCGCGCGCAAATTCGCCGTCCAGAATTTGCGCGCTCTCGGCGCGGCTGATGCCGGCAGTGAGCGCAACCTGCGCGTGAAAATGCGCTCAGTATCGGCACGCGTTGACGGAGGTGACCGCCATCATCAAGCGTTCGCGGAATGCGAACGAAAGCGCCCCGCGCGAACGCGGTGCGTTCGTCAAGATGTGCGCCACATCCTGGAAAAACTGAACCGGGTTGTGGTAAAAACGTTTTCGGAATTTGTTCATCAACTATCCAATGCCTGCCACAATTTCGCGCCGCAACATATTCTCGGCGCTCCGCCCATAACTCTTTTCCAAAATCCCCGTGATGCACTCGCGCAATTTTTCGCCGCGCGGCGCGGCGGCATCGGCAAGCGGCAGCCACAACAATTTCATCCGCATCGTCCCAGCGCGATCCGCCAAGGGCGCGCGGTAATTCGGCGCATCAATCGTTTGCGCGCCGTGCCGCGCGTAAAACGCGATGCGGCGCGCGCGCAACGCGCGTTCGTCGGCGTCGCCTTCGTCGTCCGGTTCGACTTCGAGAATCAAACCAATTGCGAAATGCGACCCTTCGACTTCGCTCAGGGCAGGATTGCGAATGGCGGCAACTATGCCGTCCAGCAAAATGCCGCCGATGCCACCACTGCGCGCGTCGCACGACACCGCGAGGTATTCGAGCAGGTGAACCTCGCGCGCGACGAATGGCACGATGATCGCAAAGCCGAGCAGAGCGTCGTCGCGCGTCGCGGTGTACAACCAGCGCGATTCCGCCGCGATGCTATCAACCAAGGACGAAAAATCCGCGCGCTCGTGCGGCGGGAAACTGTCGTCGTAAATCGCGCGGAATCGTTCTAATTGTCCAATTTCAACCTGGCTCTGTCTGGCTACACTGATTGTGTCCATGTCTGAATACTGAACACCGCATACTGACGACTGGCGACTGTCTACGGTTGACTGATTTTTCCCAGCACCAACTCCCGCGCTTCCTCGATCAACGCGCGATCATCCCCCTCGCGCTGCGCGGCAAGTTCGTTCGCGACGCGCGCGATTTCGTCGCGCATGCTGACGATTTCGCCGCCGCCCGCCGCATCGTTCGCGTTTTCGCTTTTCACTTCGACTTGCGCGCGATCCAGATCGAAATAAAAGTTGAGTTCGTTGCCGAGTCGCCAGATGTCGAAGAATTTCAAGTGATGGTACATCTCGCGCGAGACGGGACCTTCGATTCGCAACTGCAGCATTTGTTCCGCGTCCGCCCACTCGCGCAGACGCTCAAAGACGAAATCGGTTGGCGCGTCGGCGGGCAAATCGGTCGTGCGAATAATTTCGCGGCGCATCGCTTGCGGTTCGATTTCTTGGTGCTGGAGTTTCTTCGCGTCCTTGCCGTCGAGTTCGGCGTAGTAAAAACCTGACTTTTCGCCGATTTCGCCAAACGTCATCCGCTCGGTTGCGCCGGGGATGATGACGACCGCGCGATCCACGACCGCTTTGTGCGTGCGGTGAATGTCGCCGAGAAAATAATAGTCAATCCCTTGCATTTGCGCGACGCGCGCCTTGGGCAAAATCGCGCTGCCGAAATCGGGCGGGACGTTGCCCTCAAAGCCGCAGTGCAACAGCAACAGCGCGACATCACATTGTGGCGGCGTGTACGTCACACCGTCGAGCGGATCCGCGCGCGCGTCCAGACGCGGATCCGGCGCGATGCCGCCAATCGCCACCGTCGCGCCTTCGACTTTGACGAAATCGAATTCGATCTCGGTGCGCTTTGTAAATACGCGCGCGGCGCGCAGTGCGTCGTAAATGCGGACGGGCGTCGCGCCATCGCTCGCGGTCGGCATATCGTGATTGCCGCTGATCGCGTAGATGCGGACGTTCGCGTCGCGCAGTTTCTGGAATTGCTGCGCGACAAACGTGAGTTCGGCGGGCGGCGGCGACTCGCGGTCGAAGAGATCGCCGCACTGGAAAAAGAAATGCGCGCGTTTGCTGATCGCAAAGTCAACCGCGCGCGCGAACGCGTCGCGCAAGCGCGCGCGGCGCTCCGCGAGTTGCTTCAAACTCATTTTGCCGTAGTAACGACCAAGGTGGTTATCGGCAGTGCAGATGATTCGGATCATTTTGGATTCTTCGATTTTCGATTTGTGATTTTGGATTTGCCGCCATCGAATAAATTCGATGTCTCAACCAGGTGAAAACACGTTGAAACGTGTTGGGCGGACGCTAATCCGATTCATCGGATTTTCACCTGGCTCAGACGCCGATTTCGAATCGGCGGCGGATCGTTTTGGATTTACCGCCATCGAATCAATTCGACGGCTTGACCAGGTGAAAACACGTTGAAACGTGTTGGGCGGACGCTAATCCGATTCATCGGATTTTCACTTTGCTCAGACGCCGATTTCGAATCGGCGGCGAACCCAGGTGGTTGTCGGCGGTGCAGACGAGGCGAATCATTTTGGATTTTCGATTTCTGATTTATGATTTTGGATTTGGTTGGAGATGGGCCGCTACCCGAACCAGACGATCAAGGAATCCGTTTGACTTGCAATACCAATATGTCTGGGATGTAAGCGCGGATTCTCGGAAATGCGCGTATCTGAGCACATCTGAGTTTATCATTTGTCTTGACTTCGATAAGTTTGATCGTCTTTCCTTTAATCAAGGTGATGTCAGGCCATCCATTTCTGTGGCCATAAGGATTTTCGAGGAAGAATTCTGCAAGACCTACAAAGTGCCCCGGGGTTAGCGCAGAGTAGAAACTGGTTAGAAGGTCTGGAGTCATGTGTGGGCATTTGGCACTGTACATTGATTTGGCGTAGAACCTTTTGAAATTGCGAACGATATCAGATGTGTGCGAATTCTGGGTCGAGTCAAGGACTGCTTTTCTTGCCTCTTTACTAACGCTGTCTGGATTCTTGGGGTCAATTACATCCGCTTCAAGAAGATTTTTTTCAATGACTGCCGTTGGTAACGTTTCGCCTTGCTCTCGTTTCATTTGGAGAATAGCTGTCAACGATAGAGATTTGAGGAGCGCAAGGAAAAGATATCCTTCGCAAGCTACCCCAGTCCATCCAAGCTTTTCGTGAAATTTGAGTGCGTCAACTTCAACCTGAGCATTTTGTTTTTTCAACTGAATAGAATCGAGCGGGATCGAGAGATATTTGCATTGCTCGGTTAGTGGAAGGCATTCTACTGCTTTCATCCATCCGTAATCAGTCAGTCGCCTGTTTTCATCAGCCAGGTGGAATATTTCAATCTGCCTTTGGAATTCTAAGTAAGCTTCGCTCTGAAATCTCCCGTTTGGCAGAGCGGAGACCAAAGCTGCTTTGAGGCTTGGGCTTATCGGATAATCAATCGCATCTTCAAGCCCAGCCTTCCAAAGTCTACCTTTGTTGTCAATTACCCGAGATCGATAGTAAGGCGGAAATTGCTCAACCAGAGAATGTGCATGCGCGAGATCGCCTGCAATTAGATTGTCAACGATCAACGTGAGTAAGGAGTTCATATACACAAATCCTCGCTACTACAGCTAACAGGAGGTAAGTGTTTCACATTGTCTTTCCTTTAATCTTTGATTGCCCCAACCATTGCGAAGAGTCATCGATAGTATCTCGACAAACAGTTTTGATTGACTTAACTTTGACTTTGCTGTTGAAACATGCCAGGGCTACGCGACCGAATGATTGGTTAATTAAATCACTGACTTGAATAAAATTTTTGGAATTTCCATCGAGCCATGCGACAAGATTGCTGCCATCGACTTTGAAATGAAGGGTATGATTCTGATTCGGTTTCAGAGCTGGATATCGTTTCTCTTGTAATACGTCAATTCCCGGCATTTGTGCAATTTCAAGATTGCCGTTTCGTCTCACGTAAATAAGATAACCTCCACCCCACGGCTTGGAGGGGTATCTGATGGATGCCCCAAACCAGTCTTTGGGATCGCTACCATTAGTCGAAGACAGGCTAAATGTAACAATTACTTCACCGTCTCGCATAGTCGCTAATTCTGCATACCCCCATCCCCCGATTTCTCTGGACAGACTCAGTTTTTCACCAATCGACTTGGGATATCGTTTATAGAATGGACCTGCTGTGCGGTTTAGGGGTAATGCCTTGATTCGGAGGAACATATCAAGATATTTTTCTAATCTTGCGAATAGTTGAGCACCGTCCGGGTATTGGTAGACGTAGTACCCCTTGATATCTGAACCTACCTCAACAATATTACGCCCCACTACTCGAAGAATATTTTTGTTTTGAGAAAGAGCGATTCCCAATTCAAGATGAACATTCGGATTATTGTTGGTCAGATCGGCAATAATAATGTCCGAAGAGTTAATTTGTCGGTAGAACTGACGAAGAAGATCAGCATTTTGCGCTTTGAATGCTTGTATGTTTATGAAGCGTTCAGAAGGTCGAACCTCTTCATTGCCGAATACAAATTGCAGTCTTTTTCTATATTTCGTTTTGAGGTCGCCAACGATTTCATGATACATAGACCATATCGCCGGGTCAAACGGAATTGCGAAGAACACCGTGTATTTGAATATTGGATTCATTTTTCACTCACTTTTGCCACGCGCGGGTCAGTAAACTAACAATCGATGTGCTTTTCTTTCGTCACGTTTCGACGCCAAATAGAAAAACCCACGTGAGGAACGCGGCAAGTTCCGCCAGCACTTCATCGTCAATCGTCGTGAAATTGAAACACGATTTACCTTGCATCCGTTTCAAGAATATCATCGGTGTAAACGGGGCTTGCGCGCCATTGCAGATCGTTTGCGGGTGATGGGTTTCACGCGGTATTCAGTTTTTCGCTCCGCGACAGTATTGCTTGCTTTGGTTGGTTCCAGATAATCCGAAATTCGGACCTCATCGTTGATGGCGCACTTGTCAGGGTCCCAGATAATCATGGTTCGGTCGTGGCTGATTTCATATTTTGCGCGTTCTTCAGGGGACGCGTTTTGCACGGTGGGAATCCACCGCAGCGGCACAGCCAGCGCGCGTCCATCGGTCAGTTCAATGTGGATATACTTGTCATCGAATTGGACTTGATGGATGCGCGCCTCGCGCGGAAATGTGTAAGCCGAGATCGGATACTGAATCTTGTATCGTTTCACGGTGCTAGATCATATCCTCTTTCTTGAATCGCTCAAACCCCCGCTTTGTCAGCGCGGCAAGCTCCGCCAGCATCTCATCGTCAATTTCCGTGAAATTGAAACACGATTTGCCTTGCATCCGCTTTTTGAGCGCGGGCGAGATGCCCTTGAGCAAATCGGGAAATGCGTAGACGGGCATCAGGTAGAAACTGACGTACCGTTTTTTGATTTGCGCCGCGCCAAAGAACATCTGCCGCTTGAATTTTTCCGAGTACGCCGCGTCAAGATAGTACGCGTCCGGCGTGTCTGCCGTCACGGTCAATTGCTTGGCGTGCTTTTGCAAAATCTTTTTCAAACGCACGAACGTCGTCTTGAGATTTGTCATTTGTTCTTTCGTCATTTGTCATTCACCTACTACCAACTCACGTGCGTTGCCCTCGTTATGTTGCGACTCCGGATAGAAAAAACCGCGTGCGAAACGCGGATTACGGGCTGGTCTTGGCAAATTTTTTGTGGCGTTTTGCGGGTTCATGCGCGCACCGGCTCCAGCACAAACTCGTCCGTGTGTCGGAAGAACGCTTCGCTTGACAATTTAACCGCTTCGGCAATCGCTTCTTTCGTGATACTGTGATGCCATTGCTCGATGATCGTCTCCCAAGCCGTGCCCTCCGCAACCATTTCGAGCACGTCGGAAACAAAGATGCGCGTGCCGCGAAAGACCGGCTTGCCGTGGCAAACTCTAGGATCTGTGACAATAAAGCGTCCCAGGATTTGCGGTTTCTGATTTTTTCTCATGCTGTATCGCCTCCACATCTCTCTGCGCGATATTATACACGAAATCGCGACGCTGCGCTATCGTTGCTTTTGTCATTTGCCTTTCACCCCCAAAATTCCATCACCGCGCGGTTAAACTCATCCGTCGCTTCGATGTGCGGCAGATGACCCACGCCGGGGAACGTCAAAAATTTCGCGCCGGGAATTCCGGCGGCGAGCGCTTGCCCGTTTGGGTATGGCACGAGCGGATCGCAATCGCCGTGAATCACGAGCGTCGGCACGCGAATCTCGGCGAGACGCGCGCGTGTGCCGCCGCGCGTGTGCGAAATCGCCGCGTTCAGTTGCCGCTGGTACGCTTCGGGCGACATTTGGAAGCGGTAACCGTGTTCGATTGCGCGCGCGACATCTTCCGGATGCGCGTCCGCGAACCCAGGTCCCGTGATGACAGCGTACGACCGGCGCACGCGCGTCTCGATGTCTTCGTTCGGATCGCGCACGAGCGTCGCGGCGATTTCCGGCTTTGGGTTGACGTGTCCCGCGCCGCCCGCCGACGTGGCGACGAGCACGAGTTTTTTCACGCGCGCCGGATGCCGCAACGTCAGATGCTGCGCGATGAATCCGCCCATCGAAACGCCGACGACGAACGCCGCGCCCAGGTTCAGATTCTCGATCACGCCCGCGACATCGTCCGCCATCTCGCCGATGGGGTACGCGTTCGCGCTCTGCGCGCTGTCGCCCGCATCGCGATTGTCCAGATTGATCACGCGATATTTTTGCGCGAACGGTTCGAGCTGTTTTGCCCAACCCAAGCGTGAACCGCCCAAGCCCGGAATCAAAATCAGCGGCTGTCCCGCGCCGTACTCGTCGTAGTAAATTGCCTGCGCGCCGATTTGTGTTGTTGGCATCGCCCCTCGCCTCTCGCCTCTCGCTACACCGCTTCCTTCCACTCACTCCGCCCGCGCGCCTTCTTCTCCTCTTTCGATTTCTGTTCGCGCGTGTCCGTAATCACTTCACTGCGCGCGCGTTCCAGCGCGGCGATCACGTCAATATCGTTGCCGCCCTCTCTGGATTCGCGCGCGCCGACGCGCACCATCACCGGCACGCGCACGAGCGGGCCCAGCACCACCGCCTCGCCGATGTTCAAGCCGGGCAAATCAGCGAGCAGTCCTTCACTGATGCTTTCCGACGAAAGTTTGATCGCCTGCTGGTCTTGCGGATTCGTCAGGCGCATAATAATTTGCGAGTTGCACTGCGACAGCGTGTCGGCGTGAACTTTGTACGGGCGCTGCGTGATCAGAATCATAAACAAGCCGAACTTGCGTCCTTCCGATGCGATGCGTTTGATGATGTGCGCCGAGTGCGACTGCATCCCTTGTCCGCCCGGCACGAAATTGTGCGCCTCTTCCAAAACGAAAAAGACCGGACGCGGCAAACCCTCATTCACCGCGACGCCCCAGGTTTCGTTCAACACTTTGGCGACGATGAATTCCGAAATCCATTGATCCACGCCCGCGACATCAATCACCGAAAGCGTCATCGGGCGCAACAATTCTTTCATCGGCACATCTTCAAAACCCCAAATGTCGACGCGTTCCAACAACTCGATGTACTTTAACGCTTTTTGTGCGCCGCTGATCGCGTCCATCGTCGGCATCTTGGCATCTTTCGCGGCTTTCGTTTCGCGGCTTTCGCTCGCCCTGAGCGAAGTCGAAGGGTCGCGAGTTTCGCGTTCCAAAGGTTTTCCAAAATCATCCCACTCGACATTCGCTTTTTCGGAAACGCGTTGCGCGAAACCGCGCTCGAATTCTTTTTCGTCGCCGATGGCTGGGTTGATGTTGCGCGGACCGCGCGGCATTCCTTTCGGCGCGCCTTGCGCCATCGCGTCGAATCCTTCCGCGAGTTGTTCGAGTTCTTCCTTGAATTGCTTCGGCGTGTAATCGGTGCCTTGCAATTTGTCCCACACCGTTTGAATCGCCTTGCGAATATTCGTCGAAGTCGGCGCGATGCCGGTCATCTGGCAAAGCTCGTCCACTTCGAGTTTGGAGAACTGCATCGTGAATTTTTTCGAGCCGCCGATTTCGTCGTCGGGGATGCGCCCGGCTTGCGTCGTCGGCAGGCGATAGATTTCGACGTGCTGCGCGAACGAGGTGGCGCGATGCTGCGAATCGCGGCGCATCAGCACGTAATCGCTGTTCGGATCGAAGACGACGACGGTGCCGCCGAGTTGCAAAAGTTTTTCGAGGATGACGCCGACGGTGTACGATTTGCCCGCGCCGGTCTGCGCGATCACCGCAAGATGCCGGCGCAAGCCGTTCGGGTTCAGCATCACCGGCACATGATCGCGATTGATCAACGTGCCGATTTCGATCCCGGACTCGACGGCGGAGAAAAATTTGCGGAGGAGATCGTCGGGCGCGGGCGTGACGCCAGTGCCGGGCGTCGCGGCGTGACGCGGAAATCGTACCGCGTTCCCTTCGAGGTAACCCAGGACGTGCGCGGTCCCTTGCACAATCGGCGGCGAAGATTTCAGCCGATTGAGGATCGCTTCGACTTCGGCGTAACCGAGCGAGGCGTTGAGCAAGCGCGACGACACGCTGAGCGAGGTGACTTGGGCAAGCACGTCAATCTTGCGCGTCGGCTCTTGCACCTCGACGACGATGTACTCCAAGCGCGGTGGCGCGATCTCGCGATTCGTGACAAATGTAAATTCATCGGTGCGGACTTCGCCGACGACGTAACCGACTGTGGACATTGAAACCTCGTTAAAGGTTCAAAGTTCAAGGTTCAACGTTAAACCCTGAACGTCGAACTTTGAACCTTGAACTCATTTGAACAATCGTTCTACTGCGCGCATTATAAGCGAAGCGGAAACGAGTGTCAAGGCGCGCCCCCTACGATTTCCCTACGTTTGCGTGGTATGGTCAAGGCGATCAATCGCGGCGCATCTAGCGTCGTGTGACAGTGGGCGCGTGGTTTGCAGACATTCGGCATCTTGTCACTTTCCCGAATGAGCGCGGGGTCGGTTCGATTCTGTTCTTGATGAAATGTCCACCCGCCTGAAAGGAGGTTCACGATGAAATTCCAAACGTTGATGATCATCAAAGCTGTCGTATGCTTGGTTCTGGGAGTGCCCATTCTGCTTGCGCCAGAGTTCCTTTATTTCCTGTTCGGGGCATCTCTGAATCCAAGCGGCGCTTTCGTAGCCAGACAATATGGCGCGTCGTTGATCGGCAACTTGATGCTCACCTGGATCGCCAGAAACGCAATTGAATCGGAAGCCCGATCGGCCATAACCTTGGGTTTGTGCGTCTATGACGCGATCGGTCTTGTGATAACACTGGTGGCACAATTCACTGGCGTACTGGGTCCACTGGGGTGGTTCGCGGCGCTGATCTATCTCTTCTTCGCGGTAGGATTTGGATACTTTCTGATGCCGCAAAAGAAGGTGGCGTAAAGGGCTCCCCGCGCTCATTCCTTGAGCCACTTTGGGCTGTCAAGCCCGTCCGATGAGACCACGAAAACTAGAACGTCTGCAAACACACGTCCTACGACAACGGCGGGGCGGCTGGCGAATGGAAGGCACTTTCGATTCGTCCGCCGTTGCGTGGGGCTGCAGCGGACAGAGAGGAGGAATTCTATCAGCAAGTCCAATCCTATCGGCAACCGTTTATCACCAACCAAATCACACAAGGAGAAGATCGTATGAAACTCAACATCGTATTGGCAGTCTGGGCGATCATCACGGCGCTCTTCGGACTCGGCTTTTTCTTCGTTCCCGAAATGACGCTGGCAATGTACCGAGAGGTCCCTTCCTCAGGGCACATTGTAATGGCGCGGTTGTATGGAGGCACCGCTCTGGGATTTGCGCTTCTGGCATGGCTCACGCGGAGCATTACCGATCAGTCGGCGCGCCGGAAAATCCTCACTGCCATTCTGGTTTTCCCGCTAGTGCATCTGGTGGTTTTCCTGAAAGCGATCCTGCTTGATGGGCAAGCCACACCTACCATGTTGCTCACCGTGACTTTGCCGGCAGTGTTTCTGTGTCTCTTCGGCTATTTCTATCTCACGAAACGAGATTAGCCGATTGTCAGCGTACAAGTCCTGTTTACGCGATGCAGATGCCGACATTGCGTTTGTGCTCGATTTGTTGGACCCGGCGCGTGATGAGGCGAGCCGGGTCTGGATAAGACAAAGTTCAAAATTTGTCTTACGGTTCAAGGAGGAGAAAATGAGCGACAAGCAAGATAACAAATCGTTTTGGACTACCGTCCCAGGACTTCTAACAGGTTGCGCTACTATACTAACGGCAATCGGCGGCTTGGTTGCGGCTCTTTATGCAGCAGGGCTACTACAGGTTTGGTTTCCTGTTGCTACTCCGGTGCCGCCGACTGCCACCCTGGTTCGCCTTTCAAACGCCGTGGTGCCACTGACAGCCACATTCACCCGACCGGCCGATACCGCCGTGCCACCGATTATCACGCCAGCAGGCCCGCCGAATACAACGGTGCCACCAACCGTTCCACCCACAAGTACTTCCAATACACCAGTGCCGCCAACATCGACATTCACGCCGATACCATTGGAAATCGCCGGTACGCGTGTGCGCCCGCCTGCTACGTCTTCTCACACACCGGTTCCTCAAGCAAGGTTCATTGTCAACCTACTATCGGGCAGGTGCATTGATGTGAAGGGAAAACCTGGAGTCGCCAATGAGTCACCCCTGCAACTCTGGGATTGCGAATTTTCCAATCCATCAACGGATCAAAAGTGGGAATTCACGAGCAGTGGGTTTATCAGGAATACGCTGTCCGGCAAGTGTATTGACGTAAAAGGCAAGCCGGCAGTGGCGAATGGGTCACCCCTGCAACTCTGGGACTGAATTTTCTGAATCATCAACAACGGATCAGCGATGGGAAATCACGAGCATGGGATTTATCAGGAATCTACTCTCCGGCAGGTGTATTGATGTAAAGGGCAAGCCGGCGGTGGCGAATGAGTCGCCCCTACAACTTTGGGATTGTGAATTCTCGGAGTCATCAACAACGGACCAGAGATGGGTTTTGAGATAAGTCGAGTTGCTTGAGCAAGAACAACAATTTGCGAAAGCACAAGCCGGTCCTTGTTTTGCGCCAGAAAGGAGGACCTGCGAATCCAATTTCCAACTTCTATCATCCAACTTCCAATTCAAGGAGGAAAAAATGAAAACGAAACTGTTTCTGATTTGCGCGCTCGCGCTCTGCGCCATCGCGCTCGCCGCGTGCGCCGCGCCCGCGCCAACCGCGACGCTGGTGCCGCCAACCGCCACGCCGATACCGCCGACACCAACCGCGATCCCGCCAACCGCAACGCCGGTGCCAACGCCCGTGCCGCCGACCCAGCCACCCGCGCCGCCGGCAACCGCGCCAGCCCTCGATCCATTTCGCGGAATCGCGCCAAGCGCAACACAGATCCCAACACAGCAAGGCACAATTCGCGTTGGCGATCGCGACCGAAACTATTTGTATTACGTTCCCGCGAATTTGCCGCGCAACGCGCCCTTGCTCCTTGCTTTTCACGGCTCGAGCGCCAACGCCGCGTATATGCGGACCGCGACCGAGAACAAATTTGAACGTCTAGCCGATCAGAATGGTTTCGTCGTCGTGTATCCCGATGGCTATCAGATGAGTTGGAACGATTGCAACAAGACAGCGACGCTTGCAGCCAAAACTGCGAAGATTGACGATGTAGGTTTCGCCCGCGCGCTCATCGCGAAATTCCGCGCCGATTATGGCATCAATCCATCCCGCGTCTTTGCGATGGGATGGTCGAATGGCGGGCATTTCGCTTATCGGCTTGCGTTCGAAATCCCTGATGAAATCGCCGCAATCGCGGCAGTCACCGCCAGTGTGCCAACAGACGACACTTTCGATTGCCGCGTATCGGGAAAACCAATACCCGTGCTCATAATGAACGGCACCAGCGATCCTATCGTTCCATTTGGTGGCGGGCGATCTACAACATCTGGCGCCACTGTTCGCTCGACTCAAGCAACCGCTGAGTATTTTGTAAAGTTGAATGGGCAAGCCAGTCCGCCCAAGACCACACGCCTGCCGCATCGCGATCCTTCCGACCCAACTTCGGTGGATCGAACAGTTTGGAACGATGCAGGCAAGCCAGAGGTCGTTCTGGTTACGGTCAACGGTGGCGGGCATACGATGCCGATAGCAAAATTTTCTACCGTGTCAATCATGGGACTGTCACTTGGACTAGCGACCGGTGATTTGGACGGTCCCGCGGAAATCTGGGATTTTTTCGCGCGACAGGGATCGTCGCAGAGTGTTGGCGCGGAAATCCAGGCAACCAAAGCCGACGATGTGCTTGGCGTTTGGCTGGTGATTTATTCTCCCAACGACCGATTTCCATCCGCAGAGAATCATTGGGAACACACGGCAGACGGTAATCGGATTGCTACCTTCACCACCGGTGCGATGAAAGGGTACACGACAACTGCCAAGTACTGGTTCGAGAACAATCTGTACAAAATCCAATACCCGCAAGGTAGCAGCGAGCCGAATTCCTTTGCGATCGGCGCATACCAGGTCTATGTGACGAAACAAGGCGGCAAAGCCGTTCAACTCCGCTTTGTTGCGGTAGACGATCAATACGTGGATCGCAAAAACAGGATGATCTACAAACCGTGGACGCGCGTGGAACCGTAGCCGCGTCCATGCAATCCAATTCAAGGAGGAGAAAATGAAAACGAAACTGTTTTTGATCTGCGCGCTCGCGCTCTGCGCCCTCGCGCTCGCCGCGTGCGCCGCGCCAACGCCGACCGCAACGCCGGTGCCACCAACCGCCACGCCCGTGCCGCCGACACCAACCGCGATCCCGCCAACCGCAACGCCGGTGCCACCAACCGCCACGGCGATTCCACCAACTTCAGCGCCAAGCGTAGGCACTCAGCAAGCGACCATTCGCGTTGGCAATCTCGACCGAACGTACTTGTATTACGTTCCCGCCAATCTACCGCGCAACGCGCCCTTGCTGTTTGCATTTCACGGTTCGAGTTCGGACGCCGCATATTTGCGGACTTCGACCGAGTACAAATTTGAACGTCTAGCTGATCAGAATGGTTTCGTCGTCGTGTATCCCAATGGCTATCAGATGAGTTGGAACGATTGCAACCAGACGGCAGTGCTTCCAGCCAAAACCGCGAAGATTGACGATGTAAGTTTCGTCCGCGCGCTCATCGCGAAATTCAAAACCGATCACGGTGTCAACCCATCACGCGTCTTTGCGATGGGGTGGTCAAATGGCGGGTCTATGGCTTATCGGCTCGCGTTCGAAATCCCTGATGAAATCGCCGCAATCGCGGCAGTCACCGCCAGTGTGCCCACAGACGACACTTTCGATTGTCGCGTGTCGGGGAAACCGATGCCGACACTGATCATAAACGGTACGAGTGATCAGCTCGTTCCCTATGAAGGTGGGCGATTATTCTCCGGCGCCACTGTTCGCTCGACTCAAGCATCCGCCGAGTATTTTGTAAAGTTGAACGGGCAAGCCAGTCCGCCCAAGACCACGCGCCTGCCGCATCGCGATCCTTCCGACCCAACTTCGGTGGATCGAACAGTCTGGGACGACGCAGGCAAGCCCGAAGTCGTTCTGGTTACGGTCAACGGTGGTGGGCATACGATACCGATAGCAAAATTTTCTACCGTGTCACTCATGGGATTACAACTTGGACAAGCGACCGGTGATTTGGACGGTCCCGCGGAAATCTGGGAATTTTTCGCGCGACAGCCGCCAACCGCAACGCCGGTGCCACCGACGCTGACCGCGATTCCGCCAATATCAACGCCCGTACTGCCAACGCCAACCAATCCGGCTCTTGATCCATTTCGCGGTACCGCGCCAAGCGCAACGCAGACGCCGGCGCGCCCAATATCGCAAGGGACGCTCCGCGTCGGCGATCTCGACCGAACGTATTTGTATTACGTTCCCCCGAATCTTCCGCGCAACGCGCCGTTACTGTTTGCCTTTCACGGTTCGCATATGGGTGCCTCAGAAATGAGGATCTACACAGAAAGCAGGTTTGAAAGTTTAGCCGATCAGAATGGTTTCATCGTCGTGTATCCCAATGCAATTGGGATCCGTTGGAACACTTCCTGCAAAACCTCAACATAGAACATTGACGATGTAGGTCTCGTTCGCGCGCTCATTGCGAAATTCCACGCCGATCACGGCATCAATACGGCACGCGTCTTTGCGATGGGTTGGGGGAATGGCGGGATTCTGGCTTATCGGCTCGCGTTGGAAACCCCCGATGAAATCACCGCCATCGCGGCGGTCTCCGCCAATCTCCCTACGGAGGATATCAACGAGTGCCGCACATTGGGAAAACCAATTGCTACGCTGATCATGCACGGAACCAGAGATCCTATCGGTCCCTATGAAGGTGGGGTTACTAGGTGGCTTCGCATCTCTGTTCGCTCGACTCAAGCGACTGCCGAGTATTTTGTCAGGTTGAATGGGCAGACCTCACCGCCCAAGACAACACGCTTGCCGCACCTAGACCCATCCGACCCAACCTCAGTGGATCGAACTGTCTGGAACGATGCAGGCAAGCGAGAGGTCGTTCTGTTTACGATCCACGGCGGCGGGGGCCCTGTGCCAAAAGCAAGATTCTCTACCGAGTATTATATAGTTGATCTTGGACAAGCGACCGGTGATCTGGACGGTCCCGCGGAAATCTGGGAATTTTTCGCGCGACAGCGTGCTTTGAAATAAGGGCATGCGAACGGGGAACGACGATGAAAAACCCTTCGGGTCTGTGAGACCCGAAGGGTTTACGATAGGAAACCGCGATGACAACCCAGGAAACGCGTTATCTTGCGTTTATGCTTCGGCTCTGGCAAGTACGCGACAACGATGAAATGTCGTGGCGCGCCTCGCTCGAAGATCCGCACACCGGCGAGCGGCGCGGTTTCGCCTCGCTCGAAATGCTCGTCGCGTTTTTGCGGGAGCAGACGCGCGCGGAGGATGATCAGACCTTCGAGGTCTCGGAGACCTCGAAGGTCTAACGCGCTTTTCTGCAAAACACAATCCGTTGTATAATCTGTTCCGTGCCAATCACCCCCACTCTCCAATTCGAACACACCTTTTGGTCACGCGGGCTCGCGCGCGTTGCCGGTGTTGACGAAGCCGGGCGCGGCGCGTGGGCGGGTCCCGTCGTCGCGGGCGCGGTGATTTTGCCGCGCGTCTCGCGCGTCAAAACGTGGTGGCTCAACGACGCGCTCCGCGCGCTCGAACACGCGCGCGATTCGAAACTCCTTTCGCCCGCGCAACGCGACGCGCTGTACGAACCGATTCGCGCACACGCGCTTGCATCCGCCACCGGACTCGCGACGAACGACGAAATCGACGCGCTCGGCATCGTCCCGGCGACGCGGCTGGCGATGCAGCGCGCGCTCGACGCGCTGGGCGTCGCGCCGGACGCGCTCTTGCTCGACGCGCTCAAACTCCCCGCAGTTCCTCTCCCGCAAAAAGCGATCATTCGCGGCGATCAGATCTCACTTTCGATTGCCTGCGCGTCGATCCTCGCCAAAGTGACGCGCGATCGAATGCTGATCGAATTGGACGCGCAGTTGCCCGGCTACGGGTTCGCGCAACACAAAGGGTACGGCACCGCCGCGCACCAAGCCGCGCTGGCAGAACTTGGCGCGTCGCGCGCGCACCGTAAATCGTTCGCACCGGTCGCACAGCAAAGGATGAAGGATGAAAGATGAAAGATGAAAAAAGGCGGAAAGGATCGTTTCTTCATCCTTCCGCCTTCATCCTTCATCCTTTATATCGCCGCCGGATCGCGCAAAAAGCGCAGCGCGGTCAAAATCATAATCTTGAAGTCGAACCAGAGCGACCAGTGTTCGACGTAGTACAAATCGTACTTGGTGCGTTCCCAGATTGACGTGTCGCCGCGCAAACCATTCGCCTGCGCCCAGCCGGTGATCCCCGCTTTCAACTGATGCCGCTCCATATATCGCGGAATTTGCTGACGGAATTGATCCACAAACACCGGACGCTCGGGACGCGGACCGACCAGACTCATATGCCCCAGGAACACGTTGATGAACTGCGGCAGTTCGTCGAGCGAATATTTGCGGAGATACGATCCGATGCGCGTGCGGCGCGGATCGTTAGCCACCGCCCACACCGGTCCGGTTGCCGCCTCGGCGTCCTGCCGCATCGAGCGAAATTTGAAACACGGGAACGGACGCGCGTCCAGCCCCATTCGCTCTTGCCAATACAGCGCGGGCCCGCGTGAATCGAGTTTGACGAGTAGCGCGATCAGCATCAGCAGCGGCGAAATGAACACGAGCACGATCGCGCTGATGACAACATCCACGATTCGCTTCGCGGTCAGCCGCCAGCCGCGCAGCGCGATGTCGCGCATCGTCAACAGCGGCAAGCCGTTCAAATCGCCCACGTTGACTTCCGCCGCCATAATTTGAAACACGTCGGGAAAAATCTTGATGTTGACGCGTCCATCCTCGCAGCGCGAAATGATCGAAAGCAAATCCTGGTGCGACGCTTCCGGCAGCGCGATGATCACTTCCGCGATTTTGTGCTGGCGCACGATTTCACCCAGTTGCTCCACGCGCCCCAGCACCGGCAAGCCGAGCATTTTTTGCCCGGCGCGCTCGTCGTCCAAAAAACCGATCGGACGATACCCCAGTTGCGGAGAAACCCGAATCCGTTCCAGGATCGTATACCCCGCTTCATTCGCGCCGACGATCAACAAGCGCGATTCGTCCCAGCCGCGGCGGTACAGCGCGGAGCGAAACGTGTGATGCGCGATGCGTCCCAGCCCGATCAGCACGAGCGCGCTCAGCCAAAAGTAGACGATCATCGTGCGCGGATAATCAATCTCGGTGCGATACACAAACGTCGTCAACGCCATCCCGACGATCACGCTGATCGACGTGGCGGACGCGACGGAGTACACTTCGTCCAGACGCGAGATGCCGCGATGCAAATGGTACAGCCGGTAGAAAAAGAAAACGATGACGAGCGCGAGCGCGCTCAGGATCATCATTCCCACGTAATACGTCAGCGGGGGAATGACCTGATGCGGCGTCGCGTCGCGCGGGCGCAGGAGATACGCCGCGACGAACGCGAGGCAGGTCAGCGCGATGTCCACGCCGAGCAGCGAGATCGTGAAGACGAGTTGCGCGTAACGTTTCATCAACGCAACTCCGCCGCGTTCGGGGAAGGCGGCAACGGACGCATCATTTCGCGCGCGAGTTTCATTCCGCCCTTCCACGCCAGCCCCAGGGTGATCAACACGCGCAAGGGGAAGGCAGTCTTGTCCGCGTAATGCTTTTTGTAAAAAATATATCCGGCGCGCCAAAACTCGTACTGCGCGCGTTCCGAATGACGACTCGCTTCGCGTTTGTAATGCAAAACCCGCACGGCGGGATTGTAATACACTTTCCAGCCGCGCTTTTTTATTCGCAACGCCAGATCAAGGTCTTCGCCGTACATAAAATAAATTTCGTCGAGCAAACCGGCTTGGCGCAACGTTTCCGTTCGCAGCAGCATAAACGCGCCGACGACCGAATCCACCTCGATCATTTTGTCTTCGTCGCAAAACGTCATTTCGTAGCGCGCAAAGCGTTCGCTCTTGGGAAAGCGATCGTCCAAACCCAGGACGTGATAAATCGAAAGTTCGGGCGAGGGAAAACTGCGGCGGCACGCGCGATCGAGTGTGCCGTCCGCCATCACCAACTTGGGTCCCACGATCCCGGCGTCCGGATGCGCGGCGAAGAACGCGAGCATCTGCGCGAGCGCGTCCGGCGGCACGACCGTATCGGGATTGAGGAGGAGCGTAAACGGCGGCGCCGGAGCGAGCACGAGGATCGCGCGGAGTGCGAGATTGTTGGCGTAGGAATAGCCGCCGTTGAGCCGGCTTGCGATCAGATGAACGCGCGGAAATCCGGCGCGCACCATCGCCGCGCTGCCATCGGGCGAATCGTTGTCCACGACGAAAACGTCGCACGTCACGCCGCGACTCGCGTCGAGCGAGCGCAAACAATCGCGCAAACGATCGCGCGTGTTATAGTTGACGATCACGATTCCAATATCGCTCACGCGCGCGATTATAGCGCAAGTTGGCGGAATTTCAAAAATAGTCAATTAGTCAATCGGTCAATTAGTGACTAGTTGACCAATTGACCAGTTGACTACGCGACTATTCGACAATCAAACGAATTCCGGTGACGAACGAATCGTAATCCCAGCCCGACGCGTAAACCTGGATCGAGGTGATGAAGAACGGACGCGGATCGAGCGTTTCGAGCAAGTTGCCGCTTTCGTATGGAACCCAGACATTCGATAAAATGAGTTCGCCATTGTTCGTCGGATTGTTCGCGGTGTTCTGATAATAAAATCCGTGCACCCACTCCGCTTCACTGCCATAGACATCGCGATATTTCAAACGCAGGATCAGCGGATACTCGGAACTGACGACGCCGCCGCCGGACAAACTGTGAGACTGGACGCGCACGTCCGCCAAAAGCCGCAGCGAGCGATAATCCGACACTTCGCGATTGATCTGCTGCGCGACGCCGGTGATCGCGCTCGTCTGATTCGAATTGGCGCGCTGAATACGCAACAGCGCGCGCCCGTCCGCCACGATGCTCAACTGTCCCGCCGGCGCGCCGGGAATGTTCGGCAGTTCGATCTGATCGTTCCAGCCGCGCGAACGCGGATCCATAAAATCGCCGTTGACGATCAAATCTTGGGCGGCAGGCATCGCCGCGCGCGGCGCTTCGTCACGGCGCGCCAAGGTGCGTTGCCCGCGTCCCACCGTTACGGTTTTTCCCAGCGCGCTCACCGTCGCCGCGCCGTCGCGCACGGAAACCTGGGACGTATCGCCGCTCACTTCAATCGCGTAACTGCCTTCCGCCAACTGCGCCAAGAGCTGCGCGGTCGAAACCTGGAACACGCGCGCCGGCGGCACGTTGCCGCCGGAGGAAACTTGCTGCGCCGCGCCCACGCGCACGCGTCCGCGCGTCTGATCGATGAAGATCGAAATCGGTTCCACACCCCAGGGAAACGTGGCGACGCGCATCTGACGCACGAGAATTTGCGTGCTGGGAAAAAGAATCGTCGTGCTGCCGTCGCTGAATGTCAAAATGCCGCGCGACGTTTCATCCGTTTCGATCGCGGTGCCCTCCGGCAATTGCACCGTCTTCGTCACGGCAATTGGCGCGGCGCTATTCGGCTCGCGTACGCGCACCGTCCCGCCGATCACTTCGAGCGTGACCAGTTGCGGCGTCGTCGCGTGCTCGATATAATATTGAATGCCCAGCGGAATCGCCGCGGCGAGCAACAGAAAGGCGAAGAACGCGCCCCACATCACCGACCACGCCGCGCGTTCCGGTTTGTGATTGATCATTTACGCGTACTCTCAAAATCGAATTTCAAAGCGATGATATTCTCCGGTCGGCGCGCGCCATTGCGCGTCTACATTTTCGACCGCCGCCGACGCGGGACCGACGCGCACCGCGTCCAGCAATTGTTCGAGCGCGGCGCGCGCGCCTTCCGCGACGAATTCCACCGAACCGTCGGAACGATTCCGCACATAGCCGACCAAACCCAGGTCGGCGGCGCGGCGCTGCGTGAACCAGCGAAAATTGACACCTTGCACGATCCCGGTGACAATGGCGTGCAGGCGAGCCGTTTCAGTCTGAGTAGACATTCTTCGATATTCGCAATTGTCAATTGACAATTATCAATTGTCACACTGATTTCCCTGAAGTAGAAAAGACTGGCAAGTATTCAGACTAGCGAATTGGACTCCAGGCGGAACTGGAGTAGATTGTTTGTGCCACAAACGATCTTCTCTCAGGAACGCCACGGAGTCCGA
>VGOB01000009.1 GCA_016865935.1 Chloroflexota bacterium | reverse complement strand
CGCAACAAGCCGCTCATTACGAACGAGTACGGCGTGAATATGCCCGCGTGGATCGAATGTCCAACTTACCCCAATACGACCGGCTGCCCGTTCACACCTGAACAAGTGCGCGATAGTTTTCTGTATCCATCGTTCAACTATTTTCTAAACCAGACTGATGCGAGCATCGGTTATCCGACAGATGGCAATCGGTTGATGCAACGTTGGAACTGGTGGAGTCTGGATTACGATGATGGCAAATGTGAGGATGGCGCGTTCTGGGAGTGGTACAATGGCTCGCTGTTCTATTCGGGCTTGGGACCCTCCGGCGCGAAAACTTGTACGTATCCCGCGCAAGGGATTTCTGCACTGGGCACGTTCTGGAAACAGTACGTCCAAGCCCTGCCGAGTGGTTCGACGCGACCGTACGCGCCCGCCCAACTTCCCGCTTCGCCAAAGCGGCAAACGATTTCGACCGCATTGCCGGTGTATCAACCGGTGCCAGCCAGTTGCCCCGCCGAGCGGCGCGTGCGTTTGGAGTTTTACGCGCCCGCGCAATCGGGCTTGTCAATCGAGGGACTCAAAGGCGTGCCGCGCAATCGTCAAGCATTTGTTTCGCCCAAGACGCGTGAGATGACGATTTGTTTGCCTGCCAAGTGACGCGCTATTTGTAGTAGGCGGGGACGAGGACGAACAAGAGCGCATACAGGTTGAAGGCGAGCATAAAGCCGAGCGCGGCAATCGTCACGATCTTCTTACCGCGCGCGGAGAGGACTTGCCACCAGCCCCAAAAGCCAAACACCGCCCAGGCAACAATCACCGGGAACAAGAATCGTCCTTGCGGTTGGAACTGTGAAAGGTTGAAACGATATACTCCGGTTACCGCAAGGAATATTCCGACACTCAGCAGCGCGATGATTTTGAGGATCGTCGTCTCTGGCTGTTTGCGTTGACGCCACACTTGGGTGAGCGAGATCATCGCGCCGATGATCCAGCCGCCGAGCGCAACACGACTCCAGGTTGCCGGAACCGCGATGTTAGCCCAGCCAAAGCGCGCGAAGAAAAAATCAACGAAAAGCGGTTGGAAGATTTTTGTCACGTAATCCCAGGTTAGCGCGTTGGGTTTTACTTGTAGCATCGAATCGAATGTGTAGGTGAGCGCAACGCGCGCCTCGTTAAAAGTCAAATAGTACGTCGCGACAAGAACGAGCGCTGGCAATACCATCAATGTCGCGGGTTTGAGCCAGACGCGCGACGCGCGCGGATTTGTGAGCATAGCGGCAAGCAAAGCCACTGGAACGATGTAAACAAAAGTGTACTTACTGAGCAACCCAAGTCCCAGCAAAACACCGATGCCCAGCGCGAGTTTGTTGATCCGCGCGGGCGACGTTTGCATCAAGATTGCCAGCAGAAAGACGAGCGCAGCGATGGCGTTCGTCAAAGTATCACTTCGCGCGTTCGCGTTGACGAACGTAAATTGGGGGAGAAACGCCACCCATCCCGCCGCGACGATCCCCAGCCAGCCCTCGTTTTTGTCACAGATGCATCCAATTCGGTACGTCGCGTAGATGACCACGAGACCGAGCAGCGACAGGTAAATTCTGATCACCAACAACCCCCAGCCATTTTTCCAAACCTCAAATACCTTGAGACTAGGATGGGTGAAAAGATTGGGATGAGTAGACGCGTCAGAGCAGAATTGCGGATTGAGCGGCGGAATCCAGCGCGGCAAACTGCCGGGCGCGAGTATATCCAATGTTTTGTAAATCACTGCGGCGGGCAGATACCCCAGCGCGGGTTGAAACCATTCATAATTTGAAGAAAGGTAAGGATAGTCGCGACAAAAACTGTCTCTCTGGCGCACAGCAGGTTCAAGCGGCGGACGCGCGCGTTCCGCTAATTGCATTACGTAAAGATAATGCGCCGGTTCGTCGGGCGCTTCCCACGGCGGCACCAGAATCGCATACGCGAACGCCAGCGCGAGGTAAATCGCGCAAATCAAAATGAAAACCCATTGACGATACTTGTCTGCCCCGAAACGCATACCGCGATTATATCACGACTTGGTTTTGCCTCCCAATTATGAAACTCGTCATCCAAATCCCCTGCTACAACGAAGCCGAAACACTTCCAGCGACACTACGCGATTTGCCGCGCCAATTGCCCGGCATTGACGTGACCGAGTGGCTGGTGATTGACGATGGGAGTCAGGATCAGACCGCGCAGGTCGCGCGCGCAAACGGCGTGGATTACGTGCATCGCTTCACCCAGCATCAAGGACTGGCGCGCGCGTTTACCACCGGACTGGAAATCGCGCTGCGCGTTGGCGCGGACATCGTCGTCAACACCGACGCGGACAATCAGTACGACGCGCGCGATTTGCCCGCGCTCGTCGCGCCGATTCTGGAACAGCGCGCCGACATTGTGATCGGCGATCGCGGCGTGGCGACGCTGCAACATTTTTCACCGACGAAGCGCGTCTTGCAACGCTTGGGCAGTTGGGTGGTGCAGCGCGCGTCCGGGTTGCGCGTGCCGGATGCGACGAGCGGCTATCGCGCGTTCACGCGCGAAGCCGCGCTGCGAATGATCGTACTGAGCGAGTACTCGTACACGTTGGAAACGCTGATTCAAGCCGGCGCGCGTAATCTCAAGGTGGTCTACGTGCCAGTGCGGACGCGCCCACCTTTGCGCGAGTCGCGTTTGATTCACAATGTCCCCGATTATCTATGGCAGTCCGCGCAAACCATCGTCCGCGCGTACGCGATGTTTCAACCCTTGCGCGTTTTTTGGATCATCGGCGCGGCGTTGATCTTGATCGGTTTGGCGCCGGCGCTGCGATTCTTTTACTTTTTTCTTCTTGGCAGCGGCACGGGACACATTCAATCACTCATCTTCGCCGCGATTTTTTTGATCGTTGGATTCCAGGTTTTGCTCATCGGCTTGCTGGCTGACCTGATCGGATTCAATCGAAAAATCCTAGAAGAGATTTTGTATCGGTTGCGCAAATTGGAAACTGCTGCGACCGATGACCGACGACCGACGACCGAGGATTGATGCGAATCCGACGATTGTTTCTTGTTGCGTTGTTGCCTGCGCTGATCGCGTGCGCGCCGATGGTGAAGGATGGGCAACCGCTTACCGCCAAGACGGAGTTCGTTGTGCGCGCGGGGCAAACGATTGGGCAGACGTTCACCGCGCGCGATCGCGGCTTGAACGGCGTTGAGATTTTTCTCGCGCCCGATGCGTCTGGCGCGGGCGAGATTCGTTTGCATCTGCGCGCGAGTCCGCAAGCGCAAACCGATCTGGCGACGAGTACGCTGGCGCAAGTGGTGCGCGCGCCCGGCTGGTATCGTTTTGCGTTTGCGCCGCAAACCGATTCGCGCGGACGCGATTACTATATGCAGTTGGAAATGTATGGTGAGGGCGCGTCGCGCGTGGGCAGCGCGCTGGGCGAATCGTATCTTGATGGCGCGCTGTACGAGAACGGTGTGCCGCGCGACGCGCAGTTAGCGTTTCGAATGGCGTACGATCCAATCGAGGTGGCAATTGGTTTGGCGGCGATGCTAGTCACGTGGTTGCAAGTGATCGTCGTCGCGATTCTGCTGTTCGTGTTGCCGGGCTGGGCGCTGCTCGCGTGGTTCTTGCCGGGTTGGCGCGCGCTCGCGTGGGGCGAGCGATTGGGGCTGGCGAGCGGGTTGAGCATCGCGCTGTATCCGTTGCTGATTTTGTGGACCGCTGTTTTCGATTTGCACCTGGGCGCGCTGTACGCGTGGGCGCCGAGTATTGTCGCGATTGGCGCGTTGGTGTGGCGGCTGAAGAAAATTAACAATTGGCAACTAACAATTAACAATTGTCAATTGTCAATTGAGAATTTTGCGTTTGCGTTCGTCGTTGCGCTGATCATCTTCACGCGCTTCTGGGCGATTCGTTCGCTCGACGTGCCGATGTGGGGCGATTCGTACCATCATACGATGATCACGCAGTTGCTTGTAGACAACGGCGGTTTGTTCGATGCGTGGTTGCCGTATGCCGAGTTGCAAACATTTACGTATCACTTTGGATTTCACTCGGCAGTCGCCGCGTTTCACTGGGTGACTGGCGCAAGTATGCCGCGCGCAGTGTTGTGGGTTGGACAGATTTTGAATATACTTGCGGTGTTGGCCCTCTACCCATTAGCCGTGCGCGTGGGTGGGAATCGGTGGGCGGGCATCGCCGCGCTTTTGATCGCCGGTCTGCTCGCGCCGATGCCGATGTTTTACATCAACTGGGGACGTTACACCCAATTGGCTGGGCAAGTGATTCTGCCTGCCGCGATTTTGCTCGCGTGGATGGTGTTGGAGGCGCGTGCGCGCGACAAGTGGATGCTCGCGCTTGCGTGGCTCGCGTGGGGCGGCTTGGCACTGACGCATTATCGCGTCTTGATCTTTGGCATCTTTTTCTTCCCGGCATATTTCTTATTCCAAGTGCGACGCGAACAGATCGTTGCTGCGGTGAGCAAGATTTCTTGGATGGGCGTCGGCGGTGGAGTTTTGTTTTTACCTTGGTTCATTCATACTTTTGCTGGAAAGATCACCGCGAACTTTACGCGACAATTGACTACGTCGGCTGACGCGGTCTCGGCGTGGACGCAGCAGTACAACTCGATTGGCGATCTGGCGAATTATCTTCCGATGGGAGTGTGGCTCGCGCTTGTGCTTGCCCTTGCTTGGGGTTTGTGGCGGCGCGAGAAAGCGGTGGCGATTTTTGCTTTGTGGTGGTTCTTCGTTTTGCTCGCGGCGAATCCGCGTTGGTTACACTTGCCAGGTGAAGGGGCGCTGAGCAACTTCGCGATATTCATCGCCGCGTACATTGTGGCAGGGGTAGTGCTGGGCGCGGTGGCGAGTGGGTTTCAGGTTTCAGGTTTCAGGTTTCAGGTTGCCTTGGTAGCGGTGTTGATCGCGCTAGGGCTGTGGGGAGCGCGTGAGCGCGCGGTGGAGGTACGTGCCGAGCCACATGCCTTGATGACGCGCGCGGATCTGCGCGCGGCGGAGTGGATCCAGAGCAACACGCCGCGCGACGCGCGATTCCTCGTCAATACGTTTTTCGCGTATGGCGATAGTGTGATCGTTGGATCGGATGGCGGGTGGTGGTTGCCGTTCTTGACGCGGCGGCAGACGAATTTGCCGCCGTTGAATTACGCGTCGGAAAATGGCGCGCGTCCGGATCATCTCCGGTGGATCAACGCGTTGCCGCGAATGATTCAGGAGAAGGGCATCGGTGACGCGAATGTGATGGCAGAGTTGCAAGCGCGTGGTATTCGGTACGTGTACATTGGGCAACGGCAAGGGCGCGTGAATTATGCCGGACCGCACGTGCTCAAACCGGCGGAGTTGACCGCCAATGCGCGCTTTCAGTTGGTGTATCAGCAGGATCGGGTGTGGGTGTTTGAGGTGATTTGCTCACTAGGCGAGAGGGCGGCAGGATATACCGAGTCACCGTATCTGCGGGTTTTTCCCCAGTCGTCCTTAATTGACGATTCTGGATGGCAGTAGAGTTGTGGAGGGGGAGTAGCCTGAGAGAGGGCGGTGAACTCCATTATGCGCATTTGTCATATCACGTCTAGTTATCCGCGTTTTGACCAAGAAGGGAATGCGCGTTTTGTACGAGCAATTGCTGAAGCTCAAACCACACTGGGGCACGAGGTACATGTCCTCGCCCCATACACGCCAGAGGTTCAAGCTTACTCGTCACCCGTGCAGCTCCATTGGGTTAGGTACATCCTTCCAGCCCGGCTGGGTGTGATGGGACATGCAGGGGCTTTGGAAAATGACAAGCATCTGCGTGGGAGCGTCCTCTGGCAAGCGCCGTTGTTTGCTGCGAGTCTGGCAATTAGGATGCAAATGGTGGTTCTCCAGAAAAGAATCGATCTGATTCATGCCCATTGGGCCATTCCATCAGGTTTCATGGCGAGTTGGATAGCGCGAGCGAACCGCAAGCCACTGTTTGTCAGTCTTCACGGGTCGGATATGTACTTGGCGCGTGAGAATGCTCTTTTTCGTGAAATGGCAAAGTGGGCTCTTCAAGGGGCGAACGGGATTACAGCCTGTAGTCAGCCCTTGGCCGAGACAGCAATTGGGATCGGTGCTTGTGCTGAACGACTCCATATCTTACCTTACGGGGCCGACTTGATGGAGTTGACACCGGAGATTTTTGCGAACAGATGGCGTATTCAACTTGGGCTACCAGTAGAGTCCTGCATCATTCTTGCAGTTGGTCGGTTGGTTGCAAAGAAGGGTTTTACACAACTTGTACGGGCTATGCCACTAGTGCTCAAACAAGTGCCGGGGGCGCGACTGATCATTCTAGGGGAAGGATTCGAGCGCGCCGCCTTGGAGCACCTAGGCGCAGAATTGCGCGTCCAAGACCGGGTATTCTTGCCGGGGGCAGTGTCTTGGACTCTTGTGGCAAAATACCTGGCGGCAGCCGATGTCTTGGTGATGCCATCTGTGCAAGATGAGAAAGGCAACTTGGATGGGTTGCCGAATGTAATTCTTGAGGCCATGGCAGCGGGCCGGCCGGTGATTGCTACGCGCATTGCTGGTATACCGCTAGCGGTGCAGGATAAGGTGACAGGTGTCCTTGTAGATGAAGCCGATCCAGAATTGCTGAGTGCCGCATTAATCAATTTACTTACATCGCCAGCAAAGCGGGAAGCCATGGGACGGGCAGCGCGCGCTCGAATCGAAACAGAATTAAACTGGATTCAGTTTGCGCGGCGTCTGGATCAGATCTACGACACCGATTGGGAGAAGCGGCGTGACGCGTGAAGTCGAACCTTCTGTATTACCAGAGACATACACGCGAGAATACTATGAAGCACATTGTCACGGACATCGCGAATTTCAAGATTCAGAAGGTCAAGTTGTACCAGAGCGTCTCAGAATTCCGCTCGTGCTCGCAAAGATTGAGCCGGGGATGTATGTTCTGGACGTTGGATGTGGACGCGGTGAGATCCTGATTCATACTGCGCGTTGTGGGGCACGAGTGTTTGGGTTTGACTATGCAACTGCATCTCTTGAGGTTGCGGCAAGTACAATCTTTGAACGACCAGTAGCCAACCTTCTACTCCATGTAGGCAATGCAAAATGGTTACCATACCCAGATAATTGTTTTGATCGTGTATTCATGTTGGATGTAGTGGAGCATCTATATCCTGCGGAATTGCACCAAGCATTGATTGAGGTGCGACGTGTTTTGCGTGCGCAAGGAAGGTTGATCGTTCACACCATGCCCAATACGTGGTACTATCGGTTCGGCTATCCGCTGTTTCGCCTGGTGCAGCAGCTACGCGGCCAAGCCTTACCCCCCGATCCACGGGACCGATGGGGTTATAAGCAAGTACATGTCAATGAACAGAATTTGCTGCTGCTCCGTCGCGAACTGCAAGCCGCCGGCCTCAAGGCGACGGTGTGGCTTGACCCAATTCAGTCCTATGATGAAGAACCGAATCGATTCGTGCGTTCAATTATGTGTGCACTTGCAACACTTTATCCATTTCGTTTTGTTTTCTGCAACGATCTATTTGCTATTGCGACGAAACAACAGACCAGCTGGAGTACTGAATGAAAATCGCGATTGATGCGCTCGGAATCAACATGGTGGGAGGTGGCCGGTTTACTTCCTTAAAGATGATTGAAGGTATCTTGGAGGAAGACAATGTCAATGAGTATTTGATTATTCTCACTTGTGCAGAGCCAGATTTGTATAGGTTTTCGAATGCCAAACAATGGCTTATCCCGGAAAAGCATCGCTTTGCCGTACGCCTCAAGGCTCAAGCGATCTTGCCGTGGTTGCTCCACAAAGAAAAAGTGGATATCATCCACTTTACTAAGAACTTGGGCACATTTTTTGTCCCGTGCAAATCCATAGTCACCGTATATGATTTGACCATTCTCAAGTATCCGGACTTCTTCCCGCGGGTGGATGTCATCTATTGGCGCACGCTTCAAGCCTGTTTTTTGAGATGGGTGGGTAGAATTGGTGCCTTATCCGAAAGTACTCGACGTGACCTTGTCAATTATTATGGCACACCAACAGAAAAAATCGATGTGGTGTACAGCGCGTATGATCCTGGTTTTCGCCTTTTGCCAAAAACGGTAGTGGATGAAACGCGAAGCCGATATGGGCTTCCTAGTGACTTTATTCTCTCAGTGGGCAATGTATCACCCAAGAAGAATTATGAGACCCTCGTCAAAGCGCTACAGATACTAAGACACGAGTACCAGCTGTCCTACCCGTTAGTTATCGCAGGCCGAGAGTATTGGCCTGGAGGGCGACGAAACCTACAAGCGTTGATCAACCAACTGGATCTAGAGAATGAGGTGATGTTTTTAGGAGAGGTTGTTGGCGAGGACCTTGTTGCTCTTTACAATGCTGCAAGGCTTTTTGCTTTTCCCTCCCTTGATGAGGGTTTTGGTATCGTCTTGGCGGAGGCGATGGCAGCGGGCGTGCCGGTGATCTCTTCCAATACTAGCGCAATCCCGGAAGTAGTTGGACAAGCTGGAATCTTGTTGGAAAATCCTTTGGATCACAAGGAACTCGCCGCCAAGATGGCACTGGTGTTAACTGATGCCACTCTGCGTGACTCTCTGATTGAGCGAGGATTCCATCAGGCAAGGAAATTTTCGTGGCGAAAAGCCGGAAGGGAATATCTGAAGATCTATGACAAGATGATAAAATCGTCTTGACATTGCTCATTCGTAGTTTTGCAGATAGAGAAGATTCGCTCCATAGAAAGGCGATCCCAAAGTGATCAATTCGAAAGTTCAGATTGATTTAGTCCGGCTATCCGCCCAATACGATACGATATTCAGCAGTAACAACAATCTTAGAGATTCGGATTCATTTTATCGATGGATTTTCCAGAAGTTAAATGCTCAGCCGGGCAAGGCCTTGGTTGATATAGCTTGTGGTAGTGGCAGGTTGTTGTATCATGCCAGCCGTGCAGGGTTGCGTACCATCGGCGTTGATTTTTCAGCCGAGGCGTTGAGATTGGAGCGTGAAGTTGCTCCAAGTTCAGATCTGGTCCTAGCAGACGGGCAATGTCTCCCGTTTCCAGGCAACTCGATCGAGTATGTGGCAAGTCTTGGGAGTCTCGAACATTTCGTTGATGTGGAACGGGGCGTACAGGAAATGGTCCGCATCATGCGTCCGGACGGCTTGGCGGCGATTTTTCTCCCGAATGCATTTTATCTTGCTGACCTGATTTGGTGGGTGTGGCGCAAAGGGCGTTCGCCTTCGCACGGTCAACCGCTCGAACGATTTGCTGCTTTTGCGGACTGGGCGGAGCTTTTGGAAAGAAATGGGCTGAAGGTTTGCCAGAATTACAAATACAACTTTATGTTCCCACGCTCGCGGCTTGACTGGGAATACTATCGTCGCTTCCCTCACAAACTTCTTTATCTCATCGTTTCGCCTTTCATCCCATTCAATCTTTCATACAGTTTTCTCTACATTTGTCAGAAGGCAAAATGCCCGAGCAAGTAACCCGGTTGCGTGCGGTATGGGTGAGAGTTACATCTAGTCCATGGTATCGTATCGTTCAGATCATGGCGCTTGGACTTGCTATCGGTTTGATGTTGCGTGTCTTGGTATTGGGCATATTGCAACTTGATATGGCAAACCTCCAATTCGATTTTGCATCGCTTGGCATCGGCTTGTTGTTGACTTGGCTTGCCTTTTATCTGGGAACGTTCGCCTGGGCAGAAATAGTCCGCGCCATACATCCCGCCGTGCCTTACTTCCAGGCGATTGAGTATCACTTGCTGTCCGTAGCAGCCAAGTATTTGCCGGGTGTGGGCTGGTATCAGGTCAGCAAGGCGGTTCAACTTTACCGTGGCGGCGTTCCAGCAAGCCAGATTCCATTGACAGTTGCATTAGAGGTAGCCCTGATTGTTCTCACCGGGCTCGCGACGGCTTTCGAGATCCTGAGCCTGGCTTCACAGACCGTGCTTGCACTGAGTTTTGACCTGCAACTGGGAGTGGCGTTTGTGCTCTTGATGATGTGCGCGCTGTTGCCCTGGGCAGTCCTCCGGTTAATCAACCGGGGACCGGTGAGTCGGATCAGCGCGCGAGGACTGGTACTCCATCTGTACCTGGCGGAATTGCTGGATACTATCGGCTGGCTGACTTTTGGCTTGGCATTTTGGTTTATCATCCGAGCACTCGGTCCACTGGGATTAGATGCGTTGCCCTACTGTATTGCTACACTCGCCTTGTCCGTCGTGGCTGGGCTTGCCGTCATCGTTGTGCCTAACGGCTATGGAATTCGTGAACTGACCATGTCCACCTTGCTCCAGGCGATTCTCCCCATCTCTTCCAGCATCGTTATCGCGATCGTGTCCCGAATTGTTCTCGTTGCGGCAGAATTCCTCGGCGTGTTGCCGGTCATTCTGAGGATTGGACGGCGCGTTGCGCGAGAACAGTTGCCTGGAGTAAATAAACGATGAATCCCTTGTTTTCGGATTATGCAACCAAGGCACGTTGGAAAGCCATTACGCCGTTTGTGCACGGTAATGTGCTTGACATCGGATGCGGTTGGACTAAATTGCCTGATATACTTACAAACAATCAGGTTTATGTGGGTATTGACATCGCCTCAGTAGTCTTAGAGTATTGCACCAAACGTTACCCCCAGCATACGTTTTGCTACCGCAATCTAGATGTTGAGCCGTTGGCGTTGAGCCAATATCGGTTCAATACGGCGATCATGGCGGCGGTCATTGAGCATCTGCAGTTTCCGCAGTGCGTTTTACGGCAAGTGCGCGCGCTACTCGCTTCAGATGGGCTACTGATAGTAACTACACCGTCACCATTGGGAAACGTAGTGCATCAGATAGGTAGCCGCATCGGTCTGTTTTATCCCGAGTCGGTGGTCAAGCATGTGCAGATTTTCGGGAGACGCGCATTGCTGAGCGCACTCTCCGAGTGTGGCTACCAGGTTATCCATTACCGTGTTTTTTTGATGGGCATGAACCAGTTGGTAGTTTGTCGTCCATTGTCAAAGATGTGAATGCTGTTGCGGCGCTCCCAAAAAGAAAACTTCCGATTTTTGCCCGGATGGCGAGGCGGGAAATTGGAAGTTTCTTTTCTCCATCGTAGAGCCCTGTGGAGCTGGGTGCGCGAACACCCGATGGACTCGGCTAGTGCAAAACGATCGTTCCTAGGTCAGTGATCCTGCCTGTCTCAACCACGACCTTGATGAAGCCCCCCCCTGGAGGTTCAATCGGGAAGCCTCCAACGGGAGTCCAGACAATCAAAGCATAGGTATTGGGGGGCACATTTGTGAAAGCGAATCTTCCATCGGGTTCGTGTACTACAGTCTGAGGATCCACTCCGTATGTAAACGAAATCACCGGCGGCAGATCGGGCTGATGCGCCAGAACCAGCGTTCCCAAGTACAGATCTTTGGCATTGTACGGCATGTCCGTTTGTGAGCCCAAATCGAGTTTTCCAATCACTGCTCCTGTTCCAGGTCGAGGTGGTGGCGGATAGGGAGGCGCAAAAGCAATCTGACCTACGAGTACTGCGCCAAGCAGGAGCGCGACCAAGACTGGAAGCCATGCGGGAGAGATTCGAGGCATATTCACCTTCTTTCACATATACGTACCGCGTACCAAGTGCAAATCGTCGACACCCGGATTCCAATAGGCGGGCCAGCAGATTCTCAAAAAAGACCGCCCGGATTGCCCGAGCGGTCTATGATTTTCCAGGTCAGAGAAGTACGGTTATTGTAGTACCCCATTGACAGTAACCATAGTATCCCCGTAGTATGTTTCACTGCGTGCTGCGAGATTACCGATGCCAACGGCTGCCTGCCCGCATGTGACTTTCGCGCTGGAATTGTAGCCATCCGGTAAATTTGTGATGTTTGGACCAAAACGGAAGAATGAGCTATTTGCTCCTAGCGCGACACCGGTCTCATTGGCGGCTGGCGCAGCAGAGTACTCAATATTGCACGTAGTATCAGTTCCTGTCGTGTTCATAACTTGGAAACCACCTGAGTACTGTGGTGAACCGACGCGCCTAGTCAACTGCGTAAAGAACACTACAGTCTTCTGTACGCCATCCGGGAATGTCTCATAGGTGGATCCCCAACCAATCTGATTAGCGGGAATCGACGGGCATGACGCCGCATTGCAAGTGCCGCGATTGTCTTCGTTGATAATTGCTACAACTGTTCCACCTGTCGCGGCTTGAATTACTGCGCTCCCTGTGCGGCTGCCAACAGCCAAAGAATCCACTGCGCCCAACTCAGTAATGTTGGGGGCATACAATGCCAAGATAGCGCCTGGGTTTATCGTGGCAGAGTTGTATGTGTACGTGTTTCCGGCAAACTTGAAAGTGATCTGGACCGTAGTGCCGGCCCCACCGATGTTCTGGATGCTCATCCCGCCATTGAAGCCGTAATAATTACGGACGAAACGCGGGACAAACAGTTTGTTGCCCCCGCCACTAAAAGCGTTGTACGAATGGAATTGAGAGTTCTGTGAATCTGCTGCACCGTTGTGAAAATTCACGACTGCAGCTAACGCACAGCCTCCGCTACTGGTGATAGTTGCGCCTCCTAAGAAGTTGTCAGGCAGGATTGTACTGGCTTGTTGATCGAAGATGTGCATACTCTGTGCAGGAATGGGGGTGATAGTTGTGTCACTACCGGCGATGGCATTGCCATACCGATCTTTGTACGTGATGGACACATTACACGCTGTTGTGGATGACGTATTTTGCACTGCAATATAAGAATTCCAGAGACTGGCGCTGAAATTCTTGAAAAGCTGGGGTGCGTAAAGAGTTGTTGCGGCACCTGTGCCATCAACACCTTTGCTGGTACCAATGCGCGCGGGGATTGATGTTGATCCCACTCCAGAATCGACCCTTTGAGTATTTACGGAACAAGCCAATTGTTGCGGAGCACTAACTACAACTGCACCAAGAAACGGGCTAGGAACACCAGGAGGGGAACTAGGAGTAAAGTAATTACGCGACGCGCCTCCTGCAAGTGGATTGGGGTCGTTGTAATCCAAAGCGACTGTTCCGCTGTCTTGTTGATAGAACTTGAGATTGAGCCCATTGGCTGGGATCTCGGTAGTAGAAAGGTTGGTACAGGCAATACCGGAACCCCATGACCCACCGGGTAGGCCCTTTGGCTGCCGCACCGCCACCTTCGTCGGCGTCCGCGTCACCGTCGCCTTCAACGGCGCGACCGGCGTAGCGGCGATTTGCGGCACAACCCCGGGCTTGGTCGCGGTGGCGGTGGGTGTAGGCGGCTTGGTTCCTACGCGCGTTGGTAACGCAACCGTCGGCGGCTTGCCTTGCGCCGGCACATCCGCAGAGGTTGTGCTCACCCCGCCGATTATGATGATCGCGAGCATCAGCCCAAAACCCAAAATCGTCAGTCGGATCAAGTTGGTAGACATTTTTCCTCCTTCAGGTTGTCATAATCACGAAAGATGTCTGATTTCACTACTCGCAGTATAGTCAATCTTCCTTGTCACGTCAATAATACTTTCGGGTAATCCTGCCCAATTTACCGCACAATCGGCACCAAAATCGTAAAAATCGCCTGATACGACATATTTCGACTCGTCGGCGCATCGTTCGTTTTGCCGCCGATGCCGTAAATATCCGTCCCCATCGGTAGCAAACTCAAATAAACCCACGATTTGGGAAACGGGCTGTCGAACGCAGTCCACCGATCTTCCTCTGGCGAGTACTGCAACGCTGCCAGCGGGTTCCCCGCGTCCCCTTCGCCGCCGATCGCATAGACGATATTCGAAATGCCTGCCACACCCGATCCATACCGACCCTCTGGCAACGTCGCGCGCGTCTCCCACGACTCCTCCGTGCCATCGTCACGTTCGGGCGAATACGCTTCGTTGACCGCCAACGCCGCTTGCCCATCGAATCCCCCGATCACGAAAACCTTGTTGCCGACGACCGCCGCGCCCGCATACCCGCGCGCGGTCGGCATCGGCGTTTGCGCGCGCCACGCGTCTTCATCGGGCGAGTAGACGTACACCGAATCGAGATAACGTTCGCCGTTCCAGCCGCCGAACAAATACAACTTGCCCTCGAACGATGCCAGCGCGTACGCGCATAGTGGCTCGGGCAAACGCGCGCGCTCTTCCCACCGATCTTGGCGCGGATTGTACACCTCCAGCCGATCGCTGATTTGCCGATACGTCGCATCCAACCGACCGCCCGGCACGTAAATCAATCCGCCGATCACTGCCGCGCCGACATTTGCCACCGCGATCGGTTTCGGCGACAGCACGGTCCACGCGTTCGATGATGGATCGTATCGTTCGACGCGCGCGACGATCCCCTGCGCGCTCTCGCCGCCGATCGCATAGATGCGATTTTCGTGCGCGGTCGCCGCGAGTCCGCCGCGCGCCAGCGGCAGCGCCGCGCGTTCCTGCCAGCGCGCGCGCGCGGGCGCAGGGCTGGCGGATGCGGGCGCGATGGTTTGACGAATCGTCCCAATGCTCACGCTGCCGATCAACACAACGATCAGCGCGGCAATGCCGATCCACCAACGCGCGCTGGGCGCGCGTCCCGTTTCGATTGGCGGCATCGCGAGCGGCGCGCTCGGCGCGGTGATTGGGGGCGCGGCGTCCAACTGCACCAGCCCGTTCTGAATCGCGAATACGGTTGCTTCGGTGCGCGACGCCACGCCGATCTTGGCGAAAATATTCCGCAGATGAACTTTGACGGTGTTCGGCGTGATGAAGAGTTGCTGCGCGATTTCCTTGTTGCTCGCGCCGGTGGCGACCAGACGCAAAATCTCGCGCTCGCGCTCGCTCAAATCGTGATCCAACATTGCGCGGTTGACCCGTTATCGCGATGGGGTGGGTGTGCGCGCGGCGGCAGGCGCGCCCACCGTCGAACTGATCACCACATCGTCCACGAGAAAGTTGCTATTGGTATCCCGATCCAGATACGCCACGAACTGAACCCAACGCGTTTGCCCCGCGTGCGCGCTAATGTCTACAGCACGTCTGACCCAACCTCCCGTGTTGTTGTTGCGGCACAGATCGAACTCGACGAGCATCACTCCGCCAACGTAGAGCCACGCATTGTCGTAATTGCCGCAGGCCTCAACCGAATCAATCCAGTACCAAAACGAGAGCGTTCTTGCGCTCACGGGGATCGCCACGAGTTGCGAAAGATAGTGAGTTGCGTCGAACTCGCCACCCAGCCATGCCGCCCAACTGCCGCTGTACGCGGGTTTGCCTGCTAAATTGTTGGTGATGATTTCCCCTGCAGGAGTTTCGTACCACGCCGTATGCCCACTTTCGAAATTCCAATTCTGGATCGGATTCGGAATCGGCGTGATCGGAGTGTTCGTCGGCGCCGGCGAGGGCGCGCGCATAATGATCGGGAGGTAGATCGGACCCGGGGCTTTGTAGATAATCGGCAAATAAAGTGTGAAGGTTGTGTCGTTCGCATGGCGCGCGGCAGGTGTGCGCGTGGAGGTTGGGTGGGCGGCAGGCGGAAACGCCCCGGAGTACTCGGGCGTCGCGACCGCCGCGATCGCGCCGACGAGCAGCGCCAACCCTACCCCAATTTTGGTAGAACTCTTCATACGCGATCCTTTGCGAAAAACTGATTCACTGTTCCACTCGTTTACTGATTGACTGTCTCACTGACGTACTGTCTCCAGCATACTCGTTCTTACGGATTGCGTCAAGTTAGTCGCGATCCGTTTTTACATTCGCCGGAATCGTGTTAGAATGTGCCTGCGAATTTTTGATTGCGGAGGAATCGAATGCGAATCGCGCTCATTTCTGATCTTCACGCCAATTTGATCGCGCTGGAAACCGTGCTGGCTGACATCGCACGCGCGCACATCGATCGGATCGCCTGCTTGGGCGATATCGTGTGCAACGGTCCGCAACCGCGCGCGGTGTTGCGCCGCCTGCGTGAAATCGGCTGCGCGATGGTGCTGGGGAATGCAGACGAGATTTTGTTCAAGCCGCCGCAATTCGATCCTAGCGACGCGCGCGAGCGCAAAGTCGTCGAAATTATTTTGTGGAGTCTGGGACAACTCACTGCCGATGAAACGGACATCATCCGCGCGTTTCCGCTGACGACGGAAATCGCGTTGGAGCACGATGCGCGCTTGCTCGGCTTTCACGGCTCGCCGCGCGCGAATACGCACGTCATCGTTGCGACGACGCCTGACGACGAACTCGCGACGATGCTTGGCGATCAGCGCGCGACGGTGATGGCAGGCGGGCACACGCATACGCAAATGCTCCGGCGATTTCGCAGCGCGCTCGTGATCAACCCAGGCAGTGTGGGAATGCCGATGGAACGCGGCGCGACGCGCGCGCAGGATCGCCGTCCGCCATTCAGCGAGTATGCGATTGTGGATTCACGCGGCGACGATCTCGCAGTTGAATTTCGCCGCGTGCCGCTGGATGTTGGCGCGGTCGTGCGCGCGGCGCGGGAAAGCGGAATGCCGAATGTGGAGGTGTGGGCGGGGGAGTGGATTGGACAATGAGCCAATGAACCAATTATCCAATGAGCCAAATCTGTTCTGCTCCAATTCGGTTTGGCTCATTGGCACATTGGTCAATTGGCTCATTCTGTCTTGACATTCGCTTCATTTTTCGTATAATCCCACTTGTCAGACGACTATCGTCTGACCAATTCTCTAGTGGTACAATCCAATGGTTCGCCGCACGCTTCCCCTCGCGCGCCAAGCCGCGCAAGAAATCTTCAAAGGCATCGAGTCGGGCAAATTGGTGCGCGCCAATGGCGTGTTGCCGTCCGAAGCCGAGCTGAGCCAGAAATTCGCCGTGAGCCGCGCGACGATCCGCGACGCGCTCGCGCAACTGGAACAGCGCGGCGTCATCACGCGCCGCCACGGCGCGGGCACGTTCGTCAATCCGCAACCGCGCCTCGACGCAGGGTTGGAAGAACTGGTCAGTCTGGAAACGCTCGCGCGGCGCATCGGCTTGGAAACGCGGATGAACCAGCCCCACATCGAAGCGCGCGCCGCTACCACAACGGAAGCCGAGCGTCTGCAGGCATCGTCCGGGACGCGCGTCCTTTCGATCGCGCGCGTGATCTTGACCGGCGCGCGCCCCATCGCGTACCTCGTTGACGTCGTTCCCACGACGATTTTGCAACCACAAGACCTCGACAAAAACTTTCGCGGCTCGGTGCTCGATCTGTTTTTGCCGCGCCGCGATCTGGCGTTGAGTCATTCGCGCACTGAAATTTCCATCGCATCGGCGAACGCAGACATCGCGCGCAAATTGCGCCTCAAGCGCGGCGCGCCGCTCCACAAACTCGTCGCGCAACTCTTTGCGCGCGACGGGCGCGTCGTGGACTATTCGATCAGTTATTTCGTCCCAGGTTATTTTTCGTTTCACGTGATTCGTCGCGTGGGCAATGGCAGTTGAGCCACACTAAAAACAGTGTCATTGCGAGCGCAGCGAAGCAATCTCCGACTCGCAACGTGGAGATTGCTTCGTCGCAGACTACGCTCCTCGCAATGACAAGACAAACAAAGGAGGATTTCACAATGCGTAGTTTTGCAGGACGCGACATTTTGTCGCTCAAGGAGTTCGAACGCAACGAGTTCGATCACGTATTCGAGATCGCGCAACAAATGGAACCGATCGCGCGCGGTCGCAAGAACGTGGAGATGCTCAAAGAGAAAACGCTCGTCGCCGCGTTCTATCAACCCAGCACGCGCACGCGCCTCGCGCACGAAGCCGCGATGCATCGGCTCGGCGGGCACGTCACCGGCTTTGCCGATTTCAAAATGACGCGCGCGGGCGATTGGTACCAAGAAAGCATCAAGGACACGGTCAAGATGCTCGAGTTTTACGGCGACGTGATCGTGATGCGCCATTTCCAAAAAGGCGCGCCGCACGAAGCGGCGAAGTGGTCGTCCGTGCCGATCATCAACGGCGGCGACGGCTGGGGCGAACATCCGACCCAGATTCTCACCGACCTCTACACCGTGCTGCGCGAGAAAGGTCGCATTGACGGATTAAAGTGGCTCGCGGTCGGCGATATGCGGATGCGAACGATGCACTCGCTCGGTTACGCGCTGTCGCAGTTCGATTGTCCGATCACGTTTGTCTCGCCCGGCGCGAACGCGCTCTTCCCCAATTCGCCCGAGATGCGAATGCCCGAAGAGTACAAGAACGATTTCAAACAGTACGCGCTCAATTTCCGCGAAGTCGATCACGTCGAACAAGCGATCGCGGACGCGGATGTGATCTTGGTCGAGCCCGTCGTGCAACCCGATTACACGCAAGCGCGCCAGGAGGCGAGCAAGGACAAATCGCTCACGCCCGCGAATTTCAAAATCACGCGCGAACTACTGATGTCGAAAGCCAAGAGCGACGCGATTCTTTTGCACTCGCTCCCGCGGATGGACGAAATTCCCGCCGACGTTGACATTACGCGCTGGTCGCGCTATTGGCAAGAAGCGTTCAACGGCGTCGTGATGCGAATGGCGTTGATTGCGTTGGTGCTGGGCGCGGCGGAATAAAATCGTCCTGTAGTCGGATAGTCGAATAGTCATATAGTCTCGTCGCGGAGGAGATATGGCGAAGATTGCGCGGTTCGAGGATTTGAAGGCGTGGCAAAAAGCGCGTGTGTTGACGAATGCGGTTTACGATCTCACCGAGCGCGCGGCTTTTGCCAAAGATTTTCGATTACGGAATCAACTTCAAGGCGCGGCTGGATCGGTGATGCACAACATCGCAGAAGGATTCGATTCAGGATCCGATCCAGAGTTCATTCGATTTCTGAAAATGGCGCGCCGCTCCGCCAGCGAAACGCAATCCGAACTGTACTTGGCTCTTGATCGCACGTACATCACGCAAGAAGAAATGCAAAAAGCATACGATCTCGCGGCGGAAGCCAAGAAACTCATCAATGGTTTGATCGGCTATCTTCGCGGCGGCAAAGCAAACGGCTGACGACTATTTGACTACCCGACTACCCGACTACGAGACTACGAGACTAGGAGACTAAACATGCAAACATTTCTTCACGGTCGCGATCTGATCGGCGACCTGGACTTTTCCAAAGAGGAAGTCGAAACCGTACTTGATGTCGCGTTCGATCTAAAGCGCAAGCGCGCGCTCAACGAACCGCATCCGATTTTGCGCGACAAGACGCTGGCGATGCTGTTCTTCTTTTCCAGCACGCGCACGCGCGGCTCGTTCGAAGCGGGGATGGCGCAACTCGGCGGACACGCCGCGTTCATTGACTCGGACACGACGCAGATTTCGCACGGCGACACCGCCAAAGAGATCGGCGAGATTTTCGGTCGCTATTTCGACGGTATCGCGATTCGCCAATGCGATTGGAAATTCGGCAACCAGTACATCAACGAAGTCGCGAAATATTCGCGTTCGCCGATTCTCAATATGCAGTGCGACATCTATCACCCGTTCCAATGCCTCGCCGACTTGATGACGATCATCGAGAAAAAAGGACGCGACTTGCGCAAGAAACGGATCGTCGTTTCGTGGGCGTACGCCGCATCGTACCTGAAACCGATCTCGGTGCCGCAATCGCTCATCTTGCAAATGCCGCGCTTTGGGATGGACGTGACGCTGGCGTACCCGCCCGAATTCAAACTGATGCCCGACATCGTCGCGCAAGCGCAAGAGCAGGCAAAGAAATTCGGCACCGCGTTCGACATCGTGGACGACAAGAACGGAATGGAAAAGGCGTTCAAGGACGCGGATGTGATCTACGCCAAGTCGTGGGGTCCGTTGCTGACGACCGAAGACAAGGTCGAAGGCAAAAAGATTCAAGACTCGTACAAGCATTGGATCACCGACGAAGCGAAGATGAAATCGGCAAAACCCGACGCGATTTATATGCACCCGCTGCCCGCCGATCGCAACATCGAAGTGACCGACGCGGTGATTGACGGCGCGCACTCGGTCGTGTACGACGAAGCCGAAAATCGCTTGCACGCGCAAAAAGCGGTGATGGCTCTAACGATGTCTTGATCGTCACATAGTCGAGTAGTCGGTTAGTCTGACTACTCGACTATCCGACTATTTGACCAGGAGACTAGCAATGGCAACGAAAAAGAAGATCGCCAAAAAAACACCCAAACGCAAAATCGCAGTCGTCGCGATTGGCGGCAATTCGCTGATCAAGGACGCGGCGCATCAATCGGTCGAGGATCAACAAGAGGCGTTGCGCGAAACCGCGCGGCACATCGCGGATATGATCGAAGCGGGCTGGGACGTGGCGATCGGTCACGGCAACGGTCCGCAAGTCGGGTTCGTGTTGCGGCGATCCGAGATCGCGGCAAAGGTCGAGGGGATGCACGAAGTTCCGCTCGATGTGTGCGGCGCGGACACGCAAGGCGCGATCGGGTACGAATTGCAACAAGCGTTGCAAAACGAATTGTATCATCGCAAGATCAAGAAAAATGTCGCGACGATCATCACCCAGGTCTTGGTGGATCAAAACGACGCCGCGTTCAAAAATCCGTCCAAGCCGATTGGCGGATTTATGGAACAAGCCGAAGCGACGCGTCGCAAAAACGAAATGGGCTGGAGCGTCGTGGAAGATGCGGGACGCGGCTGGCGGCGCGTCGTCCCATCGCCCTTGCCCAAAGAAATCGTCGAACTCGATACGGTGCAAGCGTTGCTCGACAAAGGCATCGTCGTCATCACGGTGGGCGGCGGCGGCATTCCCGTGATTGACGTCGGCGAAGGCGAGTATCGCGGGACGGCGGCGGTGATTGACAAGGATTTCGCGTCGAGTTTGCTGGCGCGCGCGGTCAAAGCGGATCTGTTTTTGATCGCGACCGCCGTCGAAAAAGTGGCGATCAGTTTCGGCAAGCCGAATCAGCAATGGATTGACAAGCTGACGCTGGCGGACGCGCAAAAATATCTCGCCGAAGGAACGCACTTTGCCAAGGGCTCGATGGCGCCAAAGATTCAAGCGATCAATTGGTACCTGGAAGCGGGCGGCAAGCACGCGATCATCACGAATCCCGAAAACATCGGGCGCGCGTTGCGCGGTGAAACTGGAACCCATATCGTTGCATAGTTTGATAGTTTGATGGTTGGATAGTTGGATAGTTGGTTAGTTTGTTAGTGTTGTGCTGTCGAACTATTCAACTATCAAACTATGCAACTATACAACTATGCAACTATACAACTATGCAACTATCCAACTATGCAACTATCCAACTAGGGAACTACAATGGACTATCACTTTCAATGCACCTTGTGCGGCGATGAACTCGATCCCAGGACGACGCGCTACGTCTGTCCCAAGCACGGCGACGATGGAATCTTGGACACGATTCTCGATTACAAAGCGATTGCCGCGAAAACCTCGCCGCAAAAAATTTCCGACGCGCGCGATTTTTCGATCTGGCGCTACGCGGACTTGCTGCCGCTTGACGACGCGACGAAATTCGCGCCGCCGCTTGCCGTTGGTTGGACGCCGCTCTATCGCGCGCGCACAATCGGCGCGCAACTTGGGTTGAGCAATCTCTACATCAAGGACGACGGACGCAACCCGACCGCGTCGTTCAAAGATCGCGCGAGCGCGTTCGTCGTCGCCAAGGCGCGCGCACTCGGCGTCGAGATCATCACGACGGCAAGCACCGGCAACGCGGGCGCCGCGCTCGCGGGTCTCGCCGCCGCCGCGCAAATGCCCACCGTGATCTTCGTTCCCGAAACCGCGCCGCAAGCGAAAATCGCGCAACTGCTGATCTTCGGCTCGCGCGTGATGCTCGTCACGGGCAACTACGATCAGGCGTTCGATCTCTGTCTCGCGGCATCGAAAGAATTTGGCTGGTACTGCCGCAACACGGCGTACAATCCGTACACGGTCGAGGGGAAGAAAACCGCGTCAATCGAAATCTGTGAACAGATGTCAGCGGTCAGCGGTCAGCGGTCAGCGGTCTGGTCTGCGCCCGATCGCATCTTCGTCTCCGTCGGCGATGGCAACATCATCAGTGGGTTGTGGAAAGGTCTGCGCGATCTCGCCGCGCTCGGCTGGATTGACCAGATGCCGAAACTGATGGGTGTCCAAGCCGATGGCTCTGCCGCGTGTTACAACGCGTGGAAAGCCGGTACAGAAAAAATCACGCCGGTCGGCGCGACGACGCTTGCCGATTCGATCAGCGCGGACATTCCGCGCGATGGCGTGCGCGCGGTGCGCGCGGTGCGCGAAACGGGCGGCGCGTATCTCACCGTGAGCGACGACGAAATTCTCGCGGCGATTCGCGATCTGGCGCGCGCGGAAGCGGTGTTCGCGGAACCTGCGGGCGCGGCGGCATACGCCGGCTTGATCAAAGCGGTCAAGCAAGGTTTGGTAAAATCGGATGAGACGATGGTGTGTTTGATCACCGGCAGCGGTTTGAAAGACATCAAGAGCGCGATGCGCGTCGCGGGCGAAGGCACGCGGATCGAGCCGACGTTGGAGGCGGTGCGGAAGGCGATTGGGTGAGTAGGTGAGTGGGAGAGGGGGAGACACGGGGACAAGGTGAATCCCGTTTTCTCGCGGAAAACGGGATTCTGAAAGTTAGCGGCGTTTGGTTTGTTTGCGCGCGATACGTTTTCGTTTGCCGTTGCTGATGAGCGGAATGCCTGTCGTCTTGACTTCCCATGCTAGAGGATTTTCATCAACGAAAGAGCCCGGATTAAAGCGGACGGGCTCGATGCGGGAGTCCATTGTGAGGACAACTGGGCGCATTTTTTCCCAATCGTCCACCCAGCCCGACAAGTCTGGCGAGACCAGCGCCACATCAATATCGCTATCTTTGTGTGCATATCCTTTGGCATACGAACCATAAAGGTACGCGGCATCAAGGCGAATGCCTACGCTTTGAATCGCGCGAACGAATCGGCGCGCGGCTTTCAGGGCTTGAGCATTGTCCGCAGCCATTGCCCGAAATTTTCGATTGCTTTGAGTTCGCTCTGGCAAAACTCGCGTGTGCATCTTTTCTTGAACTCCAATTTCCAATCAGGATACCGCGCTTCGATGTTATAGTCGGTCACGCGCCGAAGAAACACTATTTGGTCGGGAGTTAGCGTCAACTGCGCTTTCTCCGCGAGTGAGTGTAACGCATGTCCGTACGGCGCGTGTAAGCCAATTTGTCGAACAATCAGCGCTTTGAGCAATTTTTCCAAATACAGATGCCCAAAGAACAACGCTTTGACGTAATCTTCCTTGTCGAACAGATTTTGGACGCTGCGCCAATCATCCTCTGCAGTCGTGATCCAGTACTGGACGATTTCTTGTGGCGTCATTGAAGTCGGTGGAGTTGTCACGTTTGGCATAGTTCCGTTTTCCGAGTATGATTATAGCATAGTTGGCTTGAGATGGCAACGCGAATTGTTCTCGTGCGTTCTACGCGACGCAAGGAGGGCAGAATCAATGTCTGATTCGTGGTTGAAAATTGTGCGCGACTTGGGTAAGGCGGTTGGCGAATTTCAAAAGGCGGTGGAAGAAGTCCAAAAGCCGATTGAACAAACTGTAAAGGATGTCCGCGACGGACTGAGTGAACCGCCTCTGCTCGTGTTTGTCAGTTCGATTATGAATCCCAAGTGCGACGACTTGGCTGCCGAACGCGCCGCCGCAAAAAAGGCGATTGAAGCATTGCCCTTGTCACGCTCGTGGCGGTTTGAAGACAGCCCGGCGTCGCCGGAGACCGCGTCACGCGTGTACTTGCGGAAGGTGAGAGAGTGCGACATTTTCGTTTTGGTGCTGGGTAAGGAAATCACGCACCCCGTTCTGTGTGAGTATGCCACGGCGCGCAAGCACAAACGAATGCGTTTGGCTTTCTTGAAGAAATGCGAACGCACGCCAGCAACTCAATCCTTCGTCCACAAAATCGGCGGCGAGGTGACATGGAAAGATTTCGGCGCGGCGTTGGATCTGGAACGGCAAATCCAGATTGCGATTGCGGATTTGTTATTGCTCAAATGGCGCAACAAACTCACTGCCAATGAAATCGCCGTGTTGACTGGATTTCTTTCACAAGTGAACAAAGTGATCGAAACACCAACCCCACAACTTGCGGAGCCGGAAACCCCCGCGCCGCGCGTCCAAGTTCTCGAACCTAAACTACCGCTTGCTAAAGTATCAGCATTCCTAGAATCACGTACCTATGGTTTGGTCACATCTCCCTCTGGAGAGGTGGTCTTAAAAGACAAACGCGGACTACAAGGGGAGAAAATTATCGAGTTGTTCAAGCGAGACAATCGGCATAATTCTACCACCCTCCGCGAGAATATTCGCGTGCGGAAACAGTTTCATCGATCAATCGTTTTGTCGACCACTTATTCTGGAAGAAACTTGGACGAAGGCAAAGCCCGGGAACGAATTTATACTTTGTACCACGTCTCGCAGGAAGGTATCAGCGGTTGCGTTATTCCTGCTGAAGTGCCAGCAGATGAGATCTACGAATATGTGGTCGAGTGGACCCAAATCATTCGTGAAGGTACAATCTCGGAAGTTACGGAGGGTCTTTTCGGTAATCAAATTGGTGCCTACAGAATTCTCATTGACATGACTTGGCGAATATTGGGCGTATATCGTATTCCCCAAAACTAAATTGGTGGCTTGGTTTCCAAGTCTCGAAAGGTTTTTTCTCTTTGCAATTTGCAATCCTCAACATACAAGGAGTTTACCCAATGTCCAAACTCATTCTCGGACCCACGTTCGAAGAAATGCTTCACCCCGACAAAATCGCGCCGGAGATTCGCCAGCGCGCGGTTGAAGCAAAAACGAAAGACCCGCTCGACCCGATCAACCTGTTCAACATCACTTGGCGCGACAGCAACAACAACATCTACTATCACGTGATGCCCAAAGAGTTGACCGGCGTGGACGCGAACATCGTCGTCCTCTACGGCAAAGATTTTCCAAGCGGCTCGCACAAAGTCGGCGCGGCGTACTCCGTGCTGATCGAAAAGCAAATGTTCGGCGAAGTGGATCCCAGCATCCACACGCTCGTCTGGCCCTCGACCGGCAATTACGGCATCGGCGGCGCGTACGTCGGTTGCCGGATGGGCTTTGACAGCATCGTCGTTTTGCCGGCGGGGATGAGCCAAGAACGCTTCCAGCGCATCGAATCGTACGGCGCGAAGATCATCAAGACCGTCGGCTCGGAATCGAACGTCAAGGAAATTTACGACGAAACGCATCGGCTTCGCAAAGACGCGCAGGTTCGCATCCTCAATCAATTCGAGGTGATGGGGAATTATCGTTTCCACTATCACGTCACCGGCAACACGATTGTCGAACTCGCTGAAGTGTTGAAAGCGCAAGGAATTGGCGTCGGAAAAATCTCCGCGTACTGTTCCGCGATGGGATCGGCTGGTACGATTGCCGCCGGTGATCGTTTGAAACAAGTGTGGCACGATCACAAAATCGTTGGGTTGGAACCAATTCAATGCCCCACGCTCTACAACAACGGTTACGGCTCGCACGACATCCAAGGTATCGGCGACAAGCACGTGACCTGGATTCACAATGTGATGAATCAGGACGCGATTATGTGCCTCGACGACATCGAATGCAAAAAAGGTTTGCAATTGCTCACCGAACAAGCCGGGTGGGAAACGCTCGTCAAGCGTTTCGGCGTGCCGCGCGCGTCGGTTGAAAAGATGGCGACGATCTTCGGCATCAGCGGCGTGTGCAACGTGCTCGGCGCGATCAAGACCGCGAAATTCTACGGTTTTGGCAAGAACGATGTCGTCGTCACGATTTGCACCGACGCGATCGATCGCTATCACTCGGTGATGGGCGACATGACGAAAATGTTCGGCAAGATGGACGAGGCGGAAGCGACCGCGCGCGCTCACATCTTTTGCGATCAAAAGATCGATTGGATCCGCGAAGGCACGCTGGACACGCGCAAGCAGTGGCATCAATTAAAATATTACACTTGGATCGAACAACAAGGCAAAACCGTTGAAGAACTGGATGCCCAGCGTTCTCAAGAATGGTGGGAAAAAGAGCAAGGTCGAGTTGCAGAGATTGATGCCAAGTTGAAAGCGGCGCGTGGTTAGTGTCATTGCGAGCGAAGCGAAGCAATCTCCATTTTCCAAATTGGGGATTGCTTCGTCGCAAAAAAACGCTCCTCGCAATGACAGGAGAACGGATATGCTCATCACCAACGGCACGCTCATCACACTCGGCGCCGACAATCGCGTGATCGAAAACGGCGCGGTCTACATTCGCGGCGACAAGATCGCAGACATCGGCGCGACCAATCACCTAATCACCAAATTTCCAAATGCAGAACGCCTTGACGCGCGCGGCAAACTCGTGATGCCCGGCAGCATCGTCGCGCACACACACTTTTACGGCGCGTTCGCGCGCGGAATGGCGGTGCCCGGCACGCCCGCAAAAAACTTTCCGGAGATTCTCGACAAACTCTGGTGGAAAATCGATCGCGCGCTCACGCTCGAAGATTGCCGCTTGTCCGCGCTCGTTTGTCTCGTGGACGCGATCCGCAACGGGACGACGACGCTGATCGATCACCACGCGTCGCCCAACGCGATTGACGGCTCGCTCGATGCGATTGCGGACGCAGTACTCGAATCCGGCGTGCGCGCGTCGCTCTGCTACGAAGTGACGGATCGCAACGGCGCGGCGGGCGCAAAAGCCGGCCTTCGCGAGAACGCCCGCTTCATCAAACGAATTCGCAATTCGCAATTCGCAATTCGCAATCGCCTTGCGGCTTCCTTCGGCTTGCACGCGCCCTTCACCGTCTCCGACAAAACGCTAGAGCAAGCGCGCGCCGCGCTGGACGGATTGAACGCCGGCTTTCACATCCACGTCGCCGAAGATATTTCTGACGAAGACGACTCGCTGCTAAAGTACGGAATGCGCGCCGCTGACCGACTGGACGCGCGCGGCATCCTGGGACCCAGGACGATCATCGCGCACGGCGTCCATCTCGACCTCGGCGAAATCGAAACGGTGCGACGCGCCAAGTCGCACATCGTCCATCATCCGCGCTCGAATATGAACAACGCGGTTGGCGTTGCGGACGTGCTGGGAATGTTGCGACGCGGCATCAACGTCGGCTTGGGGAACGACGGTTTTTCCAATAACCATTTCGTCGAAATGAAAACGGCGTACCTCTTGCACAAAGCGGCGCGGCGCGATCCGCGCGTGATGGGGGCTGACCAGGTTTTGCAGATGGCGTATGCGAACAACGCGCGCATCGCGCAAATCTTTTGGAAGCCGCGCGTCGGCGAACTTGCGCCCGGCGCGTTCGCCGACATCATCCTGCTCGATTACGTTCCGTACACGCCGTTGACCTCCGGCAATTTCCCGTGGCAACTCATCTTTGGGATTGACGGCGCGCATGTCACGCACACGATTTGCGCGGGCAAGTTGCTGATGAAAGATCGCGCGTTGCTCACGCTGGACGAAGAGGCGATTGCCGCGCGCGCGAAGGAAGCGGCGAAGAGGGTGTGGAAACGCGTAGCGGAAATTAGGTGATTGGGTGATTCGGTGATTGGAGGTGGGTGATGCCGGTTCAACCGCTAGAGGAAATCGAAGTGCATAAATTGGCAGAGCCAATTGCAGACAAGTGGTGGGAAATTATTAGCCGCTGGAAACCTTTTGCCCAAGACACCGTCGGCAAACAATTGATTCGCGCGGTGGATTCCATCGGCGCGAATATCGCGGAAAGTTATGGGCGCTATCACTACGGCGAGAAAATCAACCACCTGTATTATGCGCGTGGTTCGCTTTATGAAGCCAAATTCTTTGCGCGCCGCGCAAAGCAAAGAAATCTGGTGACAGAAGCGCAATTCAACGAGATGATGAATGATTTACAAACCCTTGCCCCAAAACTCAATGCTTATATCAACAGCAAGAAAGGACAACGTGCCAATGCCTAATTACCCAATCACCCAATCACCGAATCACCGAATCACCGAATCACCGAATCACCGAATCACCGAATCACCTAATCATCTAATCGCCATCATCGGCGGCACCGGCAAGGAAGGCAACGCGATTGCCGCGCGGTTTGCAAAAGCTGGGGTGCGCGTGCTGATCGGCTCGCGCGACGCGGCAAAGGCGCAGAACGCGGCAAACGAGCTGAACGCGCGCGTTGGTGCGTCGAATGTCGAAGGGTATGCCAATCGCGATGCGACGGCGCGCGCGGAGATCGTTTTGCTCGCGGTGCCCTACGCCGGAATGACGCCGATTCTTGAGGACATCCGCGACGCGGCGCAAGGCAAAATCGTCATCAACGTCGCGTCGTCGCTCGATCCGGAACGCAAGAGCCGCGCCAAGCCACCCGCCGCCGGATCGGTGACTGCTGAGGTACAGCAGTTTTTCGGCGACGCAGTGAAAGTCGTTTGCGCGTTTCAAAACATCGCGCCGGAGAAATTAGAATCGGTCGAAGAGAAAATTGATACAGACGTGATCGTTTGCGGCAACGACAAAGACGCGCGCGCGACGGTGATCGATCTGATCCGGCGCATCGGCATTGACGCGTTCGATGGTGGCGCGCTGGCGAATGCGGTCGCGGTGGAAGCGCTGACCGCGATTCTGATCGCGGTGAACATCAAGTACAAAGTGCGCGGCGCGGGAATTCGCATCACAGGCGTGCCGCGTGAATCGGCGTAACTCGCGCGTGATCTGTTTGCCAAGCGTCGCTTTTTTGTGTACAATAGCGAGAAGGCGAGTGAACGGCGATGGATCTGCAAACGCTTCTCGACAAAATCCAATCGTATAACCCGGCGGTCAATGCGGAACGCCTCCGCCGCGCGTACGATTTGGCGCGCGTCGCGCACGCGACCCAAACGCGCTCGACCGGCGAGCCGTACATTTTCCATTCCCTCGAAGTGGCGCACGCCCTCACCGAATTTCATCTCGACGACGACACGATCATCGCCGCGCTCTTGCACGATGTCCCCGAAGATACGGACGTTCCACTCGAAACGATCCGAACAGAATTCGGCGATCCCGTCGCGAAACTCGTGGATGGCGTAACCAAGTTGTCCGGCTTGCGGCTGGGCTTGGAGCAGACGCACGCCGAATCGCTCCGCAAAATGTTTCTGGCGATGGCGGACGATATTCGCGTCGTCTTGATCAAACTGGCGGATCGTTTGCACAATATGCGGACGCTCTACGGACTCCCGCCGGAAAAACAGCGCCGCATCGCGCGCGAGACGATGGAAATTTTTGCCCCGCTCGCCAATCGTCTGGGAATGTATAACATCCGCCGCGAACTCGAAGACCTCGCTCTACGATACCTCGAACCGGACAGGTTCACCGAAATTAACACCTTGCTGCGCGAAGATCAGAACGATCAACAAGCGTACATCACCCAGGCGATCCAAATTTTGCGCGCGCGCCTGGCGCACGAAAAAATCTTCCCGCTCGAAATCGCCGGACGCCCCAAGCACATCTACAGCATCTACAACAAAATGATCCGCAAGGGTAGAGATTTCGATCAGATTTACGACATTCGCGCGATTCGCGTCATCGTCGAAAATCTGCGCGAGTGTTACGTCGTCCTGGGGATCATTCACAGTCTCTGGACGCCGATCCCCGGCGAATTCGACGATTACATCGCCAAGCCCAAAGAAAATTACTACCAGTCCTTGCACACCGCCGTCATCGGTCCGCGCGGCAAACCGATCGAAGTGCAGATTCGCACGGCGGAAATGCACCACCTCGCCGAGTTCGGCATCGCCGCGCATTGGCGTTATAAAGAGGCGGACGGCGCGCGCGATCCGGCGTTCGAGCACAAGGTCAACTGGATGCGCCAGCTGATCGAATGGCAAAAAGATATCGCGGACGCGGGCGCGTTCGTGGACTCGCTCAAGACGGACATTTTCCAAGACCAGGTCTACGTCTTTACGCCCAAAGGCGACGTGATCGAAATGGTGGCGGGCGCGACGCCGATTGATTTCGCCTACCTCGTCCACACCGAAATCGGCAATCGGTGCGGCGGCGCAAAAATCAACGGCAAGATCGTGCCGCTCGATTATCGGCTCAAGACCGGCGACCGCGTGGAAATTCTCACGACCAAAAAAGGCGGACCGAGCCGCGATTGGTTGAACCCCGGGCTCGGTCTGGTGCGCACCGCGCGCGCGCGCGAAAAGATTCGGCATTATTTCAAGCGGCAGGCGCGCGCGCAAGCGATAGCGGAAGGACGCGCGCTGCTCGAAAAAGAATTGCATCGGCTGGGGTACGATCAACGCAACCTGGACGAACTGGCAAAGTTTTTCGATTACAAGAACGCCGACGATTTCCTGGAGGCGATCGGACACGAAGACCTGAGTTTACAAACGATCGGCGTCCAGTTGCTCGACGCCGAACGCGAAGAAACCGCGCCGCACGCCGAACCAACGCCGCCTCCGCCGCCGCAAATCCTGGAACCGGCGCTCACGGTCGAAGGCGTGGACAATTTGCTCCAGCACGTCGCGCGCTGTTGCAATCCGCTGCCCGGCGATCCGGTGATCGGCTACATTACGCGCGGACGCGGCATCACGATCCATCGCCGCGATTGCAAGAACATCGTCGGGCTGGACGACGAGCGCGAACGCCTGATCGCGCTGAACTGGGAAAAAACCGACGCGCACACGTACCCGGTGCAGGTTCAGGTGCGCGCGTTCGATCGCGCGGGCTTGGTGCACGATATTTCCGGCATCGTCTCGGCGGAAAAAGTCAACCTGGCGTCCGCCAACGCGGTGATGGGTCGAAAGGATCGCATCGCGATCATCACGGCGACGCTCGAAATTTCCAGCGCGGATCAACTTACGCGCATCCTCAACAAGATCGATCACTTGCAAAATGTGATCGAGGCGCGTCGCGTGACGAATGTATAGGGACGTTTGATTAAACGTCCCGACGTTAATCGCGCGACACGATCTCGATCACCTTCAAGAATCCCCACACCAATCCGGCTAACAGCAACGCGCCGAGAAAGAACGCGAGCGCGGTGAAAAACGCCTCGCGTCCCCAGATCAGCGCGATCAGTCCGCCGCCGACGATCAGCAAGATCAAAATCGCGCCGACGATCAATTCGCGTTCGACTTGACCGGTGTAGGTGCGAGAGTTGAATTGTTTATTCGATTTGGGCATCAGGCGATTTCCTCGTGAGGTGATTATACCACGAATCTCCAATCTCCAATCTCTCTAATTTCGATTCCCCACTTGTCACGTGACTCCTCTTGGAGTAAAATAGCGTCAGGAGTGAAAATGACGCGCTGGCTTGGCTTGGACGATCTGATCGCGATTCGACAAATGCAAACGCGCGGCGTGCAGTTGGATTTCGAGCGTGCGGTGCTGTGGCCCCACACGCCGCTGCAAGCCGCGCTCGCCGTTGCGCTGCCGCGCGTGCCCATCGGCGCGGAGACGATTGTGCTATACCCGTCTGCCACGCGCCGCGCGCGCGCGATCGGTTTTCTGCAGCTGCGCCCGCGGCGCGGTCGTCCCGAAGCGGATGTGGTTTACCTCGCGCCCGCGCTCGACGCGGACGAGGACGCGGTGGCGATCTGGTACCGGTTGTTGGCGGAATGCGCGCAGGACATCGGCGGGCGCGGCGGGCAACGTGTGTTCGCGCAAATTCCGTCGGGCGACGGCTTCGAAGAAGTGTTTCGCCAAGCCGGGTTCAACACGTACGCGCGCGCAGAAATTTTTTGCTTGCGCGATTTTCCGCCCGCATTGGAAAAATCGAATGCGTTGCGCCGTCAACGCGCGCGCGATGGCTGGGACTTGATGCGGCTCTACGCCGAACTGACGCCGCGCCCGGTGCAACTCGCCGAAGGAATGTTGTCGGCGGAAGGACAGGGCAACCGAGCGGGCGATGCGTGGGATCAGTCGCGCGGCGCGGGGTACATTCTAGAAAAAGATGGCGAACTGGCGGGCGCGGCGCGCATTCGCCGCGGACGCGCGGCGTACTGGTTGCGGCTGAGTTTGTCTCCGCGCGCGCGCGCGGAGGCGGATGAATTGTTGCGCGGCGCGCTCGCCGTGCTGTGGGCGGCGCCGCGCCACTCGATCTATTGCAGCGTGCGCGAGTACGAAACCGGGATCGCGCGCGCGCTGGAATCCGCCGGATTCGCGCGACAACACACGCGCAGTCTGCTCGTCAAGCATACGACCGCGCGCGCCAAAGAACCGTTTTTGAAATTGATCCCCGCGCTGGAACCGCAACCCAAACCGGCGGCGTATCAGATCGAAAAATAAACAGGTGGAAATGGGAAACAGGTAGACAAGTCCTTGTCTACCTGTTTACTTGTTTCCCTCTGCGTTACGGCGTCACGACTGAAATCTCGTATGCCGTTTTGGGATCCACGAAAAATCGGATTTTGCCATCCCCGTCCTCAATCGGTCTGATCTCACCTTGCCGATTCCCCGCTTCGTCCAATTTATAGCCGCCCAGTTTTCCCGCGATCAGATTTTCGAGCGAAACGATTCCAGCCACCGTACTCGCGTTCCGCACGATCCAGCGATCCGGCGCGACGCGCTCGAGCAAGACACCCAGCTGCGCCGCGTCTCCGCCGGTCACCAAACTCTCGATCCCGACCGACCAAGTCGCGCCGGTCAACTTTGTTCCCGCGCCGAGATAGAGTGATTGCAATGCGTCGCCGGTGTGCGTGAGCCACGCCAGCCCGCCGTCCAACGTGTACTCGCCGATCTTTTTTGCGCCGCGTGTGTTCGAGAACATCAACACGTCTTGCGATTTTCCACGCGTGATCCGAAACGCGGACGCGTCGGTCGCGGCAAGCGGCGCGATGTTGCTGATCGCCGGCGCGATCGAGTGCGGCTCGATGATCGAAACGAACGACGCGCGCTTGGCTTTGCGTCGCGCGATCACGAGCGGCACTTTTTCCGGCGCGGTTTCGTCGCCCACTGTCGCGGCGACTAATCCTTCCGCCGCGAAGACCTGCGTGCCCGGCGCGCCTGCCATAAACAAACACACTTTTTGATCGGACGCGATCATCCAATCGGCGCGCCACGCGTCGTCGGTTTTGACGCTGGTGATGTTGCTCAAAAACTCGTACCCGTTTTTCTTGCTCAACGTGGTTGGCTGCAATTTCAAATCGGTGGAGAATTTTCCGTAGTTGTGGTACACCCAATCGAACGTTTCTTCCACAACGCCGTCGGCTTGGAAAATGTCCACCAGGTAATCGTCGTTCAACAACAGCGTGCGCGCCAAGTTCACACCGCCGTACGATTTTGTCGTGGACGCGCGTGCGACTTGGAGTTGCGCGCCGCTCGCGAACGTTTCCAGTTTTCCCATCGGCGCGCGCGCTTGCGATTTTTCGCTTACGACCACCAGGTTGTGCGACAACGATTGTTTGTACCAGCCGGTGTGCGCCGGGTCTTCGTACTTGATCGATCCTGGGTCGGGCGACAGCACGCGTCCCAAACCCGAAATGACAATGCCGAGTTGATCGGGATGGCTGTGTCCGCCTTCATAGCCCATATAATTCAGCACGACTTGTTTCGCGTTGAAATCTTTGCTGGCGCGCAAAACCGCCAGACCCGATTTGGCAAAATCCGCGCTGCGCCACGGCAACGATTGCGCGGGCGGCAATTCGGGGACGCCGTAGATCAACGCTTCCAATGAAACGCGCTCACTCGCGCGCAGAACGTTCGCGTACCGCGCGTCGCGCAGTTGCCGATATGCGGCTTCGTAGTACCGATTGCGATCACTCGCGCCGAGGTACACTTCGCGCCCGTCGTTGATCACCGGCAAGCGCAGCGTCGCGTCGGCATACGCAATCGGAAAATCGAAGAGCGCCTTGTAACCGGGGTCTTTGTAGAAATCAATCCCGGCGTGGAACGCGGCTTGCGCGAGCGGACCCAACGCCTGCAAAACGTAAAACTGATAGTGCATCGCGCCTTCGTACCACAAACCATCCGGCGTCACGCTCGATTTCATCTGGTGGAAAAAGCCGCTCCCTTTTTTGTAGAGCGCGTGCTCGACGTACTCTTTTTCTGCTAACGCAAAGCCGATGACGCCGATGCCCGCGTTGTACCACGATTGGTGATTGTGGCGACCTTCGTTGTTGATCATCAATAGTTCCGCCGCCGGGCGCAAAGTATTTTTCGCGATCTGCTCGCGTTCGGCGGGCGACAGAATATCGTACAGCAAATCGTATGCCCACGCGATTGGAATGACCCACTGCGCTTCGTTGATCCCCTGGGGAGTGGCGCGTCCGCCCGCGCTCGCTTTATCGCCAACGCGACCTTCTTTGTCGTGAATCGTGTAACTGAGATATTTACCGGCATACGCCAACAAAATTTCTTTCGACTTGTCGGCGTACTTGCGCTCGCCGGTCAACTGCCACGCCAGCGCGAGATCGCGCGCCGCGTTCGACAGATCGTAATGCTGTTGCGTGATCGCGTAATCTGCGCCGCCCGCGTGGTAATAGCCGCCGCCAGTTTCCGGCAGTTTGATCGTCCGCGTAGACCAAGTGAATGCGTTCGCCGAAACATTTTGGAACGCGGTCTTTGCCCATTCGTACTTGGCGATCTTTTGTTTGATCTCGGCGATCTCCGCCGCGTTCAGCAACAGATTCGGATGCTTGTTCGGCAATTCGATTTTCACCTCAGATTCTGTGCGCTCGTTCGACAGTTTCATCGCGTCGAAATACAACACAGTCGTAGGATTGGGATTGTGACTCCAACCCGACGACGCGATCTTGATGTAATCAATTTTGTGCCATCCCACAGGATTACGTGTAGCGGAAAATTCGCGGAGCGGAATTTCGAACTTGCGCCAACCGCTCCAATCAATCACGACTTCGAGTTTGTAATAATTGTCTTCCGCCGCGCGCTCTGGCTCGGAATACGCGACGAGTTCGATCGCGGCTTTGTTCGCCGTGACCGAGTATGCCCAGAACGTCAAATACTTGTACGCGCTCCAATCGTGCGGAATTTCAATCGCGACGAGCCGATCATTTTCGACGGTGTTCTCCCATTTGCCGGACGCTTGCCCTTCCTTGACTTGCTCTTTGCTCGCGACGAAACCCGCCATCGGCTTGACCCAACGATCGGTATATTTTGCGTGCCACTTGGCGACGTTGATGTATCCGGCGGGCGGCGTCTCACCCGGCTTGACCTGGGTTTCGGTGCTTTGCGAATAACCTTGCCAGATCGAAATGTCTTTTTCGAAATTGCAGATGAGCAAGCCCTCCGATTCGGTGGGCGCGCTTTTCGTCGCGCCAGGGGTGAGCGCGATCGGCGTCGCGCACGCGGCGAGGATGAAAGAAATAATTACGGTGAGCAGAATGAGGATTGAACGCGAATGATTTTGCATCGTGGTTCTCCGAAACGGTAGGGGCGCAATTCAATTGCGCCCCTACGATACGCGCGTTGTCATTGCGAGCCGCGTAGCGGCGAAGCAATCCCCAAATCGCGAGTTGGGGATTGCTTCGGCGCGAAAAGCGCGCCTCGCAATGACACGACGACGTTACTTGACCTTCTTCAGAATCGCTTCGATCTTGGGAAGCAAGCGCGCGATCGCTTCTTTGGCGGTCGCTTTGCCGTTCCACACTTCGCCCAGTTCGGCGTTCTCGGCGGTCGCGATTTCGTCGTAGAGCGGATGGATCGGATCGTACATCGTGAAGAGATTTTCCTTGCCCGCCAAAAGCCCGGTCTTGTCGACGCCGGTCAACTTTGCCGGTTTGAGGAAGCGGTCCGATTTTTGATAGTCAATCAACGCCGGCGTCATCTGTTGCAAATCCAACAGCAAGCCGACGCCCATCGAATCCGGTCCCGACAAGAATTTGATAAACTTCCACGCTTCTTCGGGATTTTTCGATTGCGCGGTGATCGCAAAGCAACTGCCGTCCGCGCGATTGACTTGCGCCTTGCCCTTGGGCAACGGCACGATGTCCCACTTGAAATCCTTGATCGTCATATATTGGGGCACGCGCCAGTGTCCGATGATTTGCATTCCGGCTTTGCCTGCGAGGAACATATCGGAGATATTCGCGCGCTCGGCAGTGCTGGGCATAACGTGGTGCTTGTTGATCAGATCGCCCAGCCATTGGATCGCGTTCACCGCGTCGTCGTCCATCAAGAATTTGGTCGGCTTGCGTGGATCGTCGAACGTGTTGTGTCCGCTCATACTCCAGACGATCACGGGCCAGTACGAAGTCCACACGTCGGTGCCGAACACGTCGGTCTTGCCGTCGTTGTTCGTGTCCTTGGTCAGTTTTTTCGCGATCGCGAGATAATCGTCCCAGGTCCATCCGACTTTGGGCAACGGAATGTTCGCCGCTTCGAACATATTCTTGTTGACGAAGACGGCGACGGCGGCGGTGTCGAGCGGCAAGCAGTGGACTTTGTTGTTGTACTTGTACAGATCGAGCACGCCCGGCTCGTACTTTACCAGATCGATCTTGTCGCGCTTTGCGAAATCTTCGACGAAGAGCAGCGCGCCGTTCGCGGCGAGCGCGTACGCGTTGTGCGTGGCGGGATAGATCACGTCCGGCGCGGTGCCACCCGCGATCATCGTTTGCAGTTTGATCCAGTACTCGGTGCCGCTGCCGATGTTTTCGATTTCGATCTTGATGTTGGGATTTTCTTTTTCGAACGCGGCGATCACCGGCTTGGCGACGCCATCCAAGCGCGCTTGATCCCAGCGCATAAACCAGCGCAAGGTCACTTGCTTCGCCGGAGCGGCGGCAGTTGGCGCGGCAGGCGCGCTGGACGCGGTGGTTGGCGCAGGCGCAGGCGCGGGCGCAGTCGTCGGCGCGGGCGCGGGTGCCGCACAGGCGGTGATGATGAGCGCGGCGAGCGCAAGCGCGCCGACGATTCGTAAAGCAGTCAGGTGTTTCATCTTCTAATCCTCCTCGAAAAGAATAGGTTGGTCAGGTCGTACCGATTGCGTACTTTTACTTTCTCCGTTTTTTACGCGCCTCCTTTCTTTGATTTGGCTCGTTTGGCATATTTGGCAAATCTGACTCATTGTTTCAGCCCACCCGAGCCGGTGAGCGCGATCCCGCCGATAAAATATTTTTGTGCGATGAAAAAGATCACCAGCGGTAACGCCATCGCGACGGCGGCGGCAGCCATAAACAGATTCCACTCCATAAAATAATCGTTGCGGAACGCGTTCAAGCCGAGCGCGACGGTGTAATATTTTTCGGAACTGATGTAGATCAGCGGACCCAGGAAATCGTCCCACGAGTCGAGAAACTCGAAAACCATTACCGCGCCGAGTGCGGGTTTGGAGAGCGGCAGAATGATGCGCCAGAAAATATCCCAATGTCCGCAACCGTCAATCTTTGCCGCGTCGTCCAGTTCGGTCGGAATGGTCATAAAGTACTGGCGCAACAAAAAGATGTTGAACGCGCCGCCGAAAAAATTCGGCACGATCAAGGGCAATAGCGTGTTGAGCCAGCCCAGCGTCTTGAACAAAACAAAGCGCGGGATGATCAAAACCTGAAATGGAATCATCAGCGTGCTGAGCACGACCAGGAACAAGATGTCGCGCCCGGGAAAACGGAGCCGCGCAAAACCATACGCGACGAGCGAGCAACTCAAGATCTGCCCAATGATGCTCAGCGCGGCGATGAACAAACTGTTGCGATAAAACACATCGAACGGCTTGGAGGTCCACGCGGTAATGAAATTTTGCCAGACGACCGGATCCGGAATCCACTCCGGCGGATACATCAACGCCTGGCGCGGCGTTTTGAGCGCGGTGCTGATCGTCCAGGCGAACGGAATCAGGATGACAAACGCGATTGACGCGAGGGTGAGATAGATCAGTACGCGTCCGATCCAGTGCGACGGCGAAAATGCCGCGCGGCGTTGCGGCAAAATCTGTTGGCGCGTGCGCGCGATAGGCGGCGTTGAATTCATTGCATCATCTCCCTTTAGCCACTGTGCCTTCGTAATAGACCCACGCTTTGGATGAGCGGAACACGAGCACGGTGAATGCCATAATGATCAAGAAAAACACCCACGCCATCGCCGATGCATAGCCCATATGGAAACGCTGGAACGCGTGTTGATACAAATAGTACACGTAGAAGAGCGACGCATAGCGCGGTCCGCCGCCGGTCATCACGAACGCCTGCGTGAAAAGTTTGAACGAGTCCATCATCCCCATCACGAGGTTGAAGAAAATGATCGGCGTCATCATCGGGATCGTGATCTTGAAAAATTTTTGCACCGCATTCGCGCCGTCAATGTTCGCCGCCTCGTACAATTCCTGCGCGATGCTTTGCAAGCCGGAGAGGTAGACGATCATATAGCGTCCCATCATTCCCCACACTGCCATCATCATTAGCGACGGCAACACGGTCGCTTCGTCTTGCAGCCACGCGGGTCCCCGAATGCCGAACAGCCACAAGATGCCGTTGAGGATGCCGTAATCCGGATTGAAAATCCACATCCACAACAACGAGACCGCGATCGGCGGCAGGACGACCGGCATATAGTAGACTACGCGCCACAATCCGACGAGCTTGACTTTTTGATTCAAGAGCAACGCGGCGGCAAGTCCGACGATGATCCCCAACGGCACGCGCCCCAGCGCGTACACCGTCGTCACCTTGAGCGATTGCCAAAACAACGGATCGTTGAAGAGCGCGATGTAATTGTCCAAGCCGATGAACTCGGGTGCCTTGATCAGATTCCATTCCATAAAACTCAGCGCGAGCGACGCGACGAAAGGTCCCAGCGTGAAAATCGTAAAGCCGATGATCCACGGCGAGATGAACAGATAACCGGTCAGCGCCTCCGAAATTCTGACGCCGAATCGGCGCGGCGCGTTCGTCACTTGCCCGCGCGTCAATTGTCCCAGCATAAATTTCTCCCCTAAATACGACCGCCGACGGATGACCGCCGACCGCCGCTAATCTTGCGCGTCCTTTCGCGCTATTTCGTATGAGCGGCGATATCCGGGCGAAGCAACTTGGTCAACGTCTCGACGAAATAATAATCGCCGTAGATCAACGCGTGATCCGCCAGCCCATGCGGCACCGACCGCGTCCCGTGCAACAGAATCGCCGGAATCCGCGTTCCGCGCGATGAATAGTTCTGCCAAAGCGACAGCGCGATCTTCTCGGCGAACGCGCGCCAGCGCGCCGCGCGCGCCGCGTCCGTTTCGATCTCCGCCAAATCGAGCAAACCCGATGCCATCACCGCGGCGGCGGATGAATCGCGATACGTGTTTGCGCTCTGCGTATCCGGTGAATCGTAATCCCAGAACGGCACCAGGTCTTCCGGCGCGTGAATCAGCGCATACTCCGCCAGTCGTTGCGCGACCGCGCGGAAAACTTCGTCGCCGGTACGGCGATACGTATCGGCGAAACCGTACAGCGCCCACCCCTGCCCGCGCGACCAGCACGAGTCCGCGCTCAATCCTTGATGCGTCGCGTGCCGCAAGAACGCGCCGGTCTCCGGATCGAAATCGCCGACGTGCACCGTCGAATCGTCGGGACGCACGAGGACGAGGCGCGAGGTGCGCGCGTGCCGCGCGGCGACGCGCGCGCAGTACGGATCGCCGGTGCGTTCGCTCGCCCAGAACAAGAGCGACAGATTCATCATCAGATCGATATTCGTGCGCCCGCGTTCCTCGCGCGTGCCGTCAATCAAGCCCCACGCCTGCAAGTACTCGCCGCGCGCGTTGTAGCGGCGCGTCAACGTTCGCGCGGCTTGAAGCGCGTCGGGCAAAAGCGATTCGTCGCCGGTCACGCGCGCACCCAGAACATTGGCGAGCCAAAAAATGAAACCGAGATCGTGCGTGCGCGTTTCGTCTTTCAGCCACGCCAGCTGCTTTGCCCACTCGCGCGCGCCGCGTTCGAATTTCGGATCGCCGGTGTGCGCGAACGCGAGCCACAACAACCCGACCCAGAATCCATCGTTCCAATGCGCGGGGATGCGGTTGCGATCAATCGTCGTCCACGTTTCGCCTTCGCACCGTTCGGGAAAATCGGTCAGCGTTTCCAAATTGCGGAGCGTGATTTCGATGCTATGGTCAAGCGCGTCCTGGAATTCTTGTTTCATTGGTTGCCCTTACCGTTCGCAGAAAACGGGTTTCTGCGATTCAAAACGCGTTTGCCCGCCGATCACAACGCGCGTCGCGTCGCCCGCCGCGAAATCATGCAAATCATCGCCGCGAAAATTTGCGACGAGCCAACGCGCATCCGTTTCGATTTGCTCGGCGATCCTGATCCCGCGCGCGTCGTGCGCGAACGCGACGATGGTGCGCGTCTCGGCATCGGCAAGCGCGAGCGCGCTGCCGGTTTCGCACGCCAACGATTCGACGCGCGTTGGCGCGGCGGTCGGATGTTCGACGCATAGCGCGACGACGAAACGCGTCGCGCGCGTGCGTTCCGGCGTCAGCATCAAAGTGTGTTGGGTGTGACGCAACACCCAGTCCGGCGTAGACGATGACGGATTCGCGACAATTTCTTGCTCGTAGTTCTTCACCGCGAATTGTCGCGGTTCGCAAACAAAAACGCGCAAGCGCGTGCTCCCGAACAACGCTTGCAAATTGCGAATTGCGAATTGCGAATTGCGTTCCAAGTCATTTGCAATTCGCAATTCATAATTCGCAATTCCTAATTGAGAATCAGTTTGCAACAGCCACGTAAACTCGCGCGGCTCACGCGACGCGAGATCATCGCAGAGCACGACGTATTTGCCGCCGATGAAAAGCACTTGCCGCGTGAAGCGTTCGAGCGACAGCGCGGGATCATACGCCGCCGCCGCTTCGCCGCGCGCGTAGACGATGTGCTGCCCCGCTAAATGATCTGCGAGTTTGCCGCCCCATTCTTCACCGATCTCATCCGCGACGTGATAGATGCCTTCGCGGTATTGCCCCTTGCCGTCCACCAAAATCGTGTTGTGATGCCGTGATTGTTTTTCTTTGCTGTACCCTTCGTCCACCGCGAGATAATCGCTGCCGCGTACGAGGATGAACGAGTTCTCGTCGGGATGCGCGTGCCCGGTTTTGATCGTCTGCCAGCCGCGTGCGCGATTGAGCGCGTGTCCGCGTGCCCAGGGTTTCGCGCCGGTCGGCTTGCCGCTTTTGAACGCGAGAAACGTCGCGTGCGGCGACCAATCGGTGCGCGCGGTGATCAAACCGAGATCGGGAAAAACGCGCGCGCGCGGCAAATCGGCAAGCGGCGTTGGCGCGACGCTGGGATCGTACCAGAGAAATTCAAGAAACGCGTGCGACGCGGAACTGGGGCGGAGGAGACCTTGCGTGCGTTCGCGCGCCCATTCGCCGATGCGCTCAAAATGATCGGCGAGCCATTGCGCGTGTCCGTTGCGGTACGCGTTCGCCAGCCGGTAATAAATCGCGGCGGCGTGCGCGGAACGCCGGTCGTGGCAATCGCCGAAATTCGCCGTGTCCACCAGACTCGGCGCGGACGCATAGAGCCGATAGTAAAATGTGTGGCGGAGAAATTCAGACGTGTGCAGATCGAGTCCGGTTCGTTGCTGAATCAAATCGGCGGCGATCAACAACCAGAGTCCGCCGTAGCACCAATAGACGACGCCTTCGTAATCCGAGCCATCGTCCGGCATCAGGTCGAACACCGCGCGAAAATTTCCGATGGCGCGCTGCGACCACGCGCGCGTTTCATCAAATTCGTTTTCCAGCGCGAACGCGACGGTAGCGAGTCCGGTGTAACAAATCCAGTTGTGATTTTGCCAGTACGCCGAACTCCACCACTTGCCTTCGTTCGCCGCCGCAAAGTCGTAGAGGCGCGTCCCTTGCAAGTGCAATTTCGCGCGCAACGCGTCGCGTTCTTCGCGCGGCAGCGCGTCGCCCAACCAATCGTACGCCAACCCCAAGCCGAACAAGAGCCACGCCGCGTTGAGATCGGTATCGGGATGGCGAATGATGCCCCAATGCGGATAACCGATCGCGATCCTGATCCATTCGCGCGCGCGATCCAAATATCGCGCGTCGTCGGTCAGGCGAAACGCGAACGCGAGATTCGCGACCGCCATTCCGATGTACGTGATCGTCTCGCGTGGATGTTCGACGGGCGGGAGGTACGTCAAGTACGAATCGGCTTGATCGATCAGGCGCGTGAAGCGCGCGCGCTGCGTCGTCGGCGCGAGCGCGCGCCAATCGGCGAAGGTTTTTTGTCCAAGCAAGAGGTGGCGTGTCATTTTGGAACGTGTGTCATTGCGAGCGAAGCGAAGCAATCTCCAATCTGCTGATCGGGGATTGCTTCGTCGCGAAAAACGCTCCTCGCAATGACAAGCGCATCACGCAAACCAGGTGCCGCCGTTGATCTCGACGATTTCGCCGGTGACGAACGCGCTCAACTCGGAAACGAAATACAAGACCGCGCCTGCCACGTCTTCCGGCGTGCCGCCGCGTCCCACCGGAATTCCGGCGACGATTCTCTGTTGCGCGTCGGCGGGCGTGAAGGTGTTGTGAAAAGGCGTGCCTTGAATGAAACCCGGCGCGAGCGCGTTGACGGTGATGCCGCGCGGCGCGAGTTCTTTCGCCAAGCCGCGCGTAAAGCCCATAATCCCGGCTTTGGCGGCGGCATACGCCGTCGCGCCATTTCCGCCGCCGTTGCGCCCGGCGAGCGATGACATATTGACGACGCGTCCCCAGCCGCGCTGCATAAACGGGATCACCGCGCGCGAGCAATAAAACGCGGTCGTCATATTCACGTCAATCACCTTGCGCCAAAATTCATCCGACATTTCCGCGATGGGGACGCGTCCAACCAGGTGTCCGGCGTTGTTGACGAGAATGTCAATGTGTCCGCCCAATTTTTTGGCGGCTTGCGCGAAAACCTGGTTGACCTCCGCGCTGTTCGTCGCGTCGAGATGTAGGTACGGACAATTGCAACCCATCGCGCGAATCGTTTCCGCGGCGGCTTGATCGTGATCGAAATAGGTGATCGCCACGTCCGCGCCGCAACGCGCGAGCGCGAGCGAAATCGCGCGCCCGATGCCGATGTTGCCGCCCGTGACGAGCGCGGTTTTGCCGGTCAGAATAATTTCCATGGATGCTCCTTGACGTCGGGAGATTGGAGATTCAATCTCCAATCTCCAATCTCCAATCTCCAATCTCCAATCTCCAATCTCCAATCTCCAATCTCCAATCTCCAATCTCCAATCTCCAATCTCCAATCTCCAATCTCTAATCTCTAATCTCTAATCTCTATTGTCGATTTCCTGACGATCAACTCCGGTTTCATCGTCAGATGTTGCGGCGCGCCATTACTTTTTCCTTCGACGCGGCGGATGATCAGATCGACGGCGGCTTGCGTCATTTCGCACAGCGGCTGGCGAATCGTCGTCAGCGGCGGGTCAACCACTTCGGCAAGCACGATGTCGTCAATGCCGACGATGGAAATATCGTCCGGCACGCGCAAACCCAGGTCGCGCGCGCCGGCGTACGCGCCGAACGCGTACATATCGTTGATCGCCAGCAGCGCGGTCGGACGATTCGGTTTGCTGAGCAGCGCGCGCGCGCCACTGCGTCCCAGTTCGATCGTTTCAGTGTCGCCGAATCCTTTGGCAAGTGTTTTTTCCCAAATCAAATCGCGTTCGGGTGTAACGCCGCCCGCGCGCAGCGCGTGCTGATAACCTTGCAAGCGCTGTTGACGATTGACCGTGTGCAACGGTCCCGTCACAAATCCGATCCGGCGATGCCCCAAGTGAAGCAGGTGATCGGTGGCGAGCCGCGCGGCGAGAACATTATCCATACTCACGCTGTCCACCGGCAGATCGTCAAGCGCTTGCGTTTGGCGATCGAATGCGACGATGCACAAGCCGCGTTCGACCAAGCCCGCTAGGTGCGTGAGCGCGAGCAGGGACGAGCCAAAGATCATTCCGCGAATGCCGTAATGCCACAATTCTTCCGCGTACCGTTGTTCGCGCTCCGGATCGCGTTCGCTGTTGCCGAGCAGAATTTGGTACCCGGCTTGCAACGCCGCGCGCTCGACGCACGACGCGAACGCGCCGTAAAACGGATTCGCGACCGACGGGACGATCACGCCGATCATCGCGACGCGCCCGGTTTTGAGATGGCGGGCGGCGCGGTTGGGGGAATAATCGAGCGCGGCGATCGCGCTCTGAACGCGTTCGAGCGTTTCGGGGCTCATCCGCTCACTGCGCCCGTTGAGGAAATTCGAAACGGTACTCGGCGAAACGCCAGCGCGGCGCGCGACATCTTGAATCGTGATTTCGGGTGTCATTGTGTGTGTCCTGGTAACTGCTCAGCCTAGATTTCGCACCTTGAAAATCGAATACCGAGAATGATGACAAGAAGCACCCTCCGGAGTACAATGAGGATGACGAAACCACTCATTTCCCGGAGAGTGCCCGATGGCTATTATAACACAACT
>VGOB01000008.1 GCA_016865935.1 Chloroflexota bacterium | reverse complement strand
TTCGGGTCGGGCTATTCCTTTCTCCAGGGTGTTGCTCAGGATACACGATTCCCGGAGAAATGCAAAAGCCGCCCTCATTGGACGGCTTGACGGATGGTGCTGGGACACACCGCCATTCTATTCAGCCGAAACTGGCTCTATCGCTACCAAAGATTTCGGACGGGGACAAGACGGCTTGAAAAAAGTAGCCATCCCCTCCCCAGCCAATGTTACCTGGGACGAGAATGGTAAAAGAATAGTTGTTGGTTCACATGGCGGGGTTTACAGCTACATCAATCCTGAAACAGGTGAAAAAGACATCACGCCCAGCTTCCCCAAGATTTTAGTAGAAACACCGCAGGATGAAAAATTAGTGCGCGAGGCACTGGCTAATGTTGCGCCCTATATCCTTGACCTGCCAAACTTTGTTGACAATTTTTACTCCTACCCCCGCGCCGAAGAGTTTAAAAGACTGATTGAAACCAATTATCCCGGAGTAAAATTTGATGACCTGTTGCAAGCTATAAAAACAACATCAATCAAAAACCAAGAGCGGTCTTTGGCGATTTTGGCGATTGGTAATCCTGATAAATTAAGAAGAGAATATCCAGGACAGTTTCCAAAAATCAGCGACAATACTACTCAATTTTATTGGAACGGTCGTTTAAATAACTCTCCTATAAATATGCCGTTAAAGTGGATGCGCGACCCTTCAGAATTGCATGGCGGTTTTTTGAAAGAATATTTTTCTTTGATTGCTGGTGAAGCAATAAAAACAAACTCCAAACTTTATCAGGCTTCAATCGCAGGAAGAATAAATAGCGTTACGTATTTTACATATATGGTAGAACGCTTTGGCGCTTATGCTTTTGTCCAGGATTTTTCTGGTTTGGGTGTTTCAATAGACAGACAAAGAAGAATTGATTATTCTTTCAAGCCTGACAGCGAAATGATTTTCCGATAATCTTGCTTTGTTTTTTTAGCCCTTGCATTTTTCTTGCAAATACGGAATAATCAGAGAAGAGATATAGACTAATGGTTATGTGGTTATATTGTTAAATTGTTAGCGAGTCATTCCCGCGTAGGCGGGAATCCAGACTAAAATCACATATAAAATGTATTTAATAGACTGGATCCCCTTCTTCAAGGGGATGACAATGAATAATCTATGCGGAAATTATTGTTTTTAATTGTTGGGTTTTTGGGAATAATTTTTGTTATTGAACTGGGTATATTTTTTTGGCAGAAAAATAATCCTCGCCCTTCTATTGTTTCTGTTTCTTTGGCTCCCTCTGTCACTCCTGTTCCTGTTTCTCTTCCTCTTTCTTCCCAAAACAAGCCAGACATCAAGTTTGTTACGCTGGACAAAGAAAACACTGACAAAGGTTATGTTGCCTGGCAAGAAGCGGACTTTTTCTTTTATGCCAAAAAAGATGACAATAACCCTGTCTATCCTTTTTCTTTTATCGGCAAGGTGAAAAAAACAAGCGGCACCAACAGACTGGAGTTTGAGGCAAAAACCAAAGATAAAACCATCTATACCATAAAGGTAGAACTGTTGCCCAACCACAAAATCATAGACAAAACAAACCAAGGCAAAGCAATCAGCTTATCTCAAGTCAAAGCTGGCAACAGGATGAGAGTGGCTTTGTTTTGGCCCGAAAAAAGAAACAACGATTATTTTCTTGTTAGATTGGTCTATCTATTATCATCATGAAAAACATTTTGAAAACTGGGCTTATTGTAGTTATTTCTGTTTTTATCGCTGGTGTTTTGTACTGCCAACTGCCAAGGTATACCAACCAATCGGTTATGGCTTGTGGTTGGGAAGCATCTAGCCTTGATTTTCTTTGCGACCCGTGTCCAGAATGTGAACCAGGAGGCGACCCTCCCAAAGTCGTCGCCCCGCCTGAATGGTGTATCCATGATGACAGATGTCCTGAATGGGAAGCTGAACCTGATGGTGGCAGTGTACCACTAGCGCCAATGTGCACCTTTGACCCCAGCTACGTAGCCGGATGTACCGGGGCTTGTGTAGACCGCGAAGTCTGTCTTGAAAAGGGTCCTTGTGAGCCTGGGCCTGAAGGTGGTTGTGAATGTAATAAATATGGAATAGCGTGTCTTCCCTGTCGGTTTTTTGCCACTCACGAGTGTCCTGATGGTTGTCAAATAGCAGATATTAGCCGCTCTTGTAAAACCTGCGATGGGGCTAATAGCGGATATTGCGCTCAAACTACAATTGACAGTTCTTGCACGCCACGCGATGGCACTGACCCCAACTATCCTTATATGTGGTTCCAACCTATGAGAATAAGAACACCAGCAGGCGGAGGGCTTGGTGTCCACTCCTGCCTAAACCCGGGCGGGCAATGGTGGTGTGGTTGCAACAACTCCAGTTATACCCCGCTGACCTGCTCCATCGGAAGTGTTTCGGGCATGAATTTGGTTGACGGCGAAGAAACGACGAACATTTTTCATAAACAAAAAACGGACACCTGCATCGGTGTCCGTTTTCAATTCCTAAGCGCATTTGCCGCGGCGTACAACAACTTGTTCGTCAGCGACGCCGCGAGCGCATCCAGCGCGCGCTGCTGTTCGGGCGTGAGCGCCACGCGCGCGCACCACTTTTGCACTTCGGCTTGGCGAATCTCCTCCGCCTGCGCGCGCAACGCGATGATGCGCGGCGCGATCTCGCGCTCGCGCTGCCATTCCAAAAACGCCGCCACCTCTTGCGCGACGATTGCCTCCGCCGCCGCGATCGCGGGCGCGGCAACGGGATGATGCGTCGCGACGACCGCGCTCAAATCGTCCATATCGTACACACGCACATTCTCGATTGCGCGCGCATTGGGCGCGACATTGCGCGGCACCGCCAGATCAATGATGACGAGCGGACGCGCCGCGCGCCGCGCCATCGCCGCCCGCACATCCGTTTCGCGCAAAACGATGTGCGGCGCGCCCGTCGCCACGATCACCACGTCGGCATCGGCGAGCCCTTGCGCCAGCGCGTCGAAATGCACCGCGCGCCCGCCCAGCGACTGCGCGACTGCAACCGCGCGTTCGAACGTGCGATTCGCGACGAGCAACCAGCGCAACCCGCTCTCGATGAGCGCGCGCCCCGCAAGTTTGTTGATTTTGCCGACGCCGATCAACAGCGCGGTGTGATCGTTCAAATCGCCCAGCGTTTCCCGCGCGAGCGAGACCGCAACCTGCCCCAGGGAGCGCGCGCCGTCGCCGATGGCAGTTTCGGTGCGCGCGCGTTTGCCCGCGCTGATCGCGCGCTGGAACAAGCCGCCCAGCGCATCGCCCAGCGTTCCCGCGTCTTGCGCGATTTGCAACGCGTCCTTCACCTGCCCCAAGATTTGATGTTCGCCGACGAGCAACGAATCGAGCCCTGCCGCGACGCGGAAGAGATGCCGCGCCGCGTCCGCACCCGCGCGCGTCGTCAAGTGGCACGCGAACTGCGCGAAATCGCACGCGCTCAAACCGCGCGCTGCCGCGAGCGCTTCGACCATCGCCGCGTGGCGCGCCGCCGCATCGTCCACCGCCGCGTACACTTCAAAGCGATTGCACGTGGCAACGATCGCCGCTTCGCCGACGCCGGGCGCATCGCGCAACGCGCGCAACACGTCGGGCAAATGATTCGGCGTCACCGCCAAACGTTCGCGCACATTCACCGGCGCGGCGTGATGATTGAGACCGAGTAGTAGCAGATTCACAATAGTCAGTGGATAGTATTCAGTATTCAGTATTCAGTATTCAGTATTCAGTATTCAGTATTCAGTATTCAGTATTCAGTGGTCAGAGGTTGGAAATTGAAAAACAAGCTTGTCATTCGCCATTTTGTCATTTTTCATTTGCTCATTTGTAATTTCTTCATCCTTCATCCTTCCGCCTTCATCCTTTCCGGTATTACCGTCCACCCGTTCGTAATCACCAGCACGCTCGGCTCGCGTCCAAGTTCAATTGCGATTTGTTGTAATGCGCCTTCAACGGTTGACGCGTGACGCAGACCCAGTTCCGCGAACACTTCGGGACGCACGCACGAAACGACGATCGTCTGGGTCGTTTTCAAAACATGCGCGGCGATCACGTGCTCGGGTTCTTCCTGCAACGTTTCTTCGAACATCACCGGCATCTCGCGCATCACCTGCGCGAAACGCGCGGGTCCGGTTTCCTCCGCGCACCCCGCCACCAGCACGATATAGCCGCCGCGGCGAATGACCAGGTTCGCGGTCTTGACCGCGCGCACCGCCAGATACAGATTCGCGTCGCGCGGATGACCGCCGCACGAAACGATCGCGACATCGCTCTTTGCCGGATACGCGGCGCGATAAATTTTGCGCGCGCGATCGAAACCGGTTTCGGTGATCTTGAACGGATCGCCTGCCAGCGCGCTGACGACTTGATTCGTGCCGCTCAACACGACGTTGACTGCGAACGCCAATTTCCCGGCGCGCCCCGCGTACGCGATATCTTCCTGCACCGGATTGCCCGCCACTTTGCCGGGACCGGTCGCAGGAAAGACGTTGAGAATGTGATTCGCGACAATCGTTTCTAGCGCGGCGACGCCGGGCGAAATACTTTTCGCGCCGCCGGTGAACCCGGCGTACGGATGCGGCGCGATCATTCCGATCGCAACGACCAAGCCCGCTTCCGCGACCGCGCGATTGATCTTGAGCGGCACGCCGCTGCGCGCGCGCCCGATTTCGACGAGCGCGGTTTCGTCTTTGCAATCGTGAACGATGACGCGGATGTGCGCGGCGACTTCGGGCGGCACGATCCGCGCCAATTCTTCGGCGGTGGGCGCGCGATGCATTCCGCTCGCGACTAAAATCGTGATCGCTGATTCCGGCACGCGCGCGCGAAATATTTCCGCCAGCACTTCGGGCAAAATGCGCGCCGTCGGCGTGGGGCGCGTGTGATCGTCCACGATGATCACAACGCTGGACGCGCCCGCCGCCAATTCGGACAAACGCTTTGCGCCAAGCGGCGCCGCGAGCGCGGCGCGCACCGCGTCGGTCAAACTCGGCGCGGCGGTCACGTCTTGCGGCATCAAAATGCCCAGCAACTGCCCCGTCGGTCGAAACGTGATTTCGTCCTGCCCGGAACGCAACGTGATGTCGGTCGTAGGAAGACTTTGCACCGGCTCCGCCGATTCAAAACCATTTTTCAAATTGCGGACTTCGGGCGGGAGTTGTTCCCACGCGCCGATGCTCTGCAAAAATTCGGTGTTCGCGCCGATTTGCGCGCGCGTCTCTTTGTCGAAGAGCAACGCAATGCCGCGCCCCAGGAAGAAACGATAGCGTTCGATCAGCGCGCCGATCAGCGCGGTGAGCGCGGCGACCACGCGCGCGTGCGCCGCGTCCGATTCTTGCGCGGCGAGATTTTGCAGAATTTTGTAGACGTTGAGATTGTTTGTTCGATTTGTTTTTCGTGATCAACCATTTAATTTTGCCCCACGCGCTTTGGCGCTGAACGCTGTTGCCCACTCGGGCGTGACCAAAGCGTGTAGGTGAGTATAACTTGCAAACGCGTTTTTGTAAACTATGCCATCGCGCGCGCCGTCCAGTCCGTGCCCGCGCGTGATGCGATACGCGCAGTTCAAACCTAGAAGGTCTCCAAGACCTTCCAGGTTTATTCGCGAATTGTGAAACTCGTGTCCGCGCACAATCGTTCCGCGCGCGAACAGCGGATTCTCGGCGATCACTTCCAGTTCGACGTAGCCGTGACCTTGCGGCTTGTCCGTCACCGTCACATCGAACGGCAGCGCGCCGACCATCTCGCCGCGCTGGTCGCGCCAGGTGATCGCGCGCGCCAGGTACATCAAGCCGCCGCACTCGGCGTAGACCGGCAAACCATTTTCGATTGCCGCGCAAATTTCCGCGCGCAACGACGCGTTCGCTTGCAGTTCGCGCAGAAACACTTCCGGGAATCCGCCGCCGATGTAGAGCGCGTCGAGCGCGGGCAAATGCGCGTCGCGCAAACTGTCAATGAAAATCAACTCCGCGCCCGCCTCTTGCAGCGCTTCCAGATTTTCGGGATAGTAGAAACTGAACGCGCGATCGCGGAGGATGCCAATTGCGAGAGGTGAGGGGCGGGAGGCGAGAGGCGGTTCAAGGTTCAAGGTTCCAAGTTGCTTCCCTTGTCTCCTTGTCTCCCTGTCTCCCTGTCTCCCGCTCTCCCCAGCAATTCGGAAAATCGCGTCCAGATCAAAATGCGCCAGCACCGCGTCGCGCGCGGCGGCGATCGCGGGAACCGTAGCCACGCCCTCAAGGATGTGGCTATATTCGCCGCGCGGGATCAAACCGAGATGCCGATCCGGAATCGCGAGCGCGTCATCGCGCGGCAAAACGCCGACGACCGGGATGCCGCAGTATTTTTCAATGGCTTGGGTGATCAGCGTTTGCTGACGCGCGCGCGCGACGTTGTTGAGAATGACACCCGCGATGCGCGTGTTCGGCTCAAAATGTTGATAGCCCTGCACGAGCGCGGCGACGGAGCGCGTAATGCGTTGCGCGTTGACGACGAGCAAGATCGGCGCGTCCAGCCAGCGCGCGAGCGCGGCGGTGCTGCCGGTCCCGGCGAGATCGGCGCCGTCGTACAAACCCATCGCGCCTTCGATCAGCGCGAGATCGGCGGCTTGGCTACCACGCGCAAACGCCGCCACTACCACCTCTTCGCCCATCAAAAACGGATCGAGGTTGCGGCAGGGACGGCGCGCGGCTTCGGTGAGCCAGGAGGGATCAATGTAATCGGGTCCTTTTTTAAAGGGCTGGACGATCAGCCCGCGCGCGGCAAACGCGGCGCAGAGACCCACCGCGACGGTCGTTTTGCCGGAACGCCCGTGCGGCGCGGCGATGACAACGCGCGGAGGAAACGGAAAATGAGCCAATGAGCCAATTGTCCAATGAGCCAAATTTTGCGCAATGAGCCAAACGGTCTTGTTTGGAAATTGGTTCATTGGCACATTGGCTCATTTCCATTTAGAATTCCTGGACGGTGATCGCCTCGGTCTTGCAGGTGGTAACGCACGCCATACAACCCAGGCAATCGTTGGGATCGCCTTTGACGGTGGCTTTGTTGTCCGCCATCGCCAGGATTGTGACGGGGCAAGACTCGACGCAATCGCCGTCGCCTTCACATTTGTTCGTATCAATCGCAATGCTGTACATTTTTGCTCCCCATTGGATTTTGTTTCGTCGCGCGTAGGGACGTTTAATTAAACGTCCCTACGTCAAACGCCCCTCGCCACTCGCCCCTCATAATTCTGTAACTTTGATCGCGCCGTCCGGACATCCTTCCTGACACGCCATACAACCCAGGCAATCGTCGGGACTGCCGTTGAAGACCGCGTATTTCTTGCCGTCCTTTTCGACGAGCGCGAGCATTTGACTGGGGCAGGCGTTGATGCAATCTTCGCAGCCCTTGCATTTGTCAATATCAATCGCGACGATATACATTCGTTTCTCTCCTGGAATGCCGTAGATTGGGGGGAGTGGCACTCTTGCCGGTTTTCCCAGCGCCGGAGTTTTTTCTCTGCGCCAAGCGCGCGCACGCAGGCGCCGCGCTACGCCGCCAGGTTATTCCTTGTTTTCACCCGGGTTGTCTTTGCCCGGCGCCGCTTCTTCTTTCTTTTTTTCCGGGAACAGAAGGGACGCGACGACGGCAAGCACCAGCAAGCCAAAGACCACGCCCAGGGCGATTTCGATCGGGATCTTGAAGAAATCGTGGACGAGCATCTTGACGCCGATGAAACCGAGAATGATCGCCAGCGCGTATTTGAGATAGTGGAACAGTTGCATCACGCCCGCCAGCGCGAAATAGAGCGCGCGCAAACCCAGGATCGCAAAAATGTTGGACGTGTAGACGATGAAGAGATCGTGCGAAATGCCCAACACGGCGGGAATCGAATCGAGCGCGAACATCAGATCGGTGCTTTCGATCACGATCAGCGTCGCGAAGAGCGGCGTGGCGTAGAGGACTCCCTTGATGCGCGTAAAGAATTTCTCTTCGTGAAACTGCGTCGTGACTGGAATATAGCGGGAGACGAGTTTGAGCATCCGGTTCTGTCCCGGATCGACGCTCTCCGCGCCGCCCTGCACCAATTTGACGGCAGTGATGATCAAGATGATGCCGAAGACGTACAGCATCCAGTTGAACGCATGCACCAACTCGACGCCGATCACGATGAGAATCGCGCGCATAATGATGGCGCCAATGATCCCCCAGCGGAGCACGCGCGGCTGATACATCGGCGGAATGCCAAAGTACGAGAACACCACCAAAAAGACGAAGAGGTTGTCCACGCTCAGCGCCTTTTCGATCAGATACGCCGTGAGGAACTCCAATGCCTTGACCGTGCCTAATTCATAGTAGACAAAGACGTTGAACAGGAGCGCCGTGCCAATCCAGATCGCGCTCCAGATCAACGCGGATTTGATCGTGATCACCCGCGCCTTACGATTGACCAAAAACAAGTCCACGTAGAGCATAAACCCCACGACGACTGTGAATCCCAAGAACATCCACAACTCGCGTTCCGTCATCTCTGCCACACTCATCGAAATTCTTCCTCCGTTGATTTTTTCAAGAGTGCGCTTGGTTCAGGCGCACTATCCTTGCTTGCCGAACTCGATATACGGCTGCGGCAAATCCGCCATCGCGTTGACCATCAGATCGACCAGCCCGCCGTAGGTGATGTGAAACTTGTCCCACAAACCGTAATGATCGATCCCGTCGCGCATCGCGCCTTTGCAATTGGAACACGCGGCGATGACGTACTTGTTGATGCTGGGATCGAGCACGTCGTTGAACACGTCGAGCACTTGCTTGATTTTCATGCGCTCGGACACGTTCTTGCGCCATTGATCAAAGTTGAGCGAGTTCATAATCGCAAAACCGCTACCGCCGCCGCAACAATAATTCCACACGCCGTTCGGGGTCATCTCGCGCACCGGCTGTTTGCAGATCGCCTTGACGATTTCGCGCTGCGGTGACACGATGCCCATCAAACGCACGACGTTGCACGAATCGTGGAGCGTGACGGGAAAATCGTTTTTGTTCGGATCGAACTTGACCGCGCCGCTTTTGACGATCTCCCACAACAGCGGCAGACAACTTTCGCGCGGAATTTGATCGAGCGACAGATCGCCGGGGAGCACGCGATCCGCCAGCACGCACAACGCTTTGTGCGCGTGTCCGCACTCGCCGACGACGATCTTCTTGACGCCCAACTCTTTGGCAATCGAAATCTGGCGTAACGCGACGCGCGCCAGTTCCACGTCGTCGAACCACGCGCCATAGTTCACGCCGTCGTATCCTTGCGCTTCACTGCTCAACGTCCAACTAATCCCGGCGGCATCGAACAGGATCGCGAACGCCGCAGGATTTTCGGGCCACGCCATAAATTCTCCGGCATTGTGAATCAGCAAAACGTCCGCGCCTTTTTGATCGATCGGCATCTTGATCTTTTTGCCGGTCTTGGCAAAAATATCGTCCTCGATAAATTCGACCAAATCCTTGAATGCGGCAGGGGTCATCCCTGTGGAGGAACCGGCTTTGAGATGTTGGCGCGTTCCTTTCTTCAACAACTCGCCGGGCGCGATGCCCATTTCCTGGCTGAACAGTTTGCGAATCTCGCGCGCCAACAACGCGTTGTCCACGCCGACCGGACACACTTGCGCGCACCGCCGACACACATTGCAGCGATACGAAAGTTCGAGCAGACGCCAGACTGTCTTGGCGTTCACCTCCACATCCGCGCCGACGAATGAGCCCAACAACTTACCCGAGGGCGTGAAATATTTTTGGTAGATGCGGCGCAGAACTTCGGAACGATAGGTGGGACGATAAATTTCCTGCCGCCCACTGCCGATGTAGGTGTGGCACGCCTCCGAACAAGTCTGGCAGCGCACGCAATAGTCCAGCGAGAGGCGAAAGATTTTGACAAAGGGCCAGTTGCTCTGTGGATCGAACAGTTTTTCCAAGCCGCGCAAGAACCCGTTGACCAGCCGCTCTTCTTCCTCTTTCGTCTTCGGTTTCGGCAAATCAAAATCGCTGAAACCATCCAGCGAAAAATCGTAACGTTCCAGCCAGCGCGCTTGCGGCGATTGCACATCCGGCGCATCGCCCAGTTGCGGAATCTCGATCAAATCGTCGCGCGTGAGCGTGACCAGCGGTTCATCGCCCGCGCGCGCGATATCTTTAAAGCGAATGATTTTCGGTTCGCTCATTTCTTGTCACCTTCAACCCTGTGTCATTGCGAGGGCGATTTTTGCCCGAAGCAATCTCCAAGTCGCAAGTTGGGGATTGCTTCGTCGCATCCTTCGACTTCGCTGCGCTCCGCTCAGGATGCTCCTCGCAATGACACGCGGGGATTATTTTTCGACGTTCGGGTTCTGCGCTTGCTCCAACCACGATTTCCCTGGCACGATGTGCGGCGCAGACCACGCGGCGGTATATGCCAACTGCTCCGCCACTTTTTTGTCCGTCGGCGATCCTTTCACCTTGAACGCATCGTCCCACAACTGACTATGGTACGTAAAATATTTCGCAAAGTAGTGAATCAGTTTCGAGAATGGCATATACACGACGAACAACTCGAATGCGAAGAACGTCAGCGCGACGAGCGGCGCAATCGGCGCGGGCTGGAACGTCAACACGCTGCCGATGTACGCGCGATGCGCCGCAAACGATCCTGCGGTCGCGAAGGACGCTAGTCCCAAAACGAAAATCGCGGCGAGCCACAGCAGATTGAAATAGTCAATCGGCGCGGTGTAGAGATTTAGATTGCGATCCGTCGCGCGCTTGGCGATCAACCCGAACGCGCCCAGCGTGCCCAGCGCGAACGCGACGACGCCGACGACGTTCGTCAACGGCGCGAGCGCGGGCAACGCGTTTTCGATCACCAGCAGACCCAGCAACCCCGCGCCGAGATACAACCCCCAGTGCATCGCCAGCGAAAGTAGCCAAATACCGTAAACGTTGTACTTGCGCACGCGTTGCAACAAGAAAATCTCTTGCCCCATCTCGACGAACTCGGCGACGAGCGAACCCGCGCGCGACTTTTTCGCCCAGTCCACCTCTTCCATATACGAGCCGCCGTAATGTCGCCGTTCGCCTTCTTCGTGCGGCACGGGATACACTTCCCAACGCACATTGAGCGGCGCGGTTGCGACGCGATAAATCTTATACGCCGAGACGATCACAAACAGCGCGGCGGAAATCCAGCCGAACAAAATCAGAAACCATTCCATTGTGCCTTCCCTCAAAGGCAGAAGGATGAGAGATGAAGGATGAAAGAACGCGTGGTTTTCATCCTTCATCCTTCCGCCTTCATCCTTTTCTTTGTAACGCTTCAAATACTTCCGAACGTTCGCTTGCTTGTTCCGCCAGCACCTCGCGCATCAAGTCGCAGACGCGCGTCAGTTTGGAATTTGCGATGCGGTAGATCACATCCTTGCCTTCCCGCTTGGTCGCGACGATGCCGTACGCGCGCAAGACGCCGAGATGCTGCGACACTTTGGCTTGCGCGAGACCAGTCACCTCAACAATATCGCTAACGCGATGCGGACCTCCGCGCAAGGTGTGAACGATCTGCAAGCGCGCGGCGTTGCCCATCGTTTTGCACAACTCGGCTTGCATATCGAAAATCGAACGTGGAGACATCGAAACCTCGTTTCTGTCAGATCCCATACATTTTGTAGCAATAGCGGCACGGCGAAGGCGGATCGGGCAAACGCGTTTGCTCTGACGCGCCACTCGCCGCCGAAAGCGCGAGCGCGGAATACGCGGACACTTTGCGCGAACGGAACGCGCCGCTGAACTGGGCGCGTCCCGCCCCCTGCATCGCGGCGATCAGATCCAAACAGGAACTGCCAAAATTCACTGGCGCCACTGGACGCTCCTGACCTTGAAAGAAACGTGGCGCGCGCTCCCTGATCGGCAGTCCCAAATACACGCACGGCGCAACTTGACCCAAATGATTGACGTACGCCGTTTCAGTTGGCTGCGCGTCACATTCCAGAATGTTCGCATCCATCGCCAGCGGATACGCGCGGAACGTAATGCCACGGCGCTTGGCTTCGCGCTCGGCTTCGCCGATCAACGCGAGATGCCGCGGGTCGGGTGACTCGGCAAAGACGCGCAACGCTTCGATTTCGCGCGTCGGCGCGTACGCGACGTTCGTCGCCACAACTTCATCTGCGCCGATTGACGATGCCAAGCGCACGAACTCCGGCAATTCGTGAATGTTCGACCGCATCATCAAGAAATGCAATTCGATGATGGGCAGTGTCATTGCGAGCCGCGTAGCGGCGAAGCAATCCCCACCTCGCGATTTGGAGATTGCTTCGTCGCGATCCTTCGACTCCGCTTCGCTCCGCTCAGGATCGCTCCTCGCAATGACACGGCTCTTTTTCAATCGCGCGATACGTTCGACATTCGCGGCAAGTTTCCGGAAATCGGAACCGACGCGCAACGATTCGTGTACGCTTGGCGTCGCGCCCGCGAACGAAATCGAAAGAATGTCAATGCACTCGTCGAGCAAGCGCGCGCCGTTCGTTTCGTCGAGCGCGCTGCCGCACGTCGTAAAACCGACGCGACAACCCGCGTCTTTCGTCGCGCGAATCATCTCCCACAACTGCGGATGCAGCAGCGGCTCGCCCCACCCTTGCAAGTACGCCAAATCGAAACGCGCGAGATGCGGCGCGATGCAATCGGAGAAAACCGACCAGGGCAAATCGCCGTGAATCCAATTCTTGCCGAGCGATTTATTCGGACAAAACGTACAGCGCAAGGAACAGCGGCTCGTCACTTCGATTTGCAGGACGCGCCAACGTTCCGTCGTGGGTTGATCGCGCTTGAACAACTGGCGGAGCCAGGACACGGGGCTCCTTTCGCTACGCGAGATATTCGCAAATTCAAATATCTCGCGTTTCACTTTACCAGAAAAAAGTACGAATCCAGTGGAAATCAAGTCGTAAACGCGTTCCACTGATTCTAAAACGTCAAGATCAAATCCGCTTTCAATCCTTCGGTGATCAGGTATGCCGTGCCGACGAGCGTATCTGCTTCGTCAATCAAATCGTCTTCGGTCATATCGTTCAGCGCGAGCGAGGGCGCGCAAACGATCAAGCGCACGCCTTTGGCAACCGCATCGTTGATGAATTGGCGAACGGATCTGCCACCCGTTTTGGGAAACACCGTTTCGGCGACGCCTTTTTTCAGCAGCGCGGTGCCGCGCGTCGTAAAGAACATTTCGGTTTGATGTCCCGCGACTGCCGCGTCTTGCGCGTACAAAAACGGCGCGCCGCATTGCGCGGGGTCATCGAGCGATTGAGTGTAAACGATCAAGACTCGGCTCATTGAGATCCTTGGTCGTGTCATTGCGAGCCGCGTAGCGGCGAAGCAATCTCCACGTTGCAAATTGGAGATTGCTTCGTCGGCGAAAACCGCCTCCTCGCAATGACACGCGCGATTAATATTTCACATTGACGCGCTTTGCCGATTCGAGCGCGGCGGCAAATGCTTGGTTCGCGCGTGCCGCGTCAATCGCCGCGTACGATGATGCAAGCGCGGCAAGCGCGCGCGCCGACGCAAACGCTTCGCCGCGCACGCGCACCGATTTCGCGAGATTCACCGCGCGGTCGAACACTTCCGCCGATTGTCGCTTGTCCGCCTTGGCAAGTTCGAGCGCGATGGCTTGGAGCGCGGCAACCTTGTCCGCCGCATCTTCAAGCTTGTCTACGACGGCGAGCGCGGCTTTGGGATCAAGCGCCGCCCACGCGATTGCTAAATCGCGCAACGCCGCCAGGTCTTCCATCTTGTCCGCGAGCGCGAACGCGTCCTGGAAATATTTCGCGGCTTGCGTCTTGTCGTTTGCTTTCGCGCCGAGCGCGGTCAACGCTTGCGCGCGGAAAGTCGGCGTCGCGATTTTCGCGGCAACGTCGTTCGCGTTCGCGGCGATAGCAATGTCACGGTACGCCTGGTCGCGCAAAACTGCGTCCGTCAATTTTGACGCGACATCGAGCGCGCTTGCCGCGTCCACGCGCGCAAGGTCGGCGGCAAGCGCGGCGGTATATTTTTCCATCGCGTACGCGCTGTCCACCTTTTTCGCGTCGGTCAGCGCGCGCGCGAAAAATTCTTTCGCGCGATTCGCGTCGATCGTCGCCTTGCCCGCGCCGCGCAGCGCCATCACGCGCGCGTCGGGATACGCGACGGGAATCTTTTCGATGACCTCGTTTGCTTTCGCGCTATCTTTCGCCGCCCAAACAATCGCAATATCGGCGAGCGCGTACGCGCGCGATTCCGCGTTCTCGATTTTCGTCGCCGCGTCGAGTGCGTCGTTCAGCAGCGCGGTGTTGCCCGATGCGCGCGCGATTTCGCGCAATGCCCACGCGCGGTCGTACGGCGATTTCACTTCGCGCGCGGTTTGCGTGGCTTTGTCGAATTGTCCCATCTCGCGCCAGCCCCACGCGCGCAGGAACGGGTCTTGCACTTGCGCGACGAGTTCGTTCGCTTTGGCGGCGTCGAGTTTGGCGTAGGTGACGGCGATGGCGCGCAACTCAAAATCGCGGAGATTGGAGACTGGAGATTGGAGATTGGAATTGAGTGCAAGGTTGAGCGCGTCGGCGGCTTTGGCTTTGTCAACCGCGAGCCACTCGTTCGCAATGGCGCGGTATTGCCAGGATTGCTGCGCGGCAGTTTCGATTTTGTCGGCGCGGAACGCGGCAAGGTCTTGCGTCGCTTCGTTCCACGTCACCGCGCTCTCGCGCACGGCTTGGAGTTGTCCCCAGTATGCGGCGAGGTTCGCATTCTTGTCGCGCGCGGCAGTGAGCGCGTCGGCGTACGCGGCGTTCGCCTGCGTCTTGTCCGTCGCGTTCCACTGCGCGCCGATGCGTCCCAGCACCCAGGATTGCGCGGAAAAACGCGCGACGGCATCGCTCACGCGCGTCGCCTGGTCAACGGCGGTCTGGCGTTCGGTCTCTTCTTCGGTCGGCGTGGGCAACGGCGGCGCGAACGCGAACAGCGGATTCGCAAACAGAACGAAGACGACAATCATTCCGACTGCCGCGAGCGCGAATGCCGCGCGCGAGGTGGGCGATTTTTCAACGGGCGATTTTTCAACGGGCGATTTTTCAATGGGCGATTTTTCAATGGGCGATTTTTCAATGGGCGATTTTTCAATGGGCGATTTTTCAATGGGCGATTTTTCAATGGGCGATTTTTCAATCGCCCCTACGCGTTTGCCCTTGAACGTGTTGCGCCAACCCAGGAAAATTCCGCTGACGACGAAAATCGTCGCGAGCGAAACCGCAATCAAGATGAACGCGCGGTCGCGTTCCGCGCGCGCGTCGTTCATCGCCGCGTACGCTTTGTTCATTTGAAAGCGCGCGGTCTGGTACCGATTCGTCATCGCGGCAAGCGAAATGTCATTCTCGCGCGTGAATCGTTCCGCGATGACGCGTTGCGCGTTGATGCGCTTGGCTTGCGCGCGCGTGTCAACGCCAACCGCGCTCACATCGTTCTGCGCGTTTTGGAACGCGGCGACGAGCGTGTCGGTTTGCCAGACGCCTTCGTACGCTTTACGGAGCGTCGCGCACGGAATATCGCGCGCCCATTCGACGGGGCGGAGCGCGTCGAGTGATTGCGCGGGGACGGCGGTGTGGCATTCAAGGCAATAATTGCCAATTGCGAATTGCGAATTAGGAATTGCAGATTGCGAATTATGAATTGCGGATGGCGCGGCGGGCGTTGACGCGGCAAAGGCAAACGCGACCATCAGCGCGCCGCCGAGAATTACGACGAGGGGCAGGAATCTATTTTTCATCTTTCGGGAATCTCCAATAATTGCAATGCGCGGTAGGGGCAATTTGTCACGCTGAGCGTAGCGAAGCGTCTCGCAAGTTGCTTGAGAGATTCTTCGCTCCGCTCAGAATGACAATCTGCAAATGCCTCGCCCCTACGTATCACCATCGTCTGCAACATTCGCGCCCGCGACAATCCAGCGCAGCATAAAAAAGTACAGCGTGACGACGACGCCGAAAACTATCACCACGACGAGTCCGCCGAGGGTTTGGGTGTTGATGAGCCAGTAGAGTGTTTCCATATCAAGTTCCAGGTTTCAAGTTTCAGGTTTCAGGTTCGAGGTTCAACGTTAAACTTGTAACCTGAAACCTGAAACGCATTATGCCTTTTCCATCGCTCGCAAATCTTCCAGCGACAGTTGCTTGTTGATGCGGTTGCGTTCTTCGATTTCGATGCCTTCTTCCACTTCCCAAATCGCGAGACTGGGGAAGAGTTTGAAGAAGATGACGAAGAGGAGCGCGAAGAGCGCGAGCGATCCAACGGTGATGGATATTTCGACCCAGGAGGGTTGATAAATCGCGTGTTCGAACGCCAAGCTGGGACGCGTGAGCGTGGGCGCGACAATCGTAAAGCGTTCCAGCCACATTCCAATATTGATGAAAACCGATGCGATGACGGTGCCCATCACCGTCCGTCCGGCGCGGCGCGTGAGAATCGCGAATGGCACGACGGCGTTGCAGAAGACCATCAGCCAGAACGCCCAGGCGTATTCGCCGTACAGTTTCGCATCGGCGACGTGCATTTCGTGCGTGAGCGCGCTGTAAACCGTCGTGAGGTATTCGGCGAAGGTAAAGTAGCACCAGAACGCGCTCATCACCAGCAGCAGCAAGCCGAGATAGTCGAACTGTTTGTCGGTCAACCAAGCTTCCAAACGCAAAACCTTGCGCATAATCGCCATCGCGATAAACAAGGTCGCGATGCCGCTGAAGATCGCGCCGACGACAAAGTACGGTCCGAAAATCGTGCTGTGCCACATCGGTTGCACGGTCATTCCAAAAATCCACGAGACGACGGTATGCACTGAGACGGCAATCGGGATAATCGCAATCGCCATAATCGCGATCGCGATTTCCAAACGGCGATGTTGTTCGTGGTTCCCTTTCCAACCGAGCGCGGCGAGAGTGTAGAGCCACTTGCGCCAGCGCGCGATGTCGGTGAGTTTGTCGCGCATCCGCGCAAAATCGGGAATCATCGGCAGGTAGAGGTACGTGATGCTACTCATAAAATAAATGCCGATGCAGGTCAAGTCCCACAGGAACACGCTTTGATATCGTCCATAGAAAATCATGTTGAGGATGCGGTCGGGACGTCCCATATCAATCAGGATTTGCAAACCGCCGACGCAGAGCGCGAACACGGTGACCGCCTCGGCGATGCGCGTAATCGAGCGGCGCCAGTTCGCTTGCGTGACGCGCAGAATCGCGGAGATGAGCGTGCCCGCGTGACTGATGCCGATGAAGAAGACAAAGTTGGTGAGATAGATTCCCCAGTAGACGGGGCGGCTCAAACCCGTGACGCCCAAGCCCTCAATCAATTGATAGATGTACGCGAACACGCCCCACACGACGAGCGCGGCAAGCACGCCGAACAGGATGTAGAAACGGATGCCTGTTTTGCGGAGGGTTGCGAAGACGGTGGATTCCAGATGGGACATTATGGTTCAACCTCGGGTGCGATTTATGATTTTCGATTTATGATTTGCGACTCTGCAATTCTCAACAGGTAGGTTAATCGCTTTTGCGTGTTCGCCACTTTAGGTGTAGTTCCTCACTGGCTGATGGCACGCGCAATGACCTGTCTGCCTGACAATGAATCTGGTCAAGTGATAGACTCCAAGTCCAACAGCAAAACCCAAAGCCATATTGCTGAACAGGGAGACGATAATCGTCGCGCCCATCGGCACTAAATCTTTGTTTGGGCGAATATTCCTTGCAAACTTGGTGAGTTCTATCCCAACGAGAAACATCATTGCCCCGATGATGGCTGATGGAAAGACGGCGAACAAGCCAGCAACCGACGAGGCGAAGAACAACCCCAATGAAACTTCGATTAACCCCTCAATGATGTTTGTCCCACCCGTGCGCGCGCCAAAGTAGTATTGTCCCGCCAAGCCGCCAGCACCGTGACACATTGGCATACCGCCGAAGAAAGGTAAAACCAAGTTCATGATGCCTTGATTTAGAGAAAGTTGTCTCTCGCTCACAGGCTTGTCGGGCCAATATTTCTTGATTAGGGCAGCAGTGGCAATGGTTGCATTGGTAACTGTCAACGGAATTTGTGCGAAACCTGCGAGTAACAACGTCTGCCAGACTTCCTCAAGACGAAAACCTGTGAGTGGTGGCAAATTGAGAGCAAGAGGGCTAACCTGCTGGAAGTTTCCATTGACAAGGCAAATTGCTATACCAAGAACCATTAGCACGATTGCAGCAGGTGCATAGCGATTCTGCCGAAGTGCCAGCACCAGCAGAATGGAGACAACACCCAGCGCCCACCAAGTCGAAAGCATTTTGATTGCTTCAATAGCGAGGAGTAAACCTAGTGTGACTTGGATACCCCAGATAACGGACTTGGGCGTAATCTTTGCAATCCAACCGATGAGGTTTGTGGCGGCAAAGACTAACCAAATGACACCCATTGCGAATCCAGAGGCATAGACCATTGAGGGTGACCAATGTTGGGCAATTGCCATCACAGCAAGTACCTTCATCGGTTCGATAGGCATAGGAAGTCGGTACACTATGCCAGTGATAATGTTTGCCAGTCCCATCATCACCAGAAACCCCGCAGGATTGAGACCATTGACAACAATATAGCCAATGGCTAATGGAAAGAGCGTGCCAAAGTCGCCCATAGACCCAGCAAGCTCCCTTAGATTAAACTCAAAAGACTTGAACTTCATAGCACATTATCCAGCTAAACGATTGCGGATTTGCGACTACGCTTGGACTAGGAAACCATCGTGGCGAACAATCGAAATTCCGTCATCCTTCGCGCAAATAAAACACCTTCGGTTTCGTGCCCAACTCTTCCAGCAAACGAAACGCGCGCGGGCTTTTGAGCAGTTGCGAGACGAGACTCGTCGGGTCGTCAAGGTCGCCAAAGTAGCGCGCGCGTCCCGTGCAGGTCTGCACGCACGCGGGAACGTAATCGCTCGCGAGAAAGACGCGCCCCTCGGCTTCCGCTTTCGCGCGCGCGCGCTGCAAACGCTGCACGCAGAACGTACATTTTTCGACGACACCTTTCGGACGAATCGGCACGTCGGGATTCAGGTGCGCTTTGAGCGATTCGGGATAGTACGGCTCGTGCCAGTTGAAATAGCGCACGGTGTACGGGCACGCGACGGTGCAAAAGCGACAGCCGATGCAGCGCTCGTAATCCACAAGCACCGTGCCTTCCTCGTTTTTGTAAGTCGCTTTGACAGGACACACTTTCACGCACAGCGGGTCGTCGCAGTGCATACACGGACGCGGAATGTAGCGCGCGGTGACGTTCGGGTACTCGCCTTCGACGAACGGAATCACTTCGTTCCACAAAATCGCGCGCCCTTTTTCCGCCTGCTCGGGTCCTGCAATCGGCGTATTATTTTCCATGCGGCACGCCACCGTGCACGCCTGACAGCCGAGACATTTATCTAAATCAATTGCCATTGTCCATCGCGCCATATTTTTCCTCAATAGTTTGATAGTTGGATGGTTGGATAGTTGGGTAGTTCAGTGGTTCAGTAGTTGAAGATGTTTTGTGGCGGACAACGCAACTATCAAACTGCCAAACCAGCAAACTATCCAGCTAACAAAACTATTTGTAAATCTTCACTCTCGTCGGCAACATCATCGCCAAGCCAGAAATTTTTTCCGCGCTGGTCGAAACGAGTTGCAGCGGATTCACGCCGACGACGCGTTTTGCAGTACTCGGTTCGCGCCCCCATTGCGCCGCTGTGTACTGTCCCTGCCCGTACGGAATGTTCACCGCGTTCTGCCAAATGCCTTCGACGAGTTTGGCGCGCGCGCGAATTTTTCCCGCCGCCGATTCAACCCACACCAAATCGTCTTTCTTGATGCCGAGCGCGCGCGCGGCTTTCGGATGAATCTCGACCCAGGAGTCCCAGCGCGACCCGACTTGCAGTCCGTAAATTTCTTGCAGCGACGGCACAACGCCAACGCAACTGCGCGGCTGCGTCATCGTCTCCTGGCACGTCAACAGGAACGGATACGCCGCGTTCGCGGGTTCGGCGGGCAATTCGAAATGCGGCAAGCACGCAACATCGTCCGATGGGTTAAGCGCGGCGAACAATTCGCGCGAGAAGAAATCATAGCGACCATCTTTCGGCGCGTTGACGCGATCGCGTCCGACGACTTTGCTCCACGCCTTGCTCCCTGGCTGCGCGAAATTGTAGACGAGCGCAGACCACGCGCCATTTTTGACCAAATCATCCCACGAAATTCCCAGCGCGCCGATGCGGAACTTGACGACCTCGAGAAAATCGCGCCACGGCAGCGCTTGACCGACCGCGCCGCCGATTTGTTTCGCGATGTGCAAAATCACGTCGCCTGGATTGCGCCCATCGCGCACGGGCGCGACGACGGGCTGACGCAGCGCGACACCCGCGAACCCCGTCCCTTCGATGACATCGTCCTGCCACATTTCGAAAAATGTGAGCGACGGCAAAATCAAATCCGCGTACGCCGCGCTTTCGTCGAGCGTCGGGTTGAAACTGACGACGAATGACTTTTTCAGCGCGTCAACGAATCGTTGACCTTGTGGCGCGTCGAGAATGGGATTCGTGTTCAGCAAGAAGAGCGCGTTGACTGCGTACGGTTTCGCCTTCGCCAAATTTTCCGCGAGCGTTTGATACGACGACAACGCGACGGGATAATCCGCGCCCGCGCCATCGAGTCGCGGCATCGCGCGCGCTTTCTCCGCGCCCGCATCGCTAGGCAATGCCGACCAAGGTGCGTAATCGGCATAGTGTTGCACCTGCACGCCCCCAGGCACTTCAATCGAACCGACGAGCGCGTTGAGGGCAGAAATCGCCAGCGCGGTGGACAAGCCGTTGCCGCTCAACAAATCACCGCGACCCGTCGGCAGAATCGCGAGCGCGGGTTTGTTGGAACCGAATTCACCCGCGAGTTTCGCAATCGTGCTGCCAGGAATACCCGTGATGTCTTGCGCGCGTTCGAGCGTGTACTGCTCCAGCACCAATCGTTTGAAACCGAGATGCGTCTTGCCCTGGTCGTCTTTGAAATCGTCGTAGCCGAACGTCCAATTTTTGACGAACGATTCGTTGACCGCGCCGCTCTTGATGAGCACGTGCGCCATTCCGAGCGCGAGCGCGCCGAGCGTCCCAGGTCGAATCGGCACCCACTCGTCGCATTTCGCGGCGGTCACATTCAAACGACTATCCACGACGACGAGTTTCGCGCGGTTCGATTGTCCGCGATGCATAAAGCCATAGCCCGACAAATATTTTTGCAGATGCTGGGACGATTCCAGGATGCTGCCGCCGAAACACATCACATAGCGCGCATTGTCAATATCGTAAATCGGATAGCCGTTGACACCCTGCGTCAGAAACAGCGCGAGGCGCGCCAGGTCGTTTTCCATCGAAATCAAATTGGGCGAGCCGTACGCGTTGAGGAAGCGCTGCAGCAGCGGGCGCAGTTGTCCGCGCAAGTTGCCGTGCAGCAGCGCGACGGTGTGCGCTTGACCTTGCTCGCGCAGCGCGCGCAATTTATCGGCGACGATTTTTTGCGCGTCGTCCCACGAAATTTTTTCCCACTGCGCGATATCGTTCGCCGCGACATCTTTCGCGACTTTGCGGCGTAATGGCGCGGGCAATCGTTCGGGCGAGTACAACACTTCGAGCGACGCTTGACCTTTGGGACAGCAGACACCCTGATTGAGCGGATGTAGCGGATTGCCTTCGACTTTGACCGCGCGCCCATCTACGACGCGCACTTCCAACCCGCAGCCCGATGGACAGAGCGAGCAGACGGTATGCAAATATTTTTCGTCGTACGTCGCGCGCGCGGGCGCCCTGAGCGGAGTCGAAGGGTCTGGCGCGCGCGGCGCCGCATCACTCGCGGCGACGTTTTGGACGGTTTGAATGAGCGGCAGCGCCGCGCTCGTGGCGGCAACGCCTGCGCTGATTTTGAGAAATTCGCGACGAGAAAGTTTCATTGGCAAAACCTTGTCAGATAGTCGGGTAGTCCAATAGTCTTGTAGTCAGTGCGTCGCCTCGTGTTTGACTATTCGACCACACGACTACGCGACTAATTTCCACCATACTCCAACAACCGCATCAACAACATCATCTTGCGTTCGTAGCGCGTGGCGAGCGGCGCGGCGGGCGCGGGCGCACCCTGAGCGGTAGTCGAAGGGGTCGGCGCGATGTAATCGGCGGGGTCGGTCGTCACTTTCACGCCGAGAATTTTCAGCGATTCGTCCATCGTCGGCACGGTGTTCAGTTTGCCTTGCGCGACCCACGCTTGACCGCGCGGGCTACGCAGACCACCGCCTGCCGCGCTCGTGTGGCACGAGCCGCACGGCTCGCCAACGCGCGTCGAATATTCGGGTAGCGCGACCGTCGGTGTCGCGGGAAGGAATGGAACGATGATGGTGAGAAGAATCGTTATCGCGAAAAATTTTTTCATTGTCAAGTCCTCAGTCGCCAGTCGCTAGATTTTCTGTCGACTGTTCACGCTTCTCCAATTACAATTTCATCGCCAATAATCTTCGCCTGGATTTGTTCCAGCGGCATTGGCGGCGGACCCGCGACCACATCCCCATTTCGATCGAAATAGCCGTCGTGGCAGGGGCAATAAAATTCTTGCTTACCTTCGCGCCACTGCACGATGCAACCTTGGTGCGTGCAAACGAGCGAGAAGGCAACGACGCCTTCTTTGTCGCGCAGTACGAGCGCGGGCTTGCCTTCGTACGTGATCGCTTTGACCGCGCCGATAGGCAATTCCGCCAGCGCGAATTTCACCTGTCCCGTTTGCGCGCGCGGCGCGGGGAACAAAACGCCTTGGGTAGCCCAGCCCGCCCAGCCCGCCGCGACAAGACCCAGCATCGTTTGAATGAACGCGCGGCGCGTTTGTAACTTGGAGGGGAATTCAGTTGCGGTTTGTGTCATATTTCAAATTCCAAGTTTGATAGTTTGATAGTTGGGTAGTTGAATGTTTGCGACACATTCTACGAACCATCAAACTAACAAACTATCCAACTAACCAACTACGGGACGATTTTCCGAACTCCAACATACCCGTGACAATTATTGCACGAGCGTTCGACCTTGTGGCAGTAGAGGCAATCTTTTTCTTTGATGTCGCCGTTGTTGACGGCTTGGAAATGGCGCGTCTGCCACCAATCGAGCGGGCTGTGCGTGACAGGCGACGTGAACTCGCGATCAATCACGACGGCAAGTTCACCGTGTCCGTCCTTCACGGGTTTTTCGGGAACGCACGCGATTGTGAGCGCGGCGAGCGCGAGTAAAAGCATCAGTAAGAGAAATTTGTTCATCGTCGTCATCCAAAGGATGAAGGATGAGGGATGAAGGATGAAATTTCATCCTTCATCCTTCTGCCTTCATCCTTTACTACAGAATCATCGCGCGCGACAACAAATCATGCACGCCGCCGACTTTGACGTCCACTTTCCAATGCTTCATCAATTCGGGCAGTTGCGCCTTGCAGATCGCGCAGGGGACCGCGAGATAGTTCGCGCCAGTCGAGCGGCACGCTTCCGCGCGCGGTTTGCCGCCCGCCATCCGAATCGGCATAATCTCGTCGGTGAGCAAGCCGCCGCCCGCGCCGCAGCAAAACGTCTTTTCGCGAATCGTGTTGCGCGGCATTTCGACGAACTTGTTACAGGTCGCGCGAATCATCGCGCGCGGCTCTTCGAGGAGCGAGCCCGCGCGCGCCGCGTTGCACGGATCGTGGTACGTGATCAGCAAATCGTCGTTTGCCGATTTGTCAATCTTGAACGCGCCGCGCTTGATCAAATCGGCGGTGAATTGGCAGATGTGAACGGGATGCGGCGGATCGAGAAAATCCATCGGACCGTTGAGCGTGTTCGTATAAATCGCGGCGCGCCACGCGTGACCGCACTCGCCCCAGATGACGCGCTTGACTTTGAGATCGCGCGCCGCGTCGAGGATGCGCTTGTTCACTTTTTTCATGTTCTGATAATTCAGGAACAAGCCAAAGTTGCCGCCCTCGTTGCAGTAGGTGCTCGTCGTCCAAGACATGCCGAGCGCGTAAAAGAGTTTGCCGTACGCCATCATCGTGTCGGTGTTCGCAAAGTTATCGGCAGAAGGCATCACGAGCAAAACGTCCGCGCCCACTTCGTCCACCGGCATTCGAATGTCTTTGCCCGTTTCGGTTTTCAATTCCTCTTCGAGAAACTGGCAGTTGTCAATCCACGCGGGCGCGGGGATACCCAGGTTGTTGCCGCGCTCGTACACCTTGGCGACGACTTCGGTGACGTACTTGGTCGCGACGCCGATGGCTGCCATAATTTCGCGCGCCGCCATCGTGATTTCCGCGGTATCAATGCCGTACGGACAAAAGACGGAACAGCGGCGACACTCGGAGCATTGATAAAAGTACGTGTACCATTCTTTCAAAACTTGCTCGTTGAACGGTTCGGCATCACCGCCGAGGAATCTTTCCGCGCGCTTGAAATAATAGCGATACACTTTGCGGAGCAGGTTCGCGCGCGCGACGGGCATATTGTTCGGGTCGCCAGTGCCGAGATAGAACTGGCATTTGTCGCTGCACGCGCCGCACTGCGCGCAAATATCGAGGTAGACTGACAAGCCGCGATACTTAGTCAGCAACTCGCGCAATTTTTCGACGGCGCGCGCTTGCCACTGCGGTACGCGTTCGGTCGGCAGCGCGATCGGCTTCATATCTTTCGCTTTCGATGGATGACACACCATCGCCGCGGCGATGCCTTCGTCCATTTCGGGAACGGGAATCGCGATGCCGCCGTTCGTTTTGCGCCACGCGAGCGCGGTCGCGGGAAAGTCGGCGAATTTTTCAGGCACAGGCGCGCTCCTCTTTTGTCATTGCGAGGAGCGTTTTCTGCGACGAAGCCGCCCGCAGAGCGTCCAATTGCGAATTGGGGATTGCTTCGCTCCGCTCGCAATGACAGTGAGTAACATCAGTCAACGCGAACCTCCTCGTTCCATTTGTTCACATAGCGCGGGTACAGCACGTTATCAATTTGGTTGCGCGTCGGCGAGAAGAAGATGCCACCCGCGTGCATCAATTTGCTGAACGGGAACCAAATCAAGAGCGCGCAGACCAAAAGAAAATGCGCGATGAAAATCGGATGCTGCGGCGGCGGCACGGGCGCGAACGTGACGAGTCCGAGCGTGAACGCTTTCACGTCAACGAGATAGACGCGCGCGAAATAATGCACCAACATTCCGGTTGATGCGATCGCGGTGAGCAGAATGAGCGTGATGTAATCGGGCAAGCCCGAAATGTACAGCACGCGCGACGACGCGAGCCGTCGCCAGAAAAGATAGAGCGCGGGAATCGGGAAGAAGAAGCCGGCGTAGACGCTGATCGTTTGCCAATCAATCACGAGTTCCGGCACGGGGTAGAGAAAATAGCGCGTGTGCCGCACGAGAATCAAAAAGAGGCACGCGTGAAAAATCCACGCGCCGAGCCACAGCAATTTGTCGGCTTGGAAGAGATTCGGGAAAATCAGCACATCGCCTGCGATGCGCGCGAGGACGCCTGGCGCGCTTTTGGGTCCCGGCGTCTGGACGATTTTCAGCGGCACGGGCGTTTTGATGTACAGCGCGATCCGCAGCAACAATCCGCCGACGAAAACGAACGCGGCAAGATACCCCAAGCCGATGATGAGCGCGGCAAGCAGATTCCAAATCATCGCGGCGTCAGTCATAAAATTCTCCCAGCGCAATAGTTGGATAGTAAAACAGTGCGACAGTTGGGCAGTTGGATAGTGCGACAGTTGCTTGACACAGCCAGAGTGAGCGTTCAACGATCCAACTATCGAACTATCGCACTACCGAACTATCGCACTATTCAACTATCAAACTATGCAACTGCGATTTAGACGCACCCCGTCGGCTTGGGCAAGCCCGCGACTTTGCACGCGCCTTTGGCAGGACCGCTCGGAAAGAGTTCGTAGATGTACTTTAACTCAAAGCCGGTGTCTTTGCAGACTTTGCGGATCATCGGCGCGATGCCAAAGTCCTTGTAGTACTTGCTGAGGTAGTAAATCAGCTTCCAGTGGTCGGGGGTGAGGTCCTTGATGTCTTCTTGCGTCTCTGCAATAAACTTGGCAAGGTCTTCGTTCCAGAGCGCGGGATCGGCGATGAAGCCGTCCTCGTCCACTTCGAGTTGCGTCCCTTTGTAATCCAGAAATGGCATAGTTCAAACTCCTTGTGTATGATTGCTGGTCGTGAAACGTGATGCGTGATCACGTTTTACGCATCACGCATTACTATCCGGCAATTTGATGAACGTCGCGCCGCCGTAGGAGGTGAATTCCAGGCGTCCGTCGTTCACCAAAACCGTGATCGCCTTTTTGGCGAACGCGTTCTCAATGCCCACGCCCGCCGCCACATCGCGACTGGTCAACATCTTGTTCTTCTTTTTGAAGAACTCTAGAATTTTGGTCAAGAGTTCCTCGGTGACTTCGTCAGCCATCGCTACCCCATTTCAGATTTCAGATTTCAGATTTTCGATTTCAGATTTTTCAATCTGCAATCTACAATCTGAAATCTGAAATTCTTTTCTACCACTTGAACGCCGCGGTCGTGCGATACGTTTCGGACGCGAGCGTAAAGTCGTCAATGATCTGTTCGGCGAACGGGATGCCTGCGATCTCGAAGAAGCGTTCCCAGCCGATGCGCTCGATCCATTCGCCCATCCGCTCGTGCTTGCGCGCGTGCTTCGCCCACACCTCAACAATGTTCTTGACCGCGGCGACCGTCTCGGGCCAGCGCGGCGGCGTGTTCGGCAGGAACGGGATGACCAGGCGCGAGAACGCGGGACCACTGCGCGTGTTCGACACTTTGCCGCCGACCCAGATCGAGACGCCACCGCCGACGGGATCAGCCACCGGCATCCCGGGACACATCGTGTAACAGTTGCCGCAGTACATACAGCGGTCTTCGTTCACGATGACGCTTTTGTTCGCCGGATCAGGACGAATCGCGCCGGTGGGGCACGCGGCGATCACGTTCGGAATTTCGCACTTGGTGCGGATGATTTCGTGATTCAGTTTGGGCACCGTGCGATGAATCCCCAGGATCGCAATGTCGGAGCAATGCACCGCGCCGCACATATTCAAACAGCACGCCAGCGAGATGCGGCAATAGCCCGGCAATTTCCACGACCCAAAGTAATCGTACAGTTCGTCCATCACCGCCTTGACGATGCCGGACGCGTCGGTCGCGGGCGTGTGACAGTGAATCCACCCTTGCGTGTGGACGATGTTCGTGATCGAGTGTCCCGTGCCGCCGATGGGCCAACCGCGCTTGTTCAGATCGGCGATCAGCGGATCGACGTTTTTCTTTTCGGAGACGAGGAACTCGATGTTGTGGCGACTGGTAAAGCGCACATAGCCGCCGCAGAATTTTTCCGCCACATCGCAGATCTCGCGCACGTGATCCGTGCTGAGGAGCCGCGCCGAGCCAACGCGGATCGTGTACAGTTCGTCGCCGGATTCCGCGACGTGTTTCAACAAGCCGGGTTTGACGCGTTCGTGATACTTCCACATCCCATAGTTCTTCTTGATGATCGGCGGAAGCATCGTCTCGTAATCCGGAGGACCAAAATCGGTTCGAGTAGCCATGGCTATATTCCCTCACGCCAAAAGTAGTACGGATTCGCGCGCGGTCGTTTGATCATCTGCGGCAGTGGCTTCAAGCCGACGGCTTTGAGGAACTTGCCCATCCCCAACCGATTGATCAACTCACCCAAGCGTTCGCGCATCTTACCGTTTTCGTCCCAATATTCGAATGTTTTGTTGACAAACTCGATGAACTCGTCGTACGGCGGATCCATTTTCATAAACGGAATGACGACCGAAGAGAGCAACGCGCCATGCACGATCGGCGCCTTACTGCCGACGAGAATCGTCGCGCCGCGTTCCTTGGCTTGCCGCAACGCTTTCGGCATCAAGTTGATGCAGTGCATACAGCGGTTACATTCCTTGTCGTCAATCGTGAGTGCCTTGCCATCCCAGGACATACATTTCGTCGGGCAGAGATCAACGACTTCAGTTTGAATGTTCATCGTCTTGGCGCACGCCAACACTTCTGTCTGATCGATCTGAATGTTGCCGCGCCACGTGCCAATCACCGAAATGTCGGCGCGCGCGATCGACGCGACGCAATCGTTGGGGCACGCGCTGATCTTGATCTTGATCTTGTACGGAAACATCGGACGATGCATTTGACCCTGGAACGTGCGCGTCACCGTCCGCAACAGGTTGAGCGAATCGAAGCACGCCCACTCGCAGCGCGCCGGACCGACGCACGCGCTCGGCGTCCGCATCGCGGAACCCGAGCCGCCCAGATCGAACCCGATCTCCGCGAGATCGTCGAAGCAGGGTTGCAAGTGATCGGTGGACGTGCCGAGCAAAATGATGTCGCCGGTCGCGCCGTGAAAATTCGTCAAGCCGCTGCCGTGCTTGTCCCACACGTCGCACACTGCGCGCAGCGCTTTCGTCGTGTAGAACCAGCCCGCCGGCATATTCACGCGCATCGTGTGAAAATGCTCGACGCCGGGAAATTTATCGGGAATATCGGAATAGCGACCGATGACGCCCGCGCCATACCCTTTCACGCCGACGATGCCGCCGTGTTTCCAGTGTCCGATGTTGTCCACGAAGGACTGCTCAAGTTGACCCAACAGCGCGCGCGCGCTTTCTTTCTTGACCGCCGCTTGCTTCATATCTTTGACAAACGAGGGCCAAGGACCTTTTTCCAGATCATCCAGCAGAGGAGTTTCCGAGTTAGCCATAGATTCATCTCCTGATTTAAGAGGGTCGGACATATACTCCGAACGGGCAGGTTTTTAACTTTTTGGAGCGCCCAAAACCCGGCGAAATGCCCTGAAAACAAGGAGTTTTTGCGTTTCGCCAAAAGTTAAATTCTCACCCGTTTAGAGTATAACATAATCTCACGCTCAATCTGCGCTTGTTCGGGTCACATTCGAGTTGGCTACTTGCCGTTACGCGTTCAAGCCAAGCGTGAAATATTTATGTCGTGTCCGAATCTCCTGATTTACACTCTAAAACTTGCCCTCCACCTCTCGCACAATTACTGGGAGAGGCAGAGGGCATCAAGAACCAAACGTCTTACGACCTACCTCCAAAACTGTTGAACGCGCGGCGTCTTAGAACGGTGGTGGGAAGAAGACTCCGCCGAAGAGGAGATACGCCAGCAACAGGACCCACACGATGTTGAAGAGTTGTGCGGTGACAAAGCCCAACGCCGGTTTACCACCGCCGGTCGCGATCAGATCGGCAAAGCGCGTGTCCAAACCGATGCAGACGAACGCCAGGGCGAACCAGACCACGCGCAAGTGCCCCAACATGCTCTTGGTCGCAGTAACCACTGCCGGATCGATGACGAGCGAGAAGATGACGGACGCGACGATGAACCCCAACACGAACTTGGGGAAGCGGTACCAGACTTCCATCACGCTCGGGCGTTCCGCGCCGGGGGCTTTGTCTTTGAACGTCCACGCCACTGCCAAGATGAATGCCACGACCCCGATCAGCGCATTCTGCGTCAGTTTGAGGATCGACGCATACTTCATCGCCGTCTCGCCCACCATCGCGCCGGCGACCACCACCGCCGCGGTCGTGTCGATGGTGCCTGCCATCCACGCACCGGCAACCGCTTCGGGCAAATTCACCAGCTTGGCGAAGAAGGGCTGCAGGATCATCATCGGCATCGCGATCAACAGCACCAACGAGGTGACGTAACTCAGTTTCTTCGAGTCACCCTTGACCGCGCCATGCGCGGCGATTGCCGCCGACACACCGCAGATGGCAACCGCGCTGGACATCACCGCCGCAAAACCATCGTCCAGTTTGAAGACCTTGCGCAAGAGCCAGTACGCGCCATACCAGACGGTGCTGATGACGATCAGCCCCTGCACCAAGCCCAGGGCGCCAGCGGAAACGATCTCGCTGAACAGAATCGAGGCGCCAAAGATCACCAAACCGGTCTTGATAAAGTACTCGGTTTGGACCGCTTCTTTCAGCCACGCGGGAAGCTTGATGAGATTACTCACCAAGAGACCCAGGATCAACGCCCACAGCACGAACTCCAAGCCCCAGGTACTCGAGGTGTAGTTGCCGGCGAGGAATTGCGCCAAGACCGCCATGAAGAAGACCACCGGGAAACCCAGCGCGAACTTGCGGATGTTGCCGCCTTTGAGAAAGATGCCGATGGATGCCAGCACCAGATAGATCACCCCGATGATGAGGATCTTTTGGATGTTGTCCCACGTTAGGACGTTATCTAACAGAGCGCGGGATTGCGTGCGCAAGTCTCGCGCCAAGGTGCTGGATAACGTCTTGAGGGCTTTGTCTTTGGCGTCTTTGGATGCCGTATCCAGTTTGCCCGCCGCCGATGCAATCGCCGCGCGATCGCCCTTCTGGATCGCCGCCAGCAACGCCGTCGTCTCGGTGGCCAGCCCTTTCTCGCCTTTCGCCTCAGCCCCTTTGAGCAGTTGATCCAACTCGGGCGCCTTGCTTTGCACGAAATTGGTGAACTCGGCATCGGTCGTCCAGCGATAGGTTGGAGTTTGGACTACCCAAATGCCAAACACGACCAGCGCCATAATGAGAAAGCCCAGCCAGACCGCCAGCCAGTCTTCCTTTTTCCACAGACTAGACCAGTCAATCCCTTTCATTTGTTGCCTCCTACGAACATCAATCATGTTTGATAAATTTGCCCCGTCGAGAAGAGTGATAGGGCATTGGGCAAAGCACGATCAAACAACGTCTTTGTTTTCTGTCGCATTGCCTCCTTCTCCGGCAGCGTCTCTCCATCCTCGCGGCGCCTTACCCCGAGCTGTGGCGCGACAACACCCCAGCCCAGCGCGCACCGACGTTCGACTTGCATGCTAGACGCCTATCCGGCGTGTTCGTTCGTCAGGAATCATCCGAAATCGCCAGTAGCCCTCCTGCAAGACTATCGTTTTATTTCCGCCGACTTGGAAATCGCAAAAACGGCATCCCCCAACACAACCGCGTGTTCAGGGGATAACGCCGAGTATTCGATTGAATGGCTTTAACCCGGCTTTGATTATACGAGGTTTTCCGGCGCCACGCAATTAGGGCGAGTACCCTATTTTTGAGTAGGGTGTTTGCTGTATCTTACGAAGGATGAGGGCGCGCTCCGCGGGATGAAGAATGAAATCCAAGCAAAGTCGAGGGATTCATCCTTCATCCCTCATCTTTCATCCTTTCAGAACGGCAACGGAACAAACCGGCGCCACGGACAAATCGCCTCGCGCAGCGCGCGCGCGGACTGGTATCGCTTGTCCGGTTCGATCTCCATCGCCTTGAAAATGATCCGCTCGATGCGCGGCGCGACCGACAGGTTGATGCGCGTCAACGCGCCGCGCTTGAGCGGCACGCTCATTGACATCGGCAACATTCGATCCACCGCGCGCGGCGGCAAATGCCCCGCCAGCAAGGAGTACATCGTCGCGCCGAGCGAGTAAATGTCACTGCGCGGATCCGTGTGCGCGCCACTTTCGGCGTGCTGCTCCGGCGGCGCGAATTCAATCGTGCCGATCGCGTGAATCAGCGGACCGCTCTCCAGCTGCCGCTCCACCTGCTTCATCAAACCGAAATCCACCAGCACCACGCGTCCATCCGGCGCGAGAATCAAATTTTCCGGCTTGATGTCGCGATGAATGATCGGCTTGGGTTGCGTGTGCAAATACTCCAGCGCGTCCAATACCTGGATCGCCCAACCCAGGACGCGGCTCGCTTCGATTTGGCGTTTCACGCCCGGCGTCTGCTCTTGAATCTTGCGCAGCGTTTGCCCTTCGACAAATTCCATCACCAGGTACGCGTTTTCGTAACGCGAAAATTGTTCGTACACCCTGGGAATATTCGGATGATCGAGCGGCATCAGCACTTGCATCTCGTGCACCAAGCGCGCGCGGATCTGCGCGATATTGCCGCCGCACGCCGGATCGAGACACGCTTCCTTGATCGCGACGACGCGATTGTTCACGCGATCGTCCGCGCGATAGATTGCGCCCATCCCGCCGCGCGCCACCTCGCGCACGATTTTATATTCAACCTGATTGCCCCGCAACGACGCGCCTGCGAAGAGATACATTGCCGCCTCAGCAAGGATGAAGGCAGAAGGATGAAGGATGAAACTTCGAGGGCTGTCTTTCATCCTTCATCCCTCATCCTTAATCCTTTACACGCTAATCATCCCCTGCCGAATCGCGTACTTGACCAACTCGGTGCGACTGTGAATGTCCAATTTCTCCATAATGTTCGTGCGATGCACCATCACCGTCTTGACGCTCAAGTACAACATTTCCGCGATTTCCTTGTTCGTCTTGCCTTCCGCGATCAAACGCAACACTTGTTTTTCGCGCTCCGTCAAATGCGGGCGCCCCGTCTCCGCTTGCGGGCGCTGGATGTATCGATCCATCACCTCGCGCGCGATGCCCGGCGGCAGAAATGCGCCTTCCGCCGCCGTACTGCGAATCGCGTTGATCACTTCCGCGCCGCCCGACTTTTTCAGAATGTAACCGACCGCGCCGGCTTGCAACAACGAAAACACATATTCGCGATGATCGTGTTGCGTCAAAATCAACACGCGCGTTTCGGGAAAATCTTTTTTGACGCGCCGCGTCGCTTCCAAGCCGTCCATTCCCGGCATCGCCACATCCATCACGACGATGTCCGGCTTGACTTGCCGGATCAATTCCAACGCCGCCGCGCCGTCGCCCGCCTCGCCCACCACTTCGATATCCTCTTGCATCACCAAGAGCGAACGCAACCCTTCGCGCAAAATCGTATGATCGTCCACCAGCACCACGCGAATTTTTGCCATCAATTTTCTCCAAGTTGGTGACTATGCCCTGCTGTCATTTCGAACCGCTTCGCGCATACCGCCGCGCGGTATAGTATTCCTCTACAAAAACTATCACAACCGCGAGGATTTTTTGGACACAGATGAACACAGACAAACACAGATAAAGAAAAAATCAGTGTTCTTCAGTGTTGGTCAGTGTCCAATGAGTTTGGTTGCGGCTTTGCCGCGCTATGTTTGAGCCAAGCACTGTCATTTCGAGGAGGCAATTTGTGCTGACGAGAAATCTCAGACCGGGCAGGAGATTTCTCCTCGCAAACTACGCTCGTCGAAATGACATGTTCCGGGTAGCGCAGCGAGAAATCTCATTCGCGCCGACAACTTGATTCCTCATCGCAAACTGCGCGCCTTGAAATGACAGCAACCCGTTTAGACTGGCACGTAAATCGAAATCTGCGTACCCTGTCCCGGATCGGAGATGAGCGAAATCTTCCCGCCGAGCAACCCGACGCGCTCTTGCATCCCGACCAAGCCCAGCCCGCGCCGCCGATCCCCCGCGCGCGCGACTTCGTTCAGATCGAAGCCGATCCCGTCGTCCGCCACTTGGATCGCGACGACGCCGTCGGAACAATCCAAGTTCAGATGCACATTACGCGCGCCGGAATGTTTCGCGATATTGTTGATCGCCTCTTGCACGACGCGGAACAACGCCGTCTCCACTTTCGACGGCAGCCGGCGCGGCGCGCCGCGCTCTTCCAAATGCACCCGCACGCCGAGCGGCTGCAAATGCGTTTCGGCGTACCAGCGCAACGCGACGAACAAGCCCAAGTGATCGAGCATACTGGGACGCAGATCGAAAATCAGTTTGTGAATCCCGTCGAGAATCTGCGTCACGCGCTGACGCATCGTCACAAGCGCATCGCGCACCGGCGAACCGGGGCAACTCGCTTCCACTGCTTCCAGCGAATAGATTAACGCCGAAAGCGACTGACTCGTATCGTCGTGCAGATCACGCGCGATCCGTTTGCGCTCGTCCTCTTGCGCCGCGATCACTTGATCGAGCAACTCGCCGCGCAGCTGCTCGCGCCGCGCCAGTTCGTCGTACAAGCGCGCATTTTCGATCCCGACCGCGATCTGGCTTCCTATCGCCATCAGCAATTCCAGTTCTTCCGTTTGATAATCGTGCGGTCGCGCCGTCGCCACGCACAACGTCCCCAGCGCGATCCGGCGACTGATCAACGGCACGTGCACCAATCCTTGCAAACCGGCTGACCACAACGCGCGCCCCGCGCTCGAACGATAATACCCGAGATCCGGCACGACGACCGGATGCCCTTTTTCGATCACGCCGCCGCACGCGCTATCGTCCAGGTGGAGCGTCATCATGGATTGCGCCGCTTGCTCCGAGACGCCGCGCCGCGCCTGCAGCGTCAGCGCGCGCGTCTCCGCGTCCAGCAAAAAGATCGCTCCGGCTTGCACGCCGGTCACGCGCAACACCTGGGCAAGCGCTTGCTCCAACAACTCGTCCAAATGCAACGGCTGGGCGACGACCATCGCGACGGCGTTCAACGCGGCGAGTTCGCGCGTCCGTTCCTGCACGCGCAAATCGAGATCGCGATTCAACGATTGAATCTCGGCGATGCTCGTCTGCAGCCGCGCGCGCATCTCGTCGAACGATTGCGCGAGCGCGCCGATTTCGTCGCCGCGCGTGCGCTGAATCGGCGTCTCCAGATCGCCGCGCGCGATCCGTTTTGCCGCGCGCGTCAAATTTTGGATCGGCGCGATCATACTGCGCGTCGTCAACCACACCAGCATCATCGCGCCCAGCACGGACAATACGCCAATCGCGACGATTTGTCCTTGCAGTTGCCGCGCCGACGCGAACGCTTCCGCTTCGGTCTGGCGCACGACGACGCCCCAGGGCGCGCGTTTCATCGGCGCAAACGCGATCACTTCGGGTTCGCGATCGGTTCCAAAGTTGGCGCGGTGACAACTCGTGCAATTCGCGACCACGCTCTTGCCGTCGCGGATCATCGCGCTCAAACTCGCGCGATGGTCTGCCTCACTCAGCAAACGCTGCGTGCGCGTGCTCAGAACGATCAAGCCCTGCGAATCTACGACTTCGAGATAACCGGTCTGCCCCAGCGTCACCGCTTGAACCGGGACACTGATCTCGGAACCGGACAGATCGAGTCGCGCGATCAACGCGCCGCTGATTTGTCCGGACGCCGCGCGCACCGGCGTCGCCGCGACGATCATCGGATCGGCATCCCCCGGCTGGAGACTCGAAACATTTAAGCGTGTGTCCGCGCGGAATTCGGACAGGACCGGCGCAAACGAGAGGGCTTGCGTCAGTGGCGGATCCGCCGCGCGCACCGCGCCCGTCGCATCGACAAGAAAAATTTGGTGAAACAATGAGCCCGATTGCGCGCGCGTTTCGCGCAACACATTTTGTTGCTCGTTCGGCGACGAAGCAAACGAAAAGGTTGCGTGCGTTGCCGCCGCTTCCAACAATGCTTGCGCGTGTCCCAGGACGTAATCGCTGTGATTTGCCGCGAGTTGCGCGAGAATGACGCGCTCTTGCAACGCGCGCGCCGTCGTCTGTTGCGCCGCGCTCACGCTCAAAAAACCAAAAAAAACGACCAGCGTGGTCAAGCCCACCCACACCATCAACGTCATCTTGGTCTTGAGTCCCAGGTTCAACCAAAACGACCGCGAGAAGAGTTGACGCCAAGCGACACGCGCGGCGCTGAATCGTTGCAACATTCAAATCACCTCAGCGCCAGTGTATAGATTTTTTGCCGATAAGTCAAACGCATCACGCCGCGTTTTAGACGTAATGCAATTCTGTAGTATAATGACCGCCGACGAACGACCGCCGACCGTCGCGCGCAAGCGCGGTCAACGGTCTGCCGTCAGCGGTCATCTCCACATGAGCCATTACCCCATTTCACTCGTTGATCTCGAACACGCCATCGTCGTCGGCGGCGGCGCGGTCGCGGCGCGCAAAGTGCGCGGCTTGCTCGACGCCGGCGCGCGCGTCACCGTGATCGCGCCGCAACTCACGCGCGAACTGGAAGACCTGGCGCGCGATTCGCGCATCGCCGTCATTCGCCGCGCGTACCAAAACGGCGATCTGCGCGAGGCGCGCGTCGTGATCGCCGCGACCGACGACGCCGAGGTCAATCACGCCGTCTCCGCCGACGCGCGCGCGCGCGGCATCCTCGTCAACGTCGTGGACGATCCGGCGCACTGTACGTTTCACGTCCCCGCGCTCGTTCGGCGCGGCAATCTCGCGATTGCAATCAGCACCGGCGGCGCGAGTCCCGCGCTTGCCAAGCACTTGCGCGCCAAGATCGAACAGACGATTGGCGCAGAGTACGAACGGCTCGCGCAACTTTTGGCGGAACTGCGTCCACGCGTTCAAGCGCGTGTCCCGCAGGAACAGCGCGAAGCATTATGGCGCGAATTGATTGACGCCGCGTTGCCGTTGTTGCGCGCCGGACGCGAGGCGGACGCGCGCCGCGCGGCGGAAGCACTCATTGAAAACGCAACGGCTGACCGCTGACCGCTGACCGCTGACGGCTGACCGCCAATTGAGAGTACACACCTTGACTAGACTCATCATCGGCACCCGCGCGAGCCAACTCGCGCTGTGGCAAACGAACTGGGTCGCGCGGCAATTGCGCGCGCACCATCCGCAGATCGAAATCGTCATCCGCACGATCACGACGAAAGGTGACACCCAAACCGAAACGCCCCTGCCGCAGATCGGCGACAAGGGGTTGTTCACGCGCGAGATCGAAGCGGCGCTCGTCGCGGGTGAAATTCACTGCGCGGTTCACTCGCTCAAAGATTTGCCAACTGAACCCGCTGGTGTCATTGCGAGCGGAGCGAAGCAATCTCCAATTCTCAGTACGGAGATTGCTTCGTCGCGCAAACCGCTCCTCGCAATGACACATTCCTTGACCCTCGCCGCGATTCCCGAACGCGCAGACGCGCGCGATGTACTGATCTCGCGCTTGAATCTGGGATTGGATCGCTTGCCGCACAGCGCACGCATCGGCACGAGTTCATTGCGGCGCGCCGCGCAACTGCGCACACATCGTCCCGATTTACAAATCGTGAACTTGCGCGGCAACGTGGACACGCGTCTGCGAAAATCGGCGAGCGCGGAGTACGACGCGATTGTACTTGCCGCCGCCGGAATCGCGCGCTTGGGTCTGGCGGATCGCATCACCGAATTTTTGTCGTTCGACGTGATGTTGCCCGCACCGGGACAAGGCGCGCTCGCGGTGCAAACGCGCGCAGACGACGCGGCGACGTTGCAATTGCTCGCGCCGCTCGATCACACGCCCACGCGCGCGGCGACGACGGCGGAACGAGCGTTCTTGCGCGCGCTCGGCGGCGGGTGCCAGGTCCCGATTGCCGCGTACGCGGAATCGCGCGACGGCGTTTTGCATTTGCGCGGTCTCATCGCCAGCGCGGACGGTACGCGCATCGTACGCGGTGAAACGCGCGGGAACATCGCGCAGGCGGAAGCGGTGGGGGAGAAATTGGCGGCAATGCTGAAACGTGAAACGTGATGCATGAAACTTGTAACCTGTAACCTTGAACTTTGAACCTTGAACTATGAATCCCCAAGTTTTCCTCGTCGGCGCGGGACCGGGCGATCCGGGTCTCATCACGATCAAAGGCGCGGAATGTTTGCGCCGCGCAGATGTCGTCGTGTACGACCGGCTCGTCGCACCCGCGCTACTCGATTACGCGCCCGCCTCCGCTGAAAAAATCTACGTCGGCAAAGCGAGCAGCGATCACACGATGCCGCAAAACGAGATCAACGCGCTGCTGATCGAACAAGCGCGCGCGGGAAAAATCGTCGTGCGGCTCAAAGGCGGCGATCCGTTCGTCTTTGGACGCGGCGGCGAGGAAGCGCTCGCACTCGCGGAGGCGGGCATCGCGTTTGAAATCGTGCCGGGTATTTCCAGCGCGATTGCCGCGCCGGCGTACGCGGGAATTCCCGTGACGCATCGCGGCGTCGCGGCGTCGTTCACTGTGACTAGCGGGCATTTGCGCGATGACGGAATTCAAAATTCAAAATTCGTAATTCAAAATTCCCTTGCCGAGACGCAAATCTTCCTAATGGGTATCGAAAACTTGCAAGGCATCGTCGCATCGTTGTTGGAAACGGGACGCGATGCAGCGACGCCCGCCGCGCTCGTGCGCTGGGGCACGACGACGCAACAACAAACGATTGTCGGCAATCTGGGAAACATCATCGCGCGTAGCCGCGACTTGAAACCGCCTGCCGTGCTGATCGTCGGCGAGGTGGTGAATCTGCGCGAGAAATTGCAGTGGTTCGAAAATCGTCCGTTGTTTGGCAAACGAATTCTCGTGACGCGCGCGCGCGAACAAGCCGGTGCACTGGCGCGACAACTTGCCGAACTGGGCGCGGAGCCGCTTGAATTTCCGACGATTCAAATTCAGCCACTCGCCGATTACGCGGAACTCGACGCCGCGCTCGCGCAAAAATACGATTGGGTGATCTTCACGAGCGTCAACGGCGTCAATTTTGTCTGGGAACGCCTGACCGCACTGGGACGCGATGCGCGCGCGTTCGCACACACGCGCATCGGCGCGATTGGTCCGGCGACAGCCGACGAACTCGCGCGACACGGTGTGCGCGCCGATTTCGTGCCGCGCGAGTACGTCGCGGAAGCAATTATCGAACAAATCGGCGATGTGGCGGGACAGCGCGTCCTGTTGCCGCGCGCCGATAGCGCGCGCGAAGCGTTGACGCAAGGTCTGCGCGCCCGCGGCGCAAGCGTTGACGACGTTGCCGCGTACCGCACCGTCACAACGGACGCAAACGCTCCCCGCGCGCAAGAAATTCGCGCGCGGATCGCACGCGGCGAAATAGATGCGATCGCGTTCACCAGCTCTTCGACGGTACGCGGTTTTATGAACGCAGAATTGTCAATTGACAATTCTCAATTGACAATTGCTTGCATCGGTCCCGTCACCGCGCAAACCGCACGCGATCTGGGTTTGCGCGTGGACATTGTCGCGGCAGAGTACACGATCGCAGGGCTGATTGCCGCGTTGGTTGAATTCTATCAAGGAGAAAAATGACGCACCACTGGAAAATGTTTTTGCTTGGCGCGCTCGTCGTCGTCCTGTGCAGTTGCGCGAGCGCAACTCAGCCGGGCGTCGTCCGCTTCGGCTACTTTCCGAATATCACGCACGCGCAAGCGGTCATCGGCATTGCTGATGGCACGTTCGCGCGCGCGCTGGGCGACAACGTGAAGATCGATCCCAAGATTTTCAACGCGGGTCCCTCCGCGATTGAAGCGCTGTTCGCAGGGCAACTTGACCTCACCTACATCGGACCGAACCCCGCGATCAACGGCTATGTCAAATCGAAAGGCGAGGCGCTGCGAATCATCGCGGGCGCGACGAGCGGCGGCGCAGTGCTCGTCGTCCGCAGCGATGCGGGGATCACTTCGCCTGCCGATTTTCGCGGCAAGAAAATCGCGACGCCGCAGCTCGGCAACACGCAAGACGTTGCCGCGCGCGCGTGGTTGATGAACCAAGGATTCAAACTCAAAGAACAAGGCGGCGACACGCAAGTCATCCCGATTGCCAATCCCGACATTCTCACCTTGTTTCAGAAAAAGGAAATTGACGCGGCGTGGGTGCCCGAACCCTGGGGCGCGCGACTCGTGCGCGAAGCGAACGGAAAGATTTTTCTCGACGAGCGCGAGTTGTGGCACGCTACGCGCGGCGAATTCGTCGTCGCGCACGTCATCGTCAGTACAAAGTTCTTGAAGGCGAATCCAGAACTCGTCAAAAAATTTCTCGTCGCGCATGTCGAATTGACGCAGCGCATCAACGCCGAGCCCACATCGGCAAAACTAAAGTTGAACACCGAAATTCAACGGCTCACCGGCGCGGCGCTGCCGACCGCGATTCTCGACGACGCGTGGTCGCGCCAAACGATCACCTACGATCCGATTCGCGCGTCGCTCTATGGTTCCGCCGACGCCGCGTTCAAACTCGGTTTTCTTGGCGACACGATGCCCAACCTGGACAATATTTATGATTTGACATTGCTCAATCAGGTGTTGAAAGAAAAGGGACTGACTGTAGTTCAGTGAACAGAATGCGGTATTCAGTATTCAGTATTCAGTGTTCAGTGTTCAGTGTTCAGATGCGCGCTTGCCAACTGGAGACTGAATACCGAATACTGAACACTGCACCGAGAGGCACAACGTGAAATTGGAAATTCGCGGCGTCACCAAAACGTTCCAAAGCAAAAACGGCGCGCTCACCGCGCTCGACGCGATCGATCTCGACGTGCAACCGGGCGAATTTGTGTGCTTGCTGGGTCCGTCGGGATGCGGCAAGTCCACGCTGCTCAACATCATCGCAGGGCTCGACGCGCCGACACGCGGACAAGTGCGCGTGGAGGGTAAAATCGTCACGCGCCCTGGACCGGATCGCGTGATGATCTTTCAAAGCGCCGCGCTCTTCCCCTGGCTCTCCGTTTTCGACAATGTGAAATTCGGTTTGAATATGATCGGCGTGCCGAAACCCGCGCGCCAAGTGATCGCGCGCAAATATTTGCAAATGGTGCATCTTGCCGATTTCGAACGCGCGTCCGTGCACGAACTTTCAGGCGGGATGAAACAGCGCGTCGCGATTGCGCGCGCGCTCGCCGCCGATCCCGATGTGCTGCTAATGGACGAGCCGTTCGGCGCGCTCGACGCGCAGACGCGCGATCTGCTGCACGACGAATTGCAGACGATTTGGACGGAGACGCGCAAGACGATCGTGTTCGTCACGCACAACGTGCGCGAAGCCGTCGTGTTGGGTGATCGCGTCGTTGTTTTTTCCGCGCGACCCGGGCGCATCAAAAAAATCTTTACGATTGATTTGCCGCGTCCGCGCCAGATCGAAAGTTACGCCGTCGTTGACCTCGCGCGCGAGATTATGGCGGAGTTGAAGGAAGATGTGCTGGCAAGTGTCCACGATCCGCAAGTCAGTTGGCTGCAGGGAATGGAAGCGCAGAGGGTTGGGGACGATGTACTGTGAAAGCAGTCGCCAGTAAACAGTCGACAGTCGACAGAGGTAGAGATGGTTAGTCGGGTTTTCCAGAATACGTTGGCGCGTAAACTCATTTTCTTCGCTGCGCTGATCGCGGTGTGGCAAACGCTCGCGTGGTCAGGATGGTGGGCGGAGTACATTTTCCCATCGCCGCTTGGCGTCGCACAAACGCTCGCGCGCGGCTTTCAGAACGGCACGTTCGTCGTCGGGATCGCGACTTCGATGCAACGGTTGCTGATCGGCTTTGGCATTTCGGCGATCATCGGCATCCTGAGCGGGCTGGCAATCGGACGGAGCAAAGTGCTCGATGAGACCATCGGCTCACTCGTGTTGGGGCTGCAAACACTGCCTTCGATTTGCTGGCTGCCGCTCGCGCTCTTGTGGTTCGGCTTGAGCGAGACCGCGATGCTCTTCGTCGTGGTGATGGGCGCGCTGCTCGCGATCACGACGGCGACGGAGGCAGGCGTAAAAAACACGCCGCCGCTCTACTTGCGCGCGGCGCGCAACTTGGGCGCGCGCGGCTGGAAACTGTACGCGCTCGTGATTTTTCCCGCCGCGCTCCCCGAAATCATCACGGGGATGAAACTGGGCTGGTCGTTCGCGTGGCGGTCGCTGATGGCGGCGGAGTTGCTGTACGTCTCGCTCGGGCTCGGGCACCTGTTGATGATGGGACGCGAGTTGAACGATATGAGCCAGGTCGTCGCGGTGATGCTCGTCATCATCGCGATCGGGCTCGTCGTGGATCGCGTCATCTTCGCGCCGATTGAAACGCGCGTACGCGAACGGTGGGGGTTGATATAAATCAAAGACCGCGGACGGCGGACGACCGACGACCGAAAGATTTCTTCCGTCGTCGGTCTTCCGTCCTCGGTCGCTTTTATGGGTTCATCTCATACGCGCCATTCAACGCGTACACCGAATTCTTCCACACGCGATCATAGCGCGCCGCGTCCACCATCGGCTTGCGGATCATCTTCAGGCAGAAATCCATTTGCTCGGACGTACTGCTCGGCTTGCTGTAGAGTTGCAGCGCGAACTTGCTAAAATCGCGCACGATGAAATCAAAAATCTGATCGAGCGTGTCGGCGTCCACATCGCAATGCTTGACGTTTTCGAGGATGAGTTGCCCGTAGACAACGAGCGCGAACATTTCACCCAACGCGAGCAAAAAGTCCGTGTCCTTTTGTTGCGCCTCGTCAGGCGTCGCCATCGCGAGAAAATCTCGGAACATCGCGATCTGTTCGCGGAACACGGCAAGGTTCGGCGTCTCGTACGCGTCGTACGCCAAGTTGTAATCGTGGAACTGGATTTTGCCCAGTCCCTTCGCGGGTCCCTGATCGAACAGGAAATCGTCGTTGCGCGCAAAATCGCACAGCGGAATTTCGGGATACTCGGCAGGGAAGAAGAAATAGTTGGGCATGAATTTGAGAATCAGCGCGAGGTTGACGTGCACCGTCCCTTCGAGTTTCGGCAACGCGCGAATATCGCGCGCCGCCATCTCAAAGTACGTGTCCTTTTCAAATCCCCTTGCCGCGATCACATCCCACAGCAAATTGATGACCTCTTCACCCTGCGTCGTCACTTTCATCTTGACCATCGGATTGAACAGTAGATACCGCCGATCCTGCGCGGACGCGGTTCGCATATAATCGGCGGCGCGCAGTGCGAAGAGTTTCATCGCGACGAGCCGCGCGTACGCGTCGGTGAACATTTGCTTGGCGTGCGGAAAATCGGTGACGAGCATACCGTACAATTTGCGATTCGCCGCGTGGTTGATCGCTTCGTAGAACGCGTGCGTGCAAATGCCGATGGATGCCCAACCCAGGTTGTACTTGCCGATGTTCACCGTGTTAAGCGCGGCGTCCCACGCGGCTTGCCCTTTCGACAGGATGTCGGCTTCGGTGATCGGGTAATCGCGCAGCGCGAAATTCGCGACGTACGACTGGCTGTTGCAGACGTTTTGAATCAGATCGAAATTGCGATTGCGATAATCGGCGGCGAAGAAAACGTACTCGCCTGTGTTCGCCATTTTTCCGAACGTCGAAACCATCGGCGCGATGTTGCCGTTGCCGATGTAATATTTTTCGCCGTTCGCGCGGTACGTGCCGTCGGGCAACGGCGTGAGTGACATTTCCGTCGCGTACACGTCCGCGCCGTGTTTGCGCTCCGACAAGCCAAACGCGAACACCTCGCCGTCGCGCAAGAGTTGCGCGGCTTTTTGTTTCAGCGACTCGTTCGCGCTCTGCCAAATCGGACCCAGACCCAGGATCGAAACTTGCCAGGTGTACCAATACGCTAGTCCGTAGAACGCGAGAATCTCGTTGAACTCGATGTTGCGCCAGGTATCCCAGCGCGCGTCGGCGTCGCCGTATCCCGTCGGCGTCAACAAGGTCGCGAAAAGTTTTTCGCACTTTTGAAATTCGAGCAGGTCGGCGTACCAGGTACGATTGCGATCATCTTCTTTGATGTGCGCTTTGCCCTTACGCTCAAAAAAATCAATCGTCTTGAGCATAATGTCGCGCGAACGCGCGTCGGGGTACTTGCGGGTGGGCTGTTTGGGGTTGAGCAGAATCATCTTTGGCTCCTTGGAGAATTGACCGCCGCAAAGTACTGCGGTCGTCGGTCGGCGGTCTACCGTCACATAAACAAGACGCGCGCTCACGACAATGCCCGTCGCGCGCGCGCGCGTTTCGGCGACATTGCCGAAGAACCACTTGCAATCCAATTATACTCGATCCGTCAGGGAACACCAAACGCGATCCACGCGTCCAGCCGCGCCTAGCGCGCGCGCGTTGCGGTTGGCGGCGCACGCGGCACGGGCGCAATCTGAATCGGCGTTGGAAAAACGTACGGCGGCTTGGTCGGCTCGAAAAATTCGCGGCGCGTCGGCGCAGGCGTGAGCGTCGGCAAGGGCGTGGGCAAGGGCGGATCCGTCGCCGTCGGAACCGGTGTGATCGTCGGCGTCATCGTCTCTTCCCAAAACACGGTTGCCGTTGCCGTCGGCGCGCTCGGCGCGGTGATCTCTTCCGTCGGCGCAAACTCCGGCGCGCTGGGCTGATGGAACGCCAGATTGAACAGCCCAACGAGCACACTTGCCAGGACGACATTCGCCGCCATCGCCCCGATCAAAACTATCCATTCCTTGCGCGCCTGTGAATTTTGCACAATGGGTTTCCCTTCTGATTCTGGCAGTGATTCTATCACATTCCACTCCGCGTGACAACCGCCCGATAGGGTTTTGCCCGATAGGGTTTTGTCATTGCGAGGAGGCGATTTGTGCCGACGAGAAATCTCGGCTGCCCGCGCGGAGATTTCGCGCTCCGCTACCCAGAAACTTGCGCAGACTTGCGACGCCGCC
>VGOB01000007.1 GCA_016865935.1 Chloroflexota bacterium | reverse complement strand
GGTGGAGAGTATGGGTATTGGTGGAATGCGGAGAGCAAGCTAAGCATCTGGTGGCAGTCCGACAACCCAACCGCCATCCCTTCAGAGCAAGGCAACTGGTTCTATGGCGTCCATCCAACGAGCCGTAAGCGCAGCGATCACGAGCGGGCGCGCATTGCGGATATCGCCGGCATCAACTGTGTCTTCGCCGATTTCGACGCGGCAGACTTTGGCGACAAGGGAAAAGTGAGGGAGCACCTTGATGCTTTGCCAGCCGCACCTTCTGTCATCGCCGACAGTGGCGGGGGCTATCATTGCTACTGGTTTCTGCGCGATCCGTTCGTGATCGCGACTGAGTCAGATCGAGACCGGGCGCGTCAACTGCAAGCGAGCTGGGTGGCGTTGGTGAAGGGCGATATCGGCGCGAAAGACCTCGCGCGAGTTCTGCGTATCCCAGGCACACGTAATTTCAAGCCGCAGTACGCACCGAACTATCCACGCGTTGATTTCGTGCGGACGGATTGGGAACGTGGCTACACGCTGGAAGACCTGGAACGACTGACCGCCCGGGTCGGCCGTGTGCTGCGTGAATTTCCAATTCAACCGAATGAGCCCAACCGCAACGATGAGGCGGCGGTCTTGCAGCGCGAGATCGATCAACTCTTGGCGACGGTCGAGGGCAAGCGCAATGCGCAATTGAATAAAGCCGCATTTACGCTCGGTCAACTCATCGCGACCGGATCACTCAATCGCTCAATCGCCGAGGCGCGCCTCTTTGATTCTGCGCGCGCAATCGGGCTGGGAGAACGCGAAGCCATCGCAACAATTCGAAGCGGGCTTGAGGCGGGGATGAGAGTGCCGCACCTGGTGCAGAACCGAAACTCCGACCATCCTGCCGCAGAAACAGTGGAGGAGGGCTTGGACGATGAAGCAAATTTGATGAAGGCGCGGATTGCAGAGTTGGAAGCGAAGGTGGAGCAGGTGCCAGCGGATACCGACAAACTGCGCCTCCCCCTGGTGCTGCGCCCGATCCTTGAGGAGCTTGCGCCAATGGGTAAAGCAATTTCCAGTGCGTTTCTCAACTACAAGATCAAGCCACACTTTGGACTCACCTATTCGGCAGTCCGCGCCTACGAGAGCGATTTGGCGAAACTACGCGACGGCTGGGAACAGTCCGAGCAGATGCGCCAGGTCAAGGAGAGGGTGGCGGAGGAAGAGGCGCAAGCCGCGAAGGCAAGGGAGATGACAGACGAAGAGCGCGCGGAAGCCATGGCGTTGCTCCAAGACCCGCGCCTGTTCGAGCGGATTATCCAAGACATTACCACGTTGGGTTACGTCGGCGAGGACGCCAACAAAGTTCTCCAGTATCTGGTGGCAACATCGCGCAAACAGGATTGTCCTCTCTCAGCGGTCGTCAAGAGTCCATCGGCGTGGGGCAAATCAGAGATGGTCAAAAAGGTTGCGCGCCTGATGCCGCCCGAGGATGTGGCCGAATACACGCGGTTAACAGCTCAGTCTCTGGCGTACCTTCCCCCGAACGCTTTGCAGCACAAATTCATGGTGGTGACCGAACGCAATGGCTCCGAGGAAAGCGATTACACCATTCGGGTCCTGCAATCGGAGAATGTCATTCGAGTCGCGTATGCCACGAAGGATCCGCTGACGGGAGAAATGCGCACGCGGGAGAGCCAGGTCAACGGGCCGATGGCATATACCGAAACAACGACGCGCCCCACCATTCACAGCGAAAACGCGACGCGCGTTTTCGAACTGTATCTGGACGGGACCGAGAAACAAACGCAACGCATCCATGAGGTTCAACGCAAGCATGCCACCATCGAGGGATTGCGGAGCGAAAGCGGGAAAGAAGCGGTTTTGCGTCGGCATCGCAACGCGCAACGGTTGCTTGAGCCGGTCAAGGTCGCGATTCCCTATGCCGACTTGATCAAATTCCCGGCGGATGTTCCACGCACGCGCCGTGACCTGCCGCGTTTCCTCGAAGTCATCAAAGCAATTGCCTTTCTTCGTCAAAAGCAAAAACCCAGGAAGACGGATTCGGACGCCACGATGGATGGCCCTATCGAGTACATCGAAGCCGATTTGGCGGATTATGACGTGGCGTATCGCTATGCTGCTCCAGCAATTGCCGCGGGATTGGACGAACTGCCAGAACACAGCCGTGCCCTGCTGGGAACCATTCGCGCTGGCTTGGCAAGATGGGCGAGCGAAGATGAAGGCAAATCAGAGCACGAACGGCGCAGCACATTCACTCGCTCTGACATCGCGACCTGGGCTAGGACGCCCTATGATTTTGTAGTGACCTACGTTCGTCCACTTGAGAATCGAGAATACCTTGAGGTCATCAGCGGTGGGCAGGGAAAGAAATATGTCTACAAGATGAGCGAAAAGGGTCAACTCGACGAGGGCATGTTGAGGATCCGTGGACTGAGTACGCCTGCTGAGCTTGCGGAGGCCATCGCGCTGGGAGGGCTTGCGAAGTGAGGTGCTGGAAGCTGTGGCGTTGTTCATCGTCCACAGCCGGCAGGGAAAGCGATGGGAAGACGTCCGGCATCCGCAATCCGGCGCCCGGTCAGACGGGCACGTACTCTTCGGACTTTGGGAGAAGCCATAGACCACCGTGTGTGTGCGCGCGGGACACATGGGTGCGGTTTGCCGGCAAGCACTCCGCACATTGGCGCGGCGCCAGGAGTTCATTCCGGAACAAGTGCACCATCCATTGGGTCGGTTTCACCAGAGTCGCCAATCAGTTAGTTTTCATATCCTTTGCACACACACACAACTTCAGGTCTTTCGCCAGCCAAGAACGGCACTCAACGCAAGTCAGTCCCGGTTTGCACATCGCGTGCACACACACAGGAGTAAACTTTTCTCCTCCCAAAGTGGGAAGAGTCTCATCACGTCTTGCCGCTTGGAGTTTGCAGGGACGTTGGCATTCATGTGCTTTCTGAGAAAAGTGAGGCGATAGATACAAACTGGGTCTGCCAACGAGCAAAGGACCAGCCAATCGCATGCGGGCAAAGAGAAAATCATGGTGCCCAAGGTCATTTCTGTTTATACCCGCGTACACAAGGACGCGCAGAGAGGTATGGATGCCAACTGTTGCTATCTATCGCTGTCTGAAATGCGGAACTACCTATCGCCCGCTGGATGCCGGCGCGCGCCGCTTTATGTGTTGCGGCATCGCGCTCGAACGCGTTGAACTCGGCACGCGCGGGTTCGCATCCTTTCTGAAGCCCAGCGCGCCCGTCCCGAAGTTCGGCACGGCTACGGCGGACCCCAGCGCGTCTCCTCCACGATTCAGTGCTCCTGCAAGAACTGGAACACTGAACTCTGCCGCGCCGCCATCGTTCACTGAGCCGACGGAAGTGTTTGAGATCATTCCCCCGCGCGAGAACACCGTCGACGCGCTCGCGGTCGAACTCTTGCTCAGTTGCTTTGCTGCGGAGACACCCTTCTCGCTTGAGATTGCTGGCGATGCGCACGTGCGGCGTTTGCTCTTTCGCGCGCCGCGCGCGACCGTCGCGCATCTCCGTCGCCAGATTCAGGCAACCTATCCGCAAGCCGAGTTCCGCGCTGTCCCGCCCGAAGAAGACCCAGCGTACGAGCACACACTCGCGCGTATGTCTGCTGAGTTCTCGCTGCGCAAGCCGCTGTATCTTCCGTTGCGAACTTTTCGCAATGGCGATTTTCTGGAAGCCGATCCGGTGCTCGGACTCCTCGGCACCTTTGCCGACCTGGAACAAGGCGAGCGAATGCTGTCGCAACTGATCCTGTTCCCTGCGCCGGCGAACCGGGCGGATCGTTATCAAGGTATGGAGCGGCAGGTCGAACGGGGGACGGGCGAGGGAGGGCCGCGCTCCGTGAATCTATTCCTGCGGCAATTCGCTGGACTCGTCGTTTCTTGCTTCTTGCTCATGACGGTTTTGTGCGGAGTCGTCACGGGACTGCAACAGCGCTGGTTGGAATTTGGGGTGGCACTTGTCACCGGCATCACGGCCCTGGGCGGCGTGCTCTACGCGATCAAGTCCATGGGGGACGTAACCAACGTCAACCCTGAAATGGTGAAACGCAAGTTGGAGGGTTCATCGGCGTACGACGTAGCGCTCCGCCTAACCGCGTTCGCGCAAACACCCGGACTCGCACGACTGCGCTTGCGGTCGCTTGCCAAAGCTTATGCCCAATTCAATCTCGCGAGCGGGAATGCGCTCGAGGCGCGCCTCGCGGAGTTCGATCCACGCGACATCGCGCTCCCATCCAAACCGGTGTGGGACGAATGGTTGGATCGTGGAATGCGGCTGACCGTCGCCGAAATCGCGTCGATGTGGCATCTGCCGGTGGGATTCGAGGCGCCGTTCGTCGAACGCGCGAAAGCGAAACGACTCCTGCCGCTGCCCAACACCGTCGAGACAGGCATTCTCATCGGGCACTCGGTGCATCAAGGGCAGCGGATTCCCGTGCATCTCGATGCCGAAACCTTGTGGCATCACAACTTTATGATCGCCAAGACGCAGAAAGGCAAGTCCACGTTGATGGCGAATCTCGCGGTCGAGGCGATGAAGAAAGATGCGGCGGTTGTGGTGATCGATCCGCATGGCGACCTGGCGCGCGCGGTGCTCGGCGTCGTTCCACCGTCGCGCGCGAAGGATGTCGTCTACGTCGATCTGAGCGACAGGAGTCAACTCGTCGGACTCAATCTGCTGGACATGACGCAGGGACGCAGCGCGGATCGGGTTGTCTCGCACCTCGTCCACGTCGGCGAGATGATCTGGAGCGATTACTGGGGACCGCGCATGGAAGACGCGCTGCGAATGGCGGCGCGCACTTTGCTCTACATCAACGAAAGGTTTGCAATACGAGGGCAGCAGCAATTCACGCTCCTCGATGTTCTGCCGCTCTTTGAACTCGGCAACTTTCGCCATCGCCTCTTGAAGGATTACGTCAAAGACGCCGACATTCTGGAATGGTGGAGCGGGTACTATGAGCGGATGTATCAGAACCTGCAGATCGACGTGATCAACCCGGTCCAGACCAAGATTCACCGCTTTTCGACGCACGCGACGATTCGGGGTGTTGTCGCGCAATCCCGGTCGACGATCAACTTTCGCGAACTCCTCGCTGAACGCCGCATTCTGTTGGTCAACACGGCAACGGGTGTGATCGGTCCCGATGCAGGAGGAATCCTGGGTGCGGTCATCGTGGATTACATCAACTTTGCCGTGCGCGAACAGATGGCGATTCCCGATCCGTCGGCGCGCGCCAAAGTCATCGTCGTGATTGACGAATTCCAATCCATCCCTGGCGTGGACTACAAGGGACTACTCGCCGAACTGCAGAAGATGGGGGCGAGTTTCATTCTCGCGACCCAGGCATTGGGGCAGCTCGATGCAATCAACAAAGAATTGCGCGCCTCGATTCTATCGAACATCGCGTCGCTCTTTGTGTTCCAGACGAGCGCCGAAGATGCCGATCTGTTGCGGCACGAATTGGACGAGGCGGTGACCGCGACGGACATTATCAATCTGGATGATTACACCTGCTACGTGAAAACGCAATTGCGGCACACGCGGCTGCCCGTGATGCACGTCGCGACGTTGCCCCCGCCGCCGCAGAATCGCGCAGTCATCGCGCAAATCACAGGACAGATGGGGCGGTACACGCGCGCGATGTCCGTCGTCGCCTCCGAGCGGGATAGTTTTCAGGAACAGTGGTATGGTCGCGAGCGCGCGATGCTGAAAAAGTTGATGTTGGAAAACAAACTCCCTGGTTCGCCCAGGGATCGCTCGGGCGACAAGAGGAACTCTGAGAGTCCCAAGCCAGCGGCGTCAAGTCAACCGCCGGCGGATGCTCATTCACCGACTGACGGTAGTGAGTCAAGCGCGTCAGATCATGCTCCGCCGGAAGCAGAGTTGATGAGTGACAGTGTTGAACTTGCAGATTCAGGGACAATGCCGCCGGGGGCCGATTGGGTGATAGGCGGTACCGAACCAGGAGATTCAGGGCAGGTGACGCCGGGAGCAGACTTGGTGATTGGCGGTAATGAAACAGCCGAGTCCGCGCAAATTCCTCTGAGTGGTACCCTGGGTATTTCGGAAGACCAAGCCGAACGAGACCGCCGTGCGCGCAATGAGGAGGGGGATGAAGAAGCGATCGCGAATCCGTGATGCAATCCTGAAAGCGTTGTGCGAGCATCCGCTCCTTTCCCGACGGCAGTTGGAATTGCTGCTCCACGTTTCATCGGCTGGCGTGCGGTATGGATTGCGTGAACTGCGAAAGCGCGGACTGATCTGGCAGGCGAATGCGCGGCAGCCAGGGATGCATGCACGCGCGATCTACGCGCCAACACACGCGGGGCTGGAGGAATTGGCGCAGCAGGCGGGAATTCCCTTCAGCGATGTTGCCGCGCAGTCTCGCTTATCCACGGAACGGCTGAATCGGCTCGTCGTCACGCTGGAGCGCGTCTTTCAGGTGCGAACCCTGTTTCTGTGGCTCTCTCCTCCCAAGCCGAAACGTCCGATGAACCGAAACCGTTCGGGCAGGCAAACGAGTAATCCCACCGCGAAAGACGTTGCCGCCAATGCATCGCCGAATAACACAGGACTCTGGCAGGCAGTGACCTGGGATGTCGAGGTGGGCAAGCTCTTCAGCACGAAACGAAGTGCGGTTTGGATTCCATTCCACGGCGCTGCGATTATGCAACGTAGTCCTGAGCGGAGTGCAACGCAGTCGAAGGATGGAGGTTGGGCTTTCGTCGTCGTCGAGTTCGATCTGAACCGCGCGCCGGTGGAGGGTGTCCGTGAGCGCTTTGCGCAATTCGTCGCGGCGCAGGACGATCCGCGCTACTGGGGCAAGGGGAGGGAAGCGCTTTTCCCCGTGCTCTTGGTCATCGCGCAAGACGAACTGCGTCTCCAGGAATACTACTCGATTCTCCGTTCAGCCGCTCTTTCGCGCCAACTACCGATGCCGCGCGCCTACCTCACCACCGTCCGCGCGATGTTATCGCTGCGGAATGACCGCGCGAGCCCGATCTGGTACTCGACAATATCAGGACACCGCACCGCGCTTTTGTTCGACACGGAAGGGTCAAGGACTCCGTTGCCCGATCAAGTCCCATGGCGCAAGATGCCGCTTGGTGAGACAAGGACCAAGAATACGCACGCCGAAAAGAATAACGGCGTAATTACGCCAGAATTATCTCGCATTGAACAAGGAGTCCAAAACGATGAAAAGAAGATTGAAGGCGCGCTAAGTTTGAGTGAACTCGCGCAGATCTCGCTCAATCTGACTCCGCTCGCCAAACGACTTCTGGACGAGATTGCCGCGCATCCTTTGCTGACACGCGAGGAACTGACTCTCTTGCTCAGGGGCACATTACGCTGGGTGCGCCCGGCGCTTGCAGAGATGTCCCGGTTGAAACTGATCGAGCCGCACGAGTCGCGTTATCTCGTCGCGCCCAAGGGACAACAGTATCTCGCGCTGGTTGCCGGGTTTGGGAACGCCGTGCGCCGATACGCGCGAGCGCGCGGCTGGGCGGGCGGCTTTAGCGAGATGGTGCGGCATCTGGAACACACGAAAGCCGAAAACGAATTCTTTCTCCGTCTGGCAGAGGTTGCGCGCGAACGCCATCATCGGCTGACCTGGCTTTCCGAATTGGAGGGTCGTTTGTATTACGAGGCAGGCCCGCGCTGGCACAGTTTTCTCCCGGATGGGCGCGGCGCGTACATCGCTGGCAAAAAGCGGTACGAGTTCGCGCTCGAAATTGATCGCAGCCGCTCGCCGCTCGCGCGGTTTCGCGGCAAGTTGTCGGAATACGACGCCTGCATCAACTCGAACGTTCTTCGCAGCGAAGGGATCGAGTTCTTGCGCCTGCTCGTCGTGACCAACAGCTGGGAGCGCGCGGAAGCGTGGCGACGTGCGGCGCTTGAAGAAAAAGTCCGCTTTCCGATTTTCGTCACGACGTTTGATCGCCTCACGGCGAGTGGCGTCGACGCGCCGATCTGGTTGCGCGGAGATGTCGCGCGTTCAGAACGCGCGGCGAAGAGTCCCAAGGCCTGTTGCTTTGAATGTTTCACCGACAAATCGCGCTGAAAGATCAGCGTGTGGCTTCCCGCCACAACCCAATTCAACCACAGACGCAGAAATCGCAGAGCCAAATCGTCGTGGTCGTAATCGTTTCTGTGGAGGACAATATTCTGTCGGCGCAATGAATCCACATTGCGTTGATCAACAATCGGTTGGAGTGAATGAGAAAAAACCAACCCATTCAAATTCCCAAAGGAGGAAACTGTGAGATCGATTTTCAAGATGCCGTTTCTATCGAAATGGCGCAAGATGTCAAAGGATGCGACTGTTGGCTTCGTCGTTCGGGGCAACAAGCAGTCGCCTTTTCGGCTTTCCCCAGATCAACTGCGCGGTCACTCGGTGCTCGTCGGTCGGGCGGGGACCGGCAAGACCACGCTCAGCGGGCATCTGGCGTACGCCGCGATGCAAAATGGCGCGGCACTCGTCGTCATCGACATGGAAGGCGATTTGGTGCCCCATCTCCTCGCGCATATTCCGCGCAAGCGCGCCGAGGATGTCTGCTTGATTGATTTGAGCAATGAATCACACATCCCGGGTTGGAATCTGCTCGATGTGAGTCACGGTGACGATGCGGATTTTATTTTCGCGAACCTTGCGCGCACGGCGGCTGGGTTGTGGGGCAAGTACTGGAACCCACACGCAGCCGAGGCGCTCAGCGCAGCGGTCCGAATTTTCATCGCCGCGAATCGAGTCTTGGTCGAAAGAAAGGAGCCGCAATTCACACTCTTGGATGTTCCCGCGCTCTTTGAATCGGCTGATTTCCGTCGCCGGATTCTCAAGTTCTTGGGTGCTTCTGACCTGACCAGATGGGGGAATGGGGACCTGGAATCTCTGGAAGTGTTCGCCGATCTGGACTTGATGGCAACTCTCATCACTCCCTTGCACACGCTCGTTGCGGACAGCGCCGCGAACGTTCTCGGTCAGTCCACCTCGACCGTCGATCCACGCGCGTGGCTCGAGCCCGCGCGCGTCACCCTGCTCAACGCCAGCGGGATGGCGCTCCTGCCCGAAATGCGGCGCTGGCTTGCCGCGCTTTTGGCGGATCGAGTCAACTTGCTGGTGATGGAACGGCAAGCCACCTCAGGGGTTCTACCGACTCCACTCGTCGTCGCGGTCAATGGCAATCTGCAGATTCCGTATCTCGATGATCCGGAATTCCTTGTGGAACTCCAAAGACGTGGAGCGAGTTACATCCTGCCTTATGATTTCGTCAGTCGCCCAGAAACCAAGGGACCAGGATTGCCGCAAGCACTTCTTGAGAACGCGACGAACCTTTTTGTCTTCTGCCCAACGGGGTATGATGCCCAAGTGCTGTGTGACACACTGGGTGAGTGCGTGTCAGCCCGCGACCTCGTCGATTTGCCCTACCACGCATGCTACGTTCGCTCCCTCACGGAGAGTCAGAACATACTGGTCGAGCGGATTACAGCCGCGCCGCCACTCAAAACTGATCGACGCGCCGTGGAACGAATCCTGTCTCGCGTCAAGTCATGCGCTCGACCCGTAAATGACGTCAGATCAGAGCGCACGCCGTTCATTCACAAGTGGTATAGAGACGAATCGGCTGTTCGGGAATCTTGTTAAGCCGTGCAAATTGGGATATAATCAGAACGAATCAGGAACGGCTCAAGTTGCGTTGACCACCTGAGGCGATTGAGAGTGCGCGTTGTCGCCCGCTCTGGTCAACGACCAGGGCGGGCTTATCTATTTCCTATGAATCATAACCCTCTCCACGACATTGAAAAACTAGAAAACGATCTCTGGGAAGCGGCGGACCAACTACGCGCCAATTCCAAGTTGACCTCCAGCGATTATTTTATGCCCGTGCTGGGTGCCATCTTTTTGCGCCACGCGGCAAATCGTTTTGATGCCGCGACGCGTGAGATTCAAACTGAGCAAGCCAGCGGCAAAATCCCCAAGCGTCCTATCGTCAAAGCGGATTATATTCGTCGCCGCGCATTGTGGTTGCCAGAGAAGGCGCGTTACGACAACATTATGCAAGACGCCGCGACGACGAAAGATTTGCCCAAGTTGATCACCGAAACGATGACGGCAATCGAAAATGAATTCGAGCCGTTGAAAGGTGTTCTGCCCAAAGACTATGGCATCTTTGAACCGAAAGTTCTCGAAGACTTGTTGCGGCTTTTCAACAGCGAGCAGATCAAGCAAGCGACGGGCGATGTCTTTGGACGCATCTACGAATATTTCCTAGCAAAGTTTTCGGTGCAAAAGGCGCACGACAACGGCGAGTTCTTTACGCCGTCATCGCTCGTGCAAACGATTGTCAATGTGATCGAACCGAATCACGGCATCGTCCTTGACCCAGCGTGCGGCTCTGGCGGAATGTTTGTGCAATCGAGTCATTTTATCGAACGCGCGGGCGATGACACGATGCGTAAGGTCGTATTTTATGGGCAGGAGAAAAACCGCGACACGATTCGCATCGCCAAAATGAATTTGGCGGTGCACGGACTCGAAGGAAAAATCGCCGAAGCGATCACGTACTATGATTTCGACCTAGCCCAGGTTGGCAAGTGCGATTTCGTGATGGCGAATCCACCGTTCAACGTGGACTTGGTGGACGCCGAGCGCATCAAGACTGATCCGCGTCTGCCGTTCGGTTTGCCTGGCGTGAACAAAAACAAGCGCGTCTCGAACGGAAACTATTTGTGGATTTCCTATTTCTACAGTTACTTGAACGAAAAAGGACGCGCGGGTTTTGTGATGTCGTCCCAGGCATCGAGCGCGGGACACGGCGAAAAAGAAGTGCGCCAAAAGATGGTCGAGACGGGCGATGTGGATGTGATGGTCGCCATTCGCTCGAATTTCTTTTACACGCGGAGCGTGCCGTGCGAATTGTGGTTCTTTGATCGCGGCAAACCGAAAGCGCGGCGTGACAAGGTGTTGATGATCGATGCGCGCAATGTCTATCGCAAGGTGACGCGCAAGATCAACGATTTCTCGCCCGAACACCTCGCCAACATCGCTGCGATTGTTTGGCTTTATCGCGATCAGCCCGATCGTTTCCTGGGTCTGGTCAAGCAGTACGTTGAATCGGTGTGCGCCGAAAGCGCGGCAGTGCCTGCGATGCTCGATGCGTTTGATGCGACGGTCAATACTTTGTGCGAACGATTCGATGCGGGCGTGCAAGCTATCGCCAAGTTGGAAAAAGTTGATGCCGATAAAACAAAATTGGCGACGGACGCGGCGGCAGAATTGCGCGATGCGCTCGCGCCGTATCAAGCGGACCGTTCGCGCTTGCTGGGTGGTCTTGAAACTTTTCGGAACAAGTACGAGCAAGCATTGCCTGCGACGAACGAGGCGCAACGCGCCGCGCGCAAAAAGTTCGAGCCGCTCGCCGAAGAAATCAAGGGACTCGTCAAGCAAATTGACTTGCTCTACAAACTGGCGTCGCGTGCGGCGGATTTGCTCAACGAAGTGTTTGTCAATGCGAGTGCCGAAAACGCCAAGCAATCCACCAATGGCAACGTGGACGCGGACACGACTGCGCTCCTCGCAGCATACGACCGTCGCGCGGTGAGCAAGTTGGTGAAGCAATTGGACGAGGAACGCAAAGCGGCAGTTGAGCAACTCAAACAAGCGACCTATTTTTTCCGCCAGGTCGTTTGGTTGCAAGACCGTTTCCCCAAAGCGGAATTGCAAAACGTGGATGGCTTGGTCAAGGTGGTTGACCGCAAGCAAATTGAAAAAGCAGATTGGAGTTTGACGCCAGGGCGATACGTGGGGGTTGCGCCGCAAGAGGAAGATGACGATTTTGATTTTGAAGCGACGTTGCGCGACATTCACACTGAACTTGACGACTTGGACAAGGAAGCGATTGAACTTGCGTCAAAGATTCATGAGAACTTTGAGGAACTCGTATGAAGTGGAGTGACAAAAAACTCGGCGCAATCTGCGAAGAGTTTGGTGGACTCATTCAGACGGGACCCTTTGGTTCTCAACTTCATCAGTCAGAATATCAGGATGAAGGTGTTCCATTCATAATGCCACAGGACATTGAGGATGGACGCATCAAACTTGACTCGGTCGCAAGGGTTTCAGAAGAAGCGGCAAACCGATTAAAGCGGCATAAAGTAAAGCTAGGAACTATTGTGATGCCGAGGCGGGGCGCGATCAACAAGAGAGCATTTATCACCGAAATTGAGGAAGGTGCGCTCTGCGGAAGTGGTTGCATAAAAATTGAACTCTCTGGAGTTGGACTGCACCCGAAATTTTTGTATCACTATCTTGATCAGCCGAATATTGTCGCTTGGATTGAGCAACACGCCGTCGGTTCAACTATGCTCAATCTCAATTCGACTATCATTCAAGCCATTCCTGTTCGTTATCCTGATTTTGGCGTTCAAGAAAAAATCGCGTCTGTCCTCTCCGCCTACGACGACCTCATCGAAAACAACCGACGACGGATGACGTTGCTCGAAGAATCGGCGCGGCAACTGTACCGCGAGTGGTTTGTGCGTTTGCGTTTTCCTGGCTATGAGCACACGCGAATCGTGAAGGGTGTGCCAGAGGGATGGGCTAAAAAGAAAATGCGCGATGTTTGCGAAAGTGTTGGTGGTGGAACACCCTCAACATCTCGACCAGAATTTTGGGAAGATGGCGATATTACTTGGGTCGTGCCAACAGACATCACGCGGAACAATTGTCTTGCATTGCTCGATTCTGAAAAGAAAATTACCGAAGCAGGTCTCAAAAATAGTTCGGCAAAGATGGTACCGCCTGAAACTATCTTGATGACAAGCCGTGCTTCCATCGGCTTCTTTGGTTTAGTTGACCGCGTAGTTTGCACGAATCAGGGTTTTATTTCGGTCATTCCCAAAGAAGAAAATTTGCGAATGTATCTGCTTCACAACCTGATGAATCGGAGAGAAGAAATACTTGGTCGAGCAGTTGGAAGCACCTATAAAGAAATATCCAAATCCACATTTCGGGAAATGGATATTCTTGTGCCAACTCATTCTTTGTTAGAATCGTTCAGCGAATTTGCTTACGATACTTTTAGACAAGTGCGTGTTCTAAAAAAACAAGAGGTCAAACTCCGCGCCGCGCGTGACCTTTTACTTCCGCGTTTGATGAGCGGAGAGATTGCGGTGTGAATAAACAAAAGACCTTCGAGGTTTTGGAAACCTCGAAGGTCTGAAGAACTATCGTCGTGCAGTCGCTGTTCTGCGTTTGCGCCGTGTGTAAACAACCTTGCCCGTGCGCTTGATTTCGCCAAGAAAAGTTTGCGGGATGGCGTGATTGTATTCGGCAATGCTATAGCCCAGTGCCTCAATCATTGCGTCGCTATTTTTCAGCGCATTGCCCAAAATACCTTGACGTTGCCACACGGATTTCTTGGCAAAGTCACGCGAGACAATCGCCAGATCAATATCGCTCCAGCGATGCGGGCGTCCATTCGCATGCGAGCCATACAGAATAATCCGATCCACGTTGATGGTCGGTTCAAGCGCGTTCACATATTGTTTTACAAGGCGTTTGATTTCAGTTTGGCTTCTAGCCATTTGGCGACTCGGCGTGTTTGTTTCAGGCAATCTTCCGCGTCTTTGCGATTGTAAGCATTCAGCGTTTGCGGGTAACGCGCGGGAACGCTTTTCTGGGACATTTCCGATACAAAGCGTGTCATCTCATCGGGCAGCGTCAGTTTAGCAAGGCGGACAAGTTTATTCAGGTCGTGAATCGGCGGCGGAAAATCCTCAGTAAATTCTGTGATGCAACCTTTGAGCAATTTTTCAATCGTCAGATGGCAGAGAAAAATGACATACAGATACGTGCGCGTATCAAAGTTGTGCTTCGCCGCGCGCAAATCATAGTGAGCCATATCCAGCCATTGTTGCGTTTGGGGCTTCATCGCTTGTAACTATATCCTAGAATTTGCTGCGTGTCAAACGGAATGTCTGTCCAATGATTACCGACATCAACAGCGAAGACCGTCTCGTTCAAGAAACTTTCGCCAACCATCTACACGATCAACTGGGTTGGGAAAACATCTATGCGTTCAACGACGAAACGTTCGGACCCAACGGCACGCTCGGTCGCGCGAACGAACGTGAGGTCGTCTTGGTGCGCGATTTGCGCGCCGCTTTGGAACGATTAAACCCTGCACTTCCTCCCTCGGCGATTGACCAAGCCATTCAATTACTCACGCAAGTTGATTTCGCGCGCTCCCTCGTCCAACACAATCGAGAATTCTACAATTACATTCGCGATGGGGTGCCCGTCAGTTATCAAGATGCTCACGGCGAACTGCAACACGTGCGCGCTTGCGTGATTGATTTTCGCAACGGCACAACGAATGGCAAACCTAATAATCGTTTTCTCGCCGTCCGCGAGTTGAAAATTCGAGGGATGCGGATGCCGTACTATAATCGCCGCGCCGATCTCGTCTGTTTCGTCAACGGACTCCCGCTTGTCTTTATCGAATTAAAAGCCGTCTATCGCAACATCCGTGAAGGGTTTGACAACAACCTCACCGATTATCTCAGCGATACCAGCATCGCGCACGCCTTTCATCACAATGCCTTTCTCGTCGTGAGCAATGGCGATCACGCGCGCTATGGCTCGATCACGAGCCAGTGGGAACATTTCGCCGAATGGAAACGCAACGACGAAAAAGAACCTGGGCGTGTCGATGCCGAAGTTTTGCTCAACGGAATGCTCGCGCCCGACCGCTTGCTCGACCTCGTGGAAAATTTCATTCTGTTCGATGATAGCAAGCCAGGCGGAACGCGGAAAATCGTCGCACGTAATCATCAAGTGCTTGGCGTGAACAACGCCATCGCTTCGGTGAAACGACAAGAAGAACTCAAGAAACAATTCCCAGTCGAAAAACGATTGCAGTATCGGCTTGCCAAACCTCCGCCAAAATCACGAGGCAAGCCAGAACGACATGACACCGAACTACCGCTCGTCGAACGCGTGCATCCCGACCTGGGGCGTCTCGGTGTCTTTTGGCACACCCAGGGCAGTGGTAAATCGTACTCGATGGCATTCTTCGCCGAAAAAGTGCGACGAATCGTCCCAGGTAATTTCACTTTTCTATTGATGACCGACCGCGAGGATTTGGACGATCAGATCTGGCGCACCTTTGTCGGTTGCGGTATCGCCGACGACAAGACCCCGCGCGCCGAATCGGGACACGACCTCGCACGCTTGCTGAAAGAAAATCATCGGTTCATTTTCAGTCTGATTCACAAGTTCAATCAACGCGTGAGTCTGGAAGAACCGTACAGCCGACGCGAAGATATTATCGTAATGTCCGATGAAGCGCATCGCACTCAAGCGGGCAAGTTTGCGCGCAATATGCGCCTCGCATTGCCGAACGCATCGTTCATCGGATTCACTGGCACGCCACTTTTCAAGTTCGATCATCTGACGCGGCGCATCTTTGGCGATTATGTTTCGCGCTATGATTTCAAACGCTCGGAAGAAGATGCCTCGACCGTCAAACTCATCTACGAAAATCGCGGCGAGAAACTCAAGGTCGCGCGTCCCGATCTTAACGACCGCATCGCCAAGAAAATCGAAGAAGGCAAACTCGATGCCGATCAAGTCGCTTCGTTGGATCGCTTGCTCGGCAAAGATTACGAAGTCATTACCGCCGACGAACGCTTGGAAAAAATCGCCGATGATTTTGTCGCTCATTGCTCCTCGCGCTGGGAATCAGGCAAATCAATGCTCGTGTGCATCGACAAGATTACGTGCGGACGAATGTATAACTTCATATTGCCACGGTGGAAGAGCAAGATTGCTCAAGTCGTCGCCGAGATTCCGCAGAAGGAAGCCGATCTCGCCGCTGCGACGAACGACGAGGAACGCGAACGTATCGGCAAAGAGTTGGATGCGTTGCGTAGTCAAGCCGATTGGATGGCAAGCACGATCATCGAAATCATTATCAGCGAAGGACAGAACGAAGTCCGCGATTTCAAGAAATGGAACGTGGACATCATCCCGCATCGCTACCGAATGAAACGCGGCTTTGAAACGCCCGACGGCAAGCGCGTTGATGTGGAAACGGCGTTCAAGGATCCCAAGCATCCGTTCCGCATTGCGATTGTATGCGCGATGTGGCTCACTGGGTTTGATGTGGAATGTCTCTCGACGCTCTACATCGACAAGCCAATGAAGGCGCATACGTTGATGCAAGCCATCGCGCGCGCGAATCGCGTCTTCCCTGGGAAAGATTGCGGCGTCATTGTCGATTACAACGGAATGCTCAAGAGTCTGCGCGAGGCATTGGCGCAGTACGCACTTGGTGACGGTGAATACACGGGAAATGAAAAAGGCACACGCGATGCGCGCGGCGGATATACGACAGGTGGTGGCATCATCGCGCCGATTGAAGAATTGCTGCGCTCACTCGACCAAGCCATTGACGTGGCAGAGAATCATCTCCGAGGATTGGGCTTTGAACCATCGCGCTTGATCGGCGCGCAAGGATTTGATCGCATCGAAGCAATGCGCGACGCAACTGAAGCGCTGTGCACTTCGGACGAAGCCAAGCGGCGATTTGAGATTATGGTGCGCGAAGTATTGGCGCGATTCCGCGCACTCGCGATGGATCCGAATGTGTTCACGTACGCCGAACGCCGCGATAATCTGGAAGCCATCTACCAGAAACTAAACGAGCGGCGCGATATGGCAGACGTGACCGCGATTCTCAAAGAGATTCACAAAATCGTCAACGAAGCTATTCGCACACAAAGTACAGGTGGCGACCAAGCCAACGGTCATACTGTTGACCTCAGCCAAATTGATTTCGCCAAATTGCGTGAAGAATTTGCGAAGAGAGTACACCGTAAACACATTGCGCTCCAAGACATTCGCGATGTGGTCGAAGCCAAGTTGCAACAAATGCTGGCGCGTAATCCGATGCGGATGGATTATTACAAACGCTACCAACAAATCATTGCCGAGTACAATCGCGAGAAAGACCGCGCAACGGTTGAAGATACCTTTACCAAGTTGACCGAACTTGCACAAGAACTGGACGCCGAACAACAGCGTGCGGCGCGTGAGGGCTTGAGCGATGATGAACTCGCGCTATTTGATTTGCTGTACAAAGATAAACTGAGCCAAGCCGATCGCGAGAAATTGAAGCAAGCTAGCCAATCTTTGCTCGCGTCGCTCAAAGAGTTGGTCAAGCCAATGCCGTACTGGACACAGAATACGCAGACACAGGCGGAGGTCGAGTCCCGCATTCTAGACTGGCTCTATCAAAAACTCCCAATGCCACCCTTCACCGAAGCAGAGACCCAGCCACTCGCTAAGAAAATCTATGATTTCGTCTGGCAACGCTCCGCGAGTGGAAATGTGTTTGAGTTGGCGGTGGCAGGATGAGGTGACAAATGGCAAATCCAGAGCATTTGGCAATTCTGGAGGAACCAATGCTTGGGTAGACCGTTGCCTGAGAAACGCGATTCCCGCAAACGATTTTGTCATTTTACGTCCCGCGTGTTTGTCATTTTGCGTCCCGCCATTTTGTCATTTTACATCCGCCCATCTTCCTCGGAATCGCAAAATCTCCCAGAAAAAAGACACTTTCCTCGGAAAACTGCAGCGACTATCTTATATATTCCCTTCTACTTTTCCGCGACATAGTTATCCCTCCTCCCCGTACGCACGCTAACGCTCCCTTTTCTCTGTTTTCTCGAAAATCTATTGACTCCTCCCTCCCTCATCCCGTATAATATGCTCAACTTCAATTCACATGGTCTCATTCGTCGCCTTGGACGATTGCTCTCGGGTCTGTGCTTGCACTGCTAGTCCTTCGCTCCACTTTTGGCACATGCTTTCACTCGAGATGGATTCCATTGCAGGTGTCATGGTCTCTCTTTGGAATCGAACGGTGTATCTTCAGATGCATCAGAGTTTCGACTCACGAAAGCGAACAACTCGATAGAGATTTCCCCCCACGAAGATCCAACTCCGTGTGGTTTGTCATACCCAGAAAAGCCTGTTGGTCGGAACAAGTCCGCCAATAGGCTTTTGGCATCTTTCCTCTATTCAGTTTAGGAACGACTGTTCCCAAATCCTCAGGCGAAACAAAAAAAGGCGCGCGGAGTCGCGACGTGCTCCCCTGGCTCGCCGCGCGCGGTGTGCTCCAAGGTCGCAGCGCCGTTCTGTGACTGATTGCCCAATCCCAATAGCACAATCGAAGATACCTGACCCGTGCGAGTGATCGTCCGCGCGGTCTGGTGTCTCGCTGCCGTTTTCTTTCCGCATCCCCCCTCGTCGTGTTTTCTCGCGACCTGGGGGTTTTCGCGTTTTCGGATCGCATGTCTCGTGGACATATCACGAAACACGCGCGACGGATAACAAATCCAACAAAGGAGGTGATGGAAATGAAGGAAGCGCTCGCTCTCATCGTAGCGGTGTGCGTGGTCGCGTACGTCTGCGCGCAAATGCTGCTCGCCGCATTACAGCCGCTGCTCGTTACGCTCTCTGGTCACGCGCGCTGAGACCAGGAAGGAAAACCAAACAAGGAGAAACCGAATTGAAGCATCAGCACAAACCAGGTTGCCGCTGCGCCGAATGCCTCGGCACATTCGATCAGCGCGAGCACGCGGCGCAACAGTTGTACCAACTGCTCAACATGCGGTGGGTGGGTATGCGCGCGGCGACCGCGTACGCCGATTTTGCGCGGAATGGAATCGCCGATGCCTTTCCACAGCACGCGCAGATGTCGCTCACTCTGCTGCAACAACGCAATCCAGGACTGCTCAACACCTTACTTGCCGACATTCTCGATTGAAGCGAATAGCGAATTGCAAATTGCGAATGGCGCAATTCCTAATTCGCAGTTCGCAATTCCTCAGGAGGAATCCATGAACAGCACGACAACGCTCGTGTGTACGACCCCGACTTTGCCGACCGTTGTGGCAAGCGGGGAAGAGGAAAAGAAAAACGCCCCAGAGTTAGCAGCTCTAGAGGCGTCAGTGGCATTCGCCACCATTCAATCTAAAGCTGAATATAGCACGGAATTGCCAGCGTGTCAAATCGCGACGGCGCCGACGCTGGAGGAGATTGAGCACGAAATCGCGGCAGCAGCACGGCAACGCATCGAGGCGGCGATGCACGACCTGAACGAAACGCGCGCTCGCATCGAGCGGGAACGTAATGCACGCGACACCGCATTGAGAGCGGCGCAAGAGCGTGTGGGCAAGACCCGAGCCGAACTCGATGGGCTCGCCGGCGAACGCGCCGAACTGGAACGCCGCGCGGAAACCTTCCTCACTGGCGATGCGCTAAAAGCGACCACCGAGAAGATTCACCTGGCTTTCAACGTGCGCCAGTTGGAATTGGAAGACGCGCTTGCCGTTGCCGAAGCGGACGCGCAAGAGATGCAGACGCAAATTCAAGCCGCGCTAATCTCCGATGCGCTCGAACTGCAACTTGCAGAACAATACCTGGCGCAACTCGAAACGGCTGCGCCCGAGGTGGCAACGAACGTCCGACTCGCGGCAACTGCGCATGAGAACCTCACCACTGCGCTCCAGGCGATGAAGGATGGCTTGCTGCACGACGCCGAGATTCTGCTCGCCAAGGCGAAAGCAGGGAACGCCGATGCCGCGCGAGTTGCTGAGGCAGAGAAGATACTCGCCGAAGCACGACAAGCAAAGACCGCGCGCGATTTCGTCGCGCGCATCAACGCCAACGTTGATCAACCAGGGGCAGTCCGCCGCATCCGGCGGCTCATCGAAGAAGCGGAGCGCGCGGGTATGGCAAACCTGGTCACACCGCATGCCAATCGCGTACTTGAAACCGCGCGCCATGCCGCGAACGCACGATACGCCCAAGCACGACCAATTGCCAACCATCTGGCAAGTGAAGGATTTGTCCCAGTTGTTGGTGACGGACGCATTGAGGCGTGGAAGGAAATCTCCAGGAACAGCCACGGCACGGCTTGGACATTGGATCGCGTGATGGTACTGCGCGGCGAGTCCTGGAAAACCGAAACGCCGCGTGTGCCAGTCACGCGCCGAGAGCTCCCAAAACGCGTGCAGAACTCGCGCTGGTTCAATCACCATCGCTCTGGGCAGAGCGCATCTGCTCAGTAATCCGGGTTGTGTGGTCATCACTCATCCCCTGCCAGGTATGTGGTTCGCCTGGCAGGGGACTGCACCATCTCGATGGGTTGTCATTGATTCCGCTCCCTGGATTGACGGGACTGACAGTGAACGTGCGTATAGAAACGGGCTAAGGCAGCGGTGATTGATTTCGCAGGACTCAACCCAGAACAGCGAATTGCCGTCGAGAAAGTTGATGGTCCGATTTTGGTGCTTGCCGGCGCGGGGAGTGGCAAGACACGTACCCTGACCTACCGTATCGCGAACATTCTCGACCAAGGTCGTGTCTCGCCGCACGGCGTGCTCGCGATCACGTTCACGCGCAAAGCCGCATGGGAGATGCGCCGCCGCTTGGAAGAACTCGTCGGCTCACCCGCCAAGGATATCACAGCGGTCACGTTTCACAGTCTCGGCTTCAAACTGCTTTCAGCAGAAGGTGGGGTGCTTGGATACAAGCCCGATAAACTCGTGGTGTACGACGCGGTCGAAGCGCAACGGTTACTTCATCGCGCGATGCAGGAAACCAACGTAGACGGGACGCGGTGGACTATCGAGCAGGTCGCGCCGATCATCGAACGCGCGAAGGATAACCTGTACGGGCCAGAGGATTTCGTGCAGGCGAAAGGTGATTTCTTCGAAGAATCTATCGCCAAGGTCTATCGACGGTATCAGCAGTTGTTGATGGAGAACAACGCGGTCGACTATGGCGACCTGATTCGCCTGAGCGTCCAACTCCTGCGTCAGAATCCTGGGACACTCGAGTTCTACCAGAATTTGTTCCGCTACGTCCTGATTGATGAGTTTCAAGACTCATCCTTCGGGCAATATCAACTCGTGCGCCATCTCGTTTGGCGAAATCGGAATCTCTGTTGTGTCGGCTCGCCGGTGCAAGCGATCTACTCGTGGCGCGGCGCGGACATTCACAACATCCTGGAGCGCTTCCGCACGGATTTCCCGAATGCGCTGATGGTCGTGCTGTCACAAAACTATCGCTCCACGGCGACGATTCTCGCGGCAGCCCAAGCAGTCGTGCGCGACCTGCCGTATCGCGAGGATCTACGCACGGATAACGACCAGGGTTCGTCTGTGGCAGTCGTTCCACTCAACACCGATTGGGATGAGGCAAACTTCATCGCGAATGAAATCAAGCAACTCGACGAGGAAGGGTATTGCCGAGTTGAGGATTGCGCCGTCTTGTTCCGCACGCGCGCGCAAGGGCGGCTGTTGGAACAGGTCTTTATGCACCAAGGGCTGCCCTACACGCTCGTCGGCGATTTCAAGTTCTTCGAGCGGCGCGAGGTGAAAGACATCTTGGCGTATCTGCGCGTCGTTCACGATATGTTGGACGCCGGCGCACTCCAACGGATCATCAACCGTCCGCCGCGCGGTCTTGGACCTGCTTCACTCCAAAAACTGCAAGGGAGCGAGCCGGAGTTGAACTTTTCCGCCATCACGGGATTGCACAATCGGACCGACCTGCCACCAAAAGTGTTGGCTGCCGCGATGGAATTCGCCGATCTGATCTTCGACGATTTGCCGCGCGCGGTGAAGGAGAAAACGCTGCCCGATTTCTTCGACTATGTGCTCGAACGAACGGGGTATCTTGCGTGGATTCAGAAGGACCCGGATGCCAAACGACGCGTCGCGAACCTTCGGCTTCTACGCGCGATGACGACGCGGTACGATCATTCGGAGGAAGCCCTGGGAACATTCCTCGCCGACATCGCGATGCTGAGCGTTAGTCGAAGCATCAGCGCGGTTGAAGGTGGAGATACAAGTCTGGATGTGCCTGCCGAAGGTCGCGGTGTGACGCTGGCGACGATCCACGCCGTCAAAGGGCTGGAGTTCCCCGTTATCTTCGTTGCGGGGTTGGAAGAGGGCATTTTCCCACATGCCAAAGCGATGAAGACGGCAGAAGGGATGGAGGAAGAAACGCGCCTCGCGTACGTCGCGATGACGCGCGCAATGTCCCTGCTGTATCTGACCTACGCGCGCTCACGCGTCGTCGGCGAAGAGATGAAGGAGCATTCGCCCAGCCGATTCCTGGCGAGCATTCCCAAGCATTTGACCAGGGTCGTCTCAGCGACGGAACGCGGCGTGATGACACATGAAACGATAGGCGCGACCGTACTGCCGTTGGAATTCCAAACAACCGTGCTTGCTCTTCCGATGGTTGAAGCACGATCGTGAACAACCGAAGGGAAAGAACCATGCACCAATCGGCTACAGCTTCTGCGACTCAGACAGAAGTACCAACACGCCCGATGTCCTGCGAAGCAGGAAAGAGTATCCACGGCGCGCCAAGTTCAATCTGTTCTGACCAAGGTCACGCGCAGCATTCGGCACGTTTCACGCCAAGACAGACTCTTGATGAGCAACGCCAAAGAATAGAGACTGTCCGGGCGAATAATCCTGTCGAGCAGGTGATCGGGCGATACGTCGAACTGCGACCGGGCGGGCGACGGTTGGTGGGTCGCTGTCCGTTCCACGAGGATCGCTCGCCCAGTTTGGTCGTGTATCCAGGTAATGAGTCCTGGTTCTGCTTCGCTTGTGACCTGGGTGGTGATGTTTTCGCATTCATCAAACGGATCGAGAACATCTCGTTTGACAAAGCCCTGCGGAGACTTGACCCAGGTTCATCAGTCAAGGATCACGCCGTCGGCACCCCGACGCAGGAGACAAGGCGATCCACTCTCTGGACGTTTGCTGAACAAAGGCAGCAACTCGAACTGACGGAGGAACATTTCACTCTGCTGACCGCGGCAACCGAGGTGTATCACGCCGCACTCCTGCAGCAGCCCAAACTGCTGGGGTATCTAGCGAAACGCGGATTCAACCTTGACGCGGTGCGCAAGTATCGCCTCGGCTATGCGGCAGGTGACAACTTTGAAAAGTATTTTCGCTTTCGGGGTTGGAACCAACAAGCCGGACTCGAGCTGGGTCTCTTGGTTAAGAAAGATGACGGTGCCGTCCGCGAATACTTTAGCAGGCGCATGGTCATCCCGGAATTACGCGTCTGTTCAGGCGGACCAGCGCGCGCAATCTATCTCGTCGGACGCGCGACGGCAGGATGGCAGAAGGCGAAATATCTGGGTCTGCCCAATGTGCCCAAGCCCTTATGGGGCGCTGAACGAGCGCGTGACGCAGGCGAGGTGTTCGTGTGCGAAGGCGTGTTCGACATGCTGACGCTTGTCGAATGGGGCTATGCGGCAGTCGCGACCCTGGGTCATCCAAAGCGCGAGCACGTCGAGGAACTTGCGCATGCAGAGCGCATCTACATCGCAACGGATGCCGACGACGCTGGTCGCGAGTTCGCCGCAACACTCAAGGAAAGGCTCGGCAACCGCGCAATTGTTCTGCCTTCCTTCAAGCGCTTCAAAAACTTGCAGGACATCAAAGATGTGAACGAGTTGATGGAGAGACATCCGCGCGATGGGCGCGACATCTTCGCGCACCTCGTGCGATATGCTGAAACCCATCAAGCATGAGCGCGTTGCTGTTCAACCGTCCCTTGAATGTCAGACGCCGTGAGGAATCCCAAACCTCGCGGCGTCTGTGTTTGATCGGCGCTGATGACACATCTGGCTCGGCGTGCCGAGCGGTCGCGTGCGCGGTGCAACCGAAATGGATGCGAACAGTCGGCGACGAACATTCCGTCGGCGTCATCAAGGCGACGGTCGAGACCAATTCGCCATCGTTACCCACCATGCTTGCGCCAGCGGTCGAACCAGCGTAACCCAGTTTGTCTGCCCCTCACAACCCCAACTGCGCTCCACCAAACGACTCAATGTGAGACGTGACAAGACACTTCTCACTGGCGAGGTACAAAAGGAGGACAGGGTCACCATCAGGGGAACGAAATCTAAAACTCTGGAGGTCTTCCAATGCAAATCAATGATAACCCGAATAACGTTTCTGTCGAAGGACGCGAGCACTCTGCCGATGAGCTGGACGCGCCGCTTGATGTGTCCGGTTGCGCGCCGCAATGGAACCGCAAACTCCGAGCGCTCTCGCGCGACGAGTACGACAAAATCCGGGCGCACATCCACCGCATCATCCCGCCGGATTTGTGTGATCCGGATGAAGCGCTGCATGAGGCGCTCTTGGTCGCGAACAAAAAGTTCCGCTACGAAGGTTCGCTTGAGGGCTATGTCGTCAAGGTCGCGTGGCGATACGCGCACTACCAGTACCGCAGGCATCGCCGCCAAGTCGGATTCGAGAACATTGACAACGAGTTCGAATTCTACCAGTATCAGGAATGTGTGCTGCCGTTTCTCGCAGACCCACGCTACGTGGAAGGTGTCGATGAGCTATTTGTTCAGCGGATCGAACAAATCCTCTACACGATGCGCGACTATCGCCATCGCCACACGACGAGTGAGGCAATCCGAGATGCCAGACGAGTTCTTGGTATCTTTCGAGAATCTTCTAATCTCGGCAAGGGCATCGGCGTGGACGAGTATGAGGACGCGCCGATCAATTGCGACCGACGTCGTGATCCGTACAAGAAGCGTTCGGATCGCCGATTGCACAATCAAACGATCGTGCGGCGCCAGATCACCCAGGCGTTAATGAACGCGCTTGAGACAACGAAGAAGGATGTCCTATCCGCCGCACAATCGTTGCGAATCGCGACCAAGCAAGCGTTGCATGAGGGATGGCTTCCTGGCGATCCGTCCCTGCCGGAAAACCTTTGTTTCCAACGGCGATGGATCCCGGGATAGTTAAAGAGAGTAGACGAATAGAAGCATCTCCCAGGTGTTGTTGCCGCCTGGGAGATGCTTCTATACCGGTAGGGCGCATCAAAGAGATTCTTGGCAGCAATGAATATGAGAATCATCCTCTGGCTGTTCCGAAGCATGGACGACCACGCATCGGACGACCTACCCACAATACCAAGCTTGTGCGCCATGTGATCGTCGAGCACCTCAGTGAAGAATTGCAGACGGACAAGCGCAATATCTACAGCGTGGGGACATGGGTAGGCGTACGAGCACAAGCACTAGCACGCCCCCAAACGCGCATAGGTGTGCAGTCGTGTGCATCTGTTCAACGAGGGATACAGTGCGGAACACGCGTGCAATGTTAGGCAACCCTTTGCGCTCTGCGATGTCCGCGAGCACAGCAGACAAGGCGGGCGAGTTTTTTGCTGGCAGGATGAACTGCAGAGTAAAACCAAAAACGCGACGCGGATTCTTCACTTGCCGCGTTTTTCTTGTTATCATCTTCCTTATCGAAACCAATACAACTAAATTTCGTTGATACCCACCAAAATGGAAACCACGGCTGCAAACCGCGACCCACACACATCGACAACGCGCCAAACACCACGAGCGCGATGAACAACATCAGCAGGGTCGTCATCTCAACGGCAAAAATCGCAAGGAACGTGATGCCGCCAAATGAACTCAGCGCGAGCGGTGTCATCGTGCTAAAGAAAAGGATAAACAACGTGGGACACGCGGCAAACGAAAACGCCACGCCGAGCCATGCGCGTCACCCCGCTCGACCAGATTACGTCTATGGCGAAGCGGTCACCTCCAATGGTGCGAGCCACTTGGAATAACCGATGCTCGCGTACTGCCCAGTAACAAACCTATTTCTCATTCCAGCAATCATTGCGCAGACGAGCGCGAAGAACACGCGCCTCATCGTGAGAGCGGAAAGTGCCCTTTATGGATTACCACCGCTCCTCAGCTTCCACAACCTCCAGCTCGACCACGCGAGCAGCATAGCCAAAATAGTTCCCGGAACGCCCTGCAAAACAATCTGTCGCCAATCGAATTGGGTTGACGTTGCCGGCTGAACCTGCCTCGCCTGCCCCGGCGGGATGGGTTGCGGATTCGGCGATGTGTTGTTGCGCATCCATGGAGGTCCGCCCGCGTTGCCGAGTTGGGGCGAAGCCGTTGCTGGCGCTGTTGCTTGCCACTGTCGCACATACGCGACAACTGCCTCAATTTCCGAAGTGCCTAGACGTGTTCCCCAAACTGGCATGGCTGTGTTCGGCACCCCGTTCGTCACAATCTGCACCATCGCGGCATCGCTCGTCACTTTTTGAAAGAAGCTTTGAACGTTGAGTGCAGGCGCGCGACGCGTGCCTTGTCCTTCCGTGCCGTGACACCACGAACAATTTTGCGCGAACAGGTTTTTGCCTGTGTCGAGAATTTTTTGCGTCACGACAATCGGTTGCGCGGGCGGCGCGGGTATTGCGTCGGACGGCAATGTGTCCCAGCGTTGAATCAGTAAGACCAAATCCGCGATTTGTTCCGGCTTGAGTCGCTGATTCCAACCCGCCATCAATGTCGCGGGCGAACCCAGCGTGATCGTTTTGGTGAGTTGATCGAGTGTGCGCTCAGTTCGGATTTTCGCATCGTTGAGCGCGGGCGCGAGCGACGTGCCTTTGCCATTCGCACCGTGACACGCAACACAATTTGCCGCGTAGAGTTGCGCCGCGTTCGACAATTTGGCGCCATCTGGCAATGCCGCGATTTGTTTCAGCATCTCCGTTGGAATCGTGACGCTGATTGGCATGCGGGGCGTTAGACCCAGATCGGCAACGATGAGGCGCGTTTGTTGCCAATCGCCGTGTTGAATCAACGCAATAGCCGCTTCGATGGATGCGTCGTTGAGCGGTCCGCCATCCGTCGTGCCCCACGCCGGCATCGCGGTGTTGTATCGTCCGCGTGAAATTGTTTTGTAGAGCGTGTCATAGTCTGCCGCACGCAATCCAGGATTGTCGAGCGGCAGTATTGCGCCCATTCCTTCACCCGCACCACCATGACAGACTGCACAATTTTGCGCAAACACGACTTGCCCTTCCCGAATTTGCGACGTGAGCAGATCGGCGCGCGCGCGATCTTGACGGTACGGTTCGTAGACCATGTACACACCGAGTGTCGTGACCAGCACAAGCGCGGCGAGAAAGCCAATAAACATTTGGGTTCGCATGTTAATTCTATCCTAGGTTGGGTAAACAACTTGGGCTGGATCGAAACGATCACGGCTGATTGGTTTGCCTGTGTCCACTTGTACTTCCCCGTTGACAATGTTAACTTGAAACAGGTCGAGCGGTCGCGGCGCAGGCGCATTCAGCACCGCACCATTTTGATCGAACACCGAAGCATGGCACGGGCAGATGAATTGCTTTTTCGTTTGATCCCAGGGAACGGCACAGCCTAGATGCGTGCACTTGCGATACAACGCGAGAAATCCGCCATCCTGAATACGCACGAGATAAAACCGTCCTTCGTTAAATGGCGTCACCGAGCCATTGGGAAATTTATCCACACTGCCGCATTTGAAGATACTGCCAAACTCGCCCGCGGCAAGACGCGGGAGAAAAAAACCGGTGCCGACAACGCCCGCTTCGACTGTTGCAACGCCGATGAGGGCTATCCAAGCCAGTCGCAGAAAATCGCGGCGCGGCATGTCGGACTGCAAATATTCCGGTGCGGCTTGAGGTAGTTTTTGATCAGTCATGATATCTCTCTCAATGGATCGTTACAATTTGCCACGGAAACATCAGCTTCATTCCTGCGCCGCGAAAGAAAACTCCGACCAGCGTTAGGACAATAAATCCGGCGAGCACGAGCACGAACACGCTCAATACCCCTTCACATTTCGTCGCACGAAAGACACGCCGCACGAATTCATAATAGCCAATCACGCCGAGCAATAGGAGGATCAGCGGCAGGACACCATTCGAGATAATCGCGGGGAGTCCATAGAACCATCCCGCCCAATCAATGAAGAATTCGTCCAGCACGACATAGAGTGCAGTTGCCATCGCGCCGCTCGCCGCGCTAAAGAGCGCCAGCCAGCGACCTCGGCGCGAACGAAAATAGATGCCGACGCTGTCCATATCGCTGTCCATGTACGGCAACGCGACCATACCTAATAGGCCGAGCGTTGGCACGATAATCGCGCCGATGAGTGGATGAAAATGCAACAGTAACTCCTGAATGCCCATAAAGTACCACGCGGCTTTCGCGGGATTCGGACTTGCATCCGGATTCGCTAACGCTTCGAGCGGCGCGTTGACGAATGCTGACCACAACACAATCCCGGCGAGCGCGACCGTTGCCCACACCGCTTCGGGACGCACAAGGTCAGCGACGGTCAACACATTTTCGTCCTTGTTCACCGGCGGTTCATCCACGCTGCGTGGCAGTGACAGTCCGCCGTCCTTGCGGACGCGCCAAAAGTGCAAACTCATCAGCACGAGAATGGCCATCGGTATAATCGAAATGTGAAACGCGTAAAAGTTGAGCAAGGTGGTTGGACCAATGTCGGGCCCGCCGAGCAATACATTCGCCAACCCATTCCCGATGAGCGGGATATAGACGATGATGCTAGAGCCGACTGTGATTGCCCAGTACGCCAGTTGATCCCAGGGCAAGAGATAGCCGGTGAAATTAGCGATTACGGTTAACAGCAACAGCGCGATGCCCACGAGCCAGTTGAATTCGCGCGGCGCGCGGAACGCGCCAGTGAAAAACACGCGTAACATATGCAACGCGACAACGATAATCATCAGGTTACCCGACCAGTGATGCAGGTTGCGGATGAATTGCCCAAACCAGATGCGCGTGCTCAGCGCAAGAATTGACGTGTACGCCTTGTCCGGTGAGGGTGTATACGCGGTTTCGAGTAGCATCCCGGTCACGGCGAGAATCACGACGAGCAAGCCGGACAATCCGCCGAGACCCCAGGTATAGGTGAAACGCAACGTACGCGCCGGAACCTGGGACGGATGCAAATGCAAAATCAAGTTGTTCATCACCAGGCGCAGACGACTGCGGCGGTCGCCAGTGAATGGCTCGCGCACGATGCTGCGCCAGATGCGCTGCCAAACAGGTGGTCGGGTTAGAGTCGGTTCAGTCATTAGCTTCTTCTATGTACGCTAGACCGGGAAACATGATTCGGTTCGTGTTTCCCGATTCTAGCAGAATCTGTTTCGTTTGTAAATCGGCGGCATTCTCATTCCCCTGCAAGAAGAATTCCGCCGATCCTCATCAACCGTCGCTTTAGTTGGTCCCATTCGTGTTGAAACCGCGTTCGCCGTTATTGCCGCGTCCAGCCCAACCCGGTCGCCCGGATTGATCGCGGACTTGGATCGCCGAACCATTCGTCAGGTTCTGCATCTGACCGATTTCGAAGAGGCCGTTCTGGTAGAAACCGTTCATCTTGAGTTGATCCCCGATTTTGGCGGTAAATCCCTGTTCGAGCGCAAACGACCAGGGGCGATTTTCGATAATCACTTTCTCACCGTTTGAAGTTTGGACGGTCATCGCGGATTGATTTATAGCAATCACATTGCCCTGCAAAGTTGCCCATTGAACACCTTGCGCGGCAACGCCTTGGCCTTGCCCTTGGCCACCCCCACGAAATTGACTTCCCGTGCCCGATACGTTCGCGGTATTCGGCGGATTATTCGCGCTCGTGGGAATTGGCACGAAGAACCGCATCGCCATGCCTACTCCTACAATCGCGACTAGCCCAACAATCAAAACTGCAACCACGATTTTTTTCAACATATTATCCTCCGTGTGTAGGTTATCTTGGTTGAATCATAACGCAAAGATATGGAGGAGTTGTGAAGAAGCAATAGGCAATTTGTGAGGGTTTGGCACGATCACATCAAACACAAACTCGCCAGATCCTTTTCGGAACGGCGAGTTTGAATCTTCGACTCGGCTTGACGATCATGGTAATCCATCCAGCAATTCCGCAGACTGCGATAAATGCAAGATGGAGGAATTCTAGCGTAGGTTTTGCACAATCACAGGGCAAATCGTTGTTTGACTTGCAATTTTGCATGCTTCGCGGCGATCTGCCTATTGACCCAGAGGCACGTAATTACCACGCTGAGTCATCTGCTTCGAACAGGTTGCTTTTCTCGCCTCTGGGACAACGATCTCAGGCAACCAAGTCGTGCAGAATTGCAACTGATTTAACGAATCCGGTTCTGGTTGCGCAAAAGTTACGCTAGTGTTTGACAGAGACAATGACTGCGGTTGCTCAGCCGCCAACGATAAGATAGTGCACCAATCCAATTAGCCCTGCACCAAGCAGCACCGCAATCGGATCGCGTTTGAGCGGACCTGCCGCAACGAATGCCGCAATGCCAATCAATACGTCCAGAGGAGTTGAAAGCGCACCGCGCCCCAATTCAATCACCACTGCCGCGAGCAACCCAATCACGGCGAGACTGACGCCGCGCATCGCGCCCTGAACGATTGGCGCGTCCTTGAATCGCAAATACGAGCCCGCGATGGCGAGGACGATCAATGCCGATGGCAGGAACAATCCGATCGTGCCCAACGTCGCGCCTGGCAAGCCCGCGACTTTATAGCCCATGAACGCCACCATGATCATTAATGGACCGGGCGTGATCTGTCCCACCGCGACCGCGCTGCTGAATTCGGTTTCCGTGAGCCAACCGTAATGGGTGACCAAGTCATAGTGCAGCGGCGTAATCATCGCATAGCCGCCGCCGAAAGCCAACGCGCCGATCTTGAGCGTGATTAGAAAAAATTCCCACAGCATATCGGTCATTTCTCCGCCGCCTGGATTTTGGGCATGGGGCGCAACAACCATGCACCTGCTATGCCCGCGATGACGATCAACAGGAGTGGATCAACTTTGAGTATTGCCAATGCGATGAAAGCGATGACGATCCAGGCGGTGCTCCGCACATCTTTCGCCGTCGCGCGCCCTGTTTTCAGCACGACGCTAAGAAATAGACCAACGACGCCCGCGGCAATGCCGTGCACCGTTCCCATGACCAGGAGACTGGATTCCACCTCGACATAGAGCGCCGCAATGAGCACCGCGAGGATGAAACTGGGCAGCAACGTACCGAGTCCACAGATGACCGCACCAGGGATCCCGCGCAGGCGATAACCGACGAAAATCGCCGCGGCGAAGAAGATGGGACCTGGTGTCATCGTGCCGATGCCAATACTTTGCGTGAAATCTTCCGTGGTCAGCCACTTGCGCCGTTCAACAACTTCTTTCTGCATGATGGCGAGCAATGAGAACGGTCCGCCAAAACCAAGCGCACCGATTTTCAGAAACGTCAATGCCAGTTGGATCAAGGATACCATGTTTCACTCCATGTAGCCCCTTTTCGCGAGCGTACCTTGCTTTCCAGAATGTACACAAGCCCTCAAGTGTAGCCGGGAGAAGAGGAAAAGCGAATGAGTACCGTCATCAGGGATGTGGCTTAGACGTTATGGTGCGGTGATTGGGTCAGGCGCTGATCATGGCGGGCTGATGGCACGCATGGCACGCACAACGACCACTGCGTCGAACCAGGTAACGGATCCCGTAATAGACGCCCAGCCCCGCCACAAAACCAAGCGCCATATTGCTGAGCAAGGAAACGACCACGGTGGCGCCGAGAGGCACCAAGTCTTTGTTCGGGCGAATCTTCGTCGCGAATTTGGTGAGTTCGATCCCGACAAACAACATCATGGCACCAACGATGGGAACTGGGAAAATGCTAAATAACCCAGCCACGGAGGTCGCCAGAAATAACCCCAGGGAGATTTCGATCATTCCTTCAAGGATGTTGGCGCCGCCGGTGCGCGCGCCAAAATAGTACTGTCCCACCAAGCCGCCCGCACCATGGCACATGGGCATGCCGCCGAAGAAGGGCAAGACCAAGTTCATGAGACCTTGATTCAGCGAGAGTCGTCTTTCGCTCACGGGTTTCTCGGGCCAGTAGGTTTTAATCAAGGCAGCAGTTGCAATCGTGGCATTCGTCACTGTGAGGGGAATCTGCGCGAACCCAGCGAGCAATAGAGTCTGCCAGACTTCATCAAGCTTGAAACCGGTGAGCGGCGGAAAACTCAGAGTTGGAGCACTGACCTTCTGCAAATCGCCGTTGAAAAATGTGATTGCCAATCCAAGCAGCACGAGCACGATGGGAGCAGGCGTATAGCGACTTGAACGCAGCGTTAGTACGATAACAATGGAGACGACACCCCAAAGCCATCCCGTCGAAAGCATTTTGAGCGCCTCGATGGCAAGAAGCACGCCCAAGGTGACTTGAATGCCCCAGATCACCGACTTGGGTGTGATCTTCGCGATCCAACCGACCAAGTTGGTTGCCGCAAAGATCAACCAGATGATGCCCATGCCAAACCCGGAGGCATAAACCATGGAAGGAGACCAACCCTGGGCAATCGCCACGACCGCGAGCACCTTCATCGGCTCGATAGGCATCGGCAGTCGATACACTACATCGGTGACAATGTTCGCCACGCCCATCATCACCAGAAACCCAGCGGGGTTAAGTCCGTTGACGGCAATATAGCCGATCGCAAGGGGAAAGAGCGTCCCGAAATCGCCCATGGAACCAGCCAGTTCCCGCAAGTTGAACTCGAACGATTTGTATTTCATCGCTTATCCTCCTGGTGATTAGGTGATTGGGTGAATCGGACATCCTCGAATTGCTTACGGAACCGTTCCTCAACCATCTGACTGACGCCAGCGGTCACGCGACGAAAGCGCGCAATGATTTGTTGCGCCTCGGGTGTCAAATGGCTTCCGCCGCCTTTCAACCCACCGCTCTCCGTCACGACTAATTTGAGACCCAAACATTCCTCAATGTCTTTCAGTTTGTACCACGCTGTGCGGTAGGGGACTTGCAGATGCTTGGCTGCCAGTGTCAGGGATCCGGTTTCTTCGATGAGCTCAAGCAGTTCAACGCGCCAGGCGGAGAGCGCGACCTTGCCATCCAGTTCGAGCCAGACTTTGCAGCGCGGTGAAAACGCAGCGTGGCGTGTTTGGGTAGTTGGCGAGCGTGTCGCACGTTTGATGATCTTGCCGGTGCTTTTCATTTGAATGCCTCAAGGGGATCATTCTAACGGAAAACAAAAAACATGCTACCGTTATGCCAATTATAGCATAACGGTAGCATATTTCAAAATCACAAGCCAACGCCTTCTATTCGACCCAGCGTCTCATCACGCGTGTTGCCAGTGCGAACAAGACCACGGCGAATCCTGTCAATGCGAGCAAATCAAACGCGGCGTCCGTCCACGCGCTACCATTCAGCGCGACGCGCAATGCTTCGATGGCATAAGTCAATGGCAAGCACCGCGCGATCACTTGCAACGCGATTGGCATCGAATCCACTGGCACGAACACGCCGCCGAGAAACATCATCGGAAAGCGAATGAAGTTGGCGAGCGTCTGCGCTTCAAAAACCTCGGTCACCGCGACCGAGACGAACGCGCCGAGCGCGGAGAATGCCGCCGCCGAGAGCAGAATCGCGAGAGCAAGCAAGACCCAGTTGACGCTCGCCGCGCCAAAGACGACGAGCGCGATGACGAGCACGATCAGCGTGATCGTCAATCCAAAAATCATTCCGCCGAGCAACTTGCCAGCCAAGAGCGCGGGCAAGCGAATCGGCGCAAGCAACAAGCGTTCCAGCGCGCCAATCCGCCGCTCGAACACGATGACGATGGCTTCCATCGAACTCGTGCCAAAGAGCAGGGTCAGCGCAAGTAGTCCTGGCACGAGCGCGCGCAAATCGCCTGGGTTGCGAATTGCAAACGCGAGAATGAACGCGAACGGAAACAGAATCCCCCAACTGATGTTGGGTGGCTTGAAGTAGTACGCGCGCAAGTCTTTCAGTCCGATGTAAAACATTCCGCGCAAGTCATCCGCCAGCATTGCCGCCTCCCTTGCCACCTTTTTCGATGAGCATCACATCCGCCTTCAAGCCGGTCAGTTTGACGAACACATCTTCGAGCGTCGGACGCAGCGTGTTGATCGCGAGCACACGCCGTCCGTCCGTTTGCGCGAGCGCGGCGCGCGCTGCCGCTTCGACCGTCTCACCCTCGATGGGCCGCGTTTCGATGCAATTGTTCGCATCGGCGAGGGTCAACTCGACCAGCGTTTTGGTTTGCGCGGCGGATTTCAAGTTTTCCACTGTGTCGAGCGCGACGATGCGTCCTTTGACGATGATCGCGATGCGGTCGCACAAGCGTTCCGCTTCTTCGAGATAGTGCGTCGTCAGAAAAACGGTGACGCCTTCCTTGCGCAATCCCGCGATCATCTGGCGCAAGTTGCGCGCGCTCATCACATCCAAGCCCGTCGTCGGTTCATCGAGGAAAATCAGCGGCGGACGATGCGCGAGCGCGGCGGCAATTGTCAGTGCGCGCTTCATCCCGCGCGAGAGTTTCGCGAAAGGCGCGTCACGTTTTTCGCTCAGGCGAAAGCGCGCAAGTAATTCTTCGGCGCGCGTTTGGCGTTGGGCGCGCGGCACGCCGTAGAGTTGCATCGCAAACACCAGGTTGTCGAACGCCGACAACTCATCGTACAAATTCGACATCTCAGGCACGACGCCAATTTGTTTTTTGATCCGCGTGATGGCGGTCGCCAAATCCAATCCCAGCACGGACGCGTTACCCGCTGTCGGACGCACGAGGCCGGTGAGCATCCGCATCGTCGTCGTCTTGCCTGCACCGTTCGGTCCCAGAAAGCCAAACACTTCGCCTGCGTGCACAGTGAAATTGATGTTGTCCACCGCGTGCAGGGGGGGCTGATTTTTGGCGGTCTGGTAAACCTTGGTCAATTCGGATACTTGGATCGCATTCATCATCTACCTTGTCCTTGAAACAGCTTATCGAGAAAATCATTTTCAGAGTGTCGCACCGCGTACCGCGCGAAGTATTCCGTGCCGAAGAACAACTTTTGCCGTTCGATGGGCGCGCGCATCAGCGGCGAAGAACTCAACTGGGTCGCGTGGCAGCGAATCGCCGCGAGTTTCACGTCCCAGACTGCGGATACATCTACGGTCAATGCGATTTCCCCGTCGGGAATGGCGCGGACCTGTGTCATTCCTAGCCGTGTCGCCAACGACTGCGGCACGGCAACGGTGTACAAGGCGGCAACTTGCTCGACGCGGTGAAATGCCTTCAAAGCACACTCCCCGATGGCGATGTGGTCGGGATGTCCTGACAACCCATCCGGACCAAACGTTAATACCACTTGCGGGCGCGTCGCGCTCATGGCTTGACAAATCTGCATGATGAGCGGATCGAGATCAGTTTCGCTCAAGTGTCCGTCGCAATAATCGAGTAGGCGCGGCGGTTCAATTCCGAGGATAGCGCAAGCGCAGCGCAACTCGCCTTCCCGAACGGCAGGCAGTTCTTTGACCGAACACAAGGGCGGGTCGCCACAGGAGCCCGCTTCGCCGTGTGTCGCAGTCAACAAGTGGACGCGTACACCGCGCCGCGCGAGCAACGCCAGTGTTCCGCCCGGTCGGAATGATTCGTCGTCGGGATGAGCAAAGACGGCGAGCAGGGTTGGGGATTCATTCATTGGTACACAACAGGAATGCGCGATGCACCGGCATCAGTCCATCGCCCATTCACTCCGCTCACGCGCTCGCCGCTTTCATTTCGGCGAGTCGTTCTTCGACGCCCTTGGCTTCGGCTTGCAAGTCCTTCAAGTACGCTTCCAATTGCGCGATGCGTTCCGCACGTGTCACGTACCGTCGCTCAAAACGAATTTCGGAACGATGACCGCCGCAATGACACTCGCACGAGCACACGCCCTCTTCGTGGCAGCCGCATTCGCACTCCGGCTCTTGCTGGCAACCACACTCGCACCCTCCGTGATGCTCTCGGTGTCTGCCCGCATGACAGCCACACTCGTCGTGATCACCGTGGTGCTGATGACCTTGTCCGCACATGTGTTTCACCTCGTTTTACCTTATGAATTGGGCATGAGCGTTCAACCTGGCTTGCCTCATGCCTGGAAGGTACAGATTCTTGTGCGCCCGCTAATTTCGCATTCAACCTTATGCGACTTGGCGAATAATCTAGAGTAAAAAAAGACGCCGCTATTTTCCGGAGCACCGTGGACAATGGCAGCCATGGCAACGCCCGCCTCGCTGCACACACCGCTGATCCGCCACATCGAATTTGTGTCGCCGCGCCGATGGATGTGTCATCGTCTTGAGCTGATCGACCAATTCGAAAACCCGTGGATCGCGCACCCGATAAACGACTGTCATCCCCTCGCGCTCGTCCACGACTAGACCCGCATCCCGTAAAACCGCCAGATGTTGCGAGATGTTGGCTTGTGGACGCCTTAGCGCTGTTGTCAAGTGCATGACGTACGCGCCCTCGTTTCGCAACATTTCCAAGATTTGCAGACGCGCAGGGTGTGCCAGTGCTTGCGCCACGCCGGCGCTCCGCTCAATCCAATCTAGCTCTACCATGATATATACCTTATTCGATATTCCGAATAAGATATTATGCCGTTTGCGGCTTTTTGTCAAATGTGGGAATCTCGCACTGGCGATGTGGCGCGAGCATATCCCAAGCCCCGCGTGCGATAGAGAGCCACTTGCAGAGATGCTGCTATCCATCTCTGCCCCTGGGCTTCACCTCATCGCTCTTTGAATTCGTAATCGCATGTGGCGCTGACCTCTGCGCCGAAAAGGAAAACCGTCGCAAGCGCGTACAGCCACGTGAGCAAGGCAAAGACTGCGCCCGCCGTGTTATAGATCCGACTATAGTCTGCAATCGAGTCAAGATACCATGCCAGCGCGCCAATTGCAATCTCCGCCAGGATCATCGCGACGAGCGCCCCCGCCAATGCCGCGCGTGCTGGCACTTGCATATGCGGCAGAAATTTGTACGCCGTGAAAAAGAGCACCAGGTTGACGAGCGGCGGCGCGACGACTCCCAAGAGTGATGGGCCGTAGGGCAGTGGTAAAGTCGCGCCGAGCGGCGAATCACGCAAAGAACGTAACCCAAACATGATGGCAACGAGAAGCGTCAAGAGTACCAGCGCAAAGATAGCCGGGGCGAGAAACACCGCCGCGCGCCCTTTGATCCAACCGCGCCTGTGTACTCCCCACACGCGATTCAGTGCACTTTCCAATGCAGCGAACACACTGCTCGCGCCCAGCACCAAACCGAGTACGCCCGTTATGCTTAAAGCCGTGCGTTGCTCGTACACCGCGACGACATTACGGCTGAGAAAGTCACCTATGCCGGGGAAATTGAGAAAACGGCTCATCATATGCTCAATGTCTCTGGGCGGTTGGACAAATGGGCTGATGAGGACAAACAGGATCAAGAGCAATGGAAAGACAGCGGCAAGCGCGGCGTACGCAATCGCCGCCGCGTAAATCGCCCCGCTGTCGCTAGAATATTTTTGCAGTGCCGCGAAAAGTATGCGCGCTGTGCGTGGAATCATGGACAATCAAGTCATTTCTTTTGGGCTTGCGGCAAGGAAAAAGTAAAAGTCGTGCCGCGTCCTGGCTCGCTCTCGACTTTGATCTTGCCTCCGTGCGCTTCAACCCACTGCTTCGCGATTGCCAAGCCCAGTCCTGCGCCGCCTGTTGCACGGGTACGCGATTTGTCCGCGCGATAGAACCGTTCGAAGACGAAAGGCAAGTCTTCCGCCGCGATGCCAACGCCCGTGTCGGCGACTGAACCCTGCACCCATTTGTCCATAGAATGCGCGGAGATTTCGATTTTCCCGTGTGCAGGTGTGAACGCAATCGCGTTCGCGAGCAAATTCCGCAACACTTGCCCAATGCGCGCCATGTCCACATCCACAATGAGGTCAGACGGCACGGCAGTATGAATCGCGATTTCCTTTGCTTGAGCTTCTGCTGCCACCGCACGCACCGCACCCTCTACAATCTCCAGCAACGCAATCGGTTGGCGATCAAGTTGGACTTGCCCCGCCTCGGCGAGCGAGAGTTCCTGCAAATCGCTGACGAGACGTTTGAGTAATAATCCCTCTTCGTAAGCCGACTCGATGAACGCGTGATTTGGTTCGGCGACGCCATCGCGCAGCGCCTCCAGCGAACCGAGCACGCTCGTGAGCGGCGTCCGCAGTTCGTGCGCGACATCCGCGACGAGATTGCGGCGCAATTGGTCGGTGCGCGCGAGACTGGACGCCATCGTGTTGAACGCGTCGCCCAGTTCGCCGATTTCGTCCGACGACGCGACCTTGACGCGCTGGCTCAAATCGCCGTGCGCCATGCGCCGCGTCGCTGTGGTGAGCGCGCACACGGGCGCGGTGATTCGACGCGCAACAAAGAAACTTAACACCGCGGCGACGACGCTCGCGGCGAGTCCCGCCAACACAATTCCGCGAGTCGTCGCCTGCACAAAGTCGGTGTTCAGTTGCGCGCCTTCAGGTGACGGGTTCAAGTACATCCGCCCAACCACTTGGCCCGCCGACTGAATCTCCATCTGCGTGTCGGCAGAGCTTGGCGCGAACAGTTGCCCAATCAGCGTGTTTGCAGAATCGGCGACCACGATATTCTGCGCGTCTACGACCACCACGCGGTCTGCTATCCATCCCACATTGGTTCCAATCAAATTCTGCGCGCCAGCCCACGTTTGGTTCTGAGCGTAGTATTGCGCCAGCATCATGACGAGGGGACGACGTTGCATTCGCCTGCTGTGTGCAACGAAAACACCGAACTCTGTCGCCGTACTTTGGGTACTGACCACCGCGACTACGGCAACGGCAATCAGGACAACCGCGACGAACGCTGCCAGCAATCGCCACTGCAAACTAATCCGCATTGTCGCGCCTCCTGAATTTGTAGCCGACGCCGAAAACCGTCTGGATGTAGCGTGGGTTCTGCGGATCGAGTTCGATTTTGCGGCGGAGATTTTTCACATGCACATCCACGGAACGCTCGTAACCTTCGTACGCTTCGCCAAACACGTGGTCGAGGATTTGAGGACGCGTCCACGTGCGTCCAGGGGATCGCGCGAAGAAAGCGAGCAACTCGAATTCAGCGGGCGTCAACTCCATCACGCCATCCGCGATGCGCGCTTCGTGCGCGGAAAAATCAATTGTCAGGTCGCCAAGCGCAATCGTTGCCGTCGGCTCATCCTCGTGCGCATAAGTTCGCCGCAAGACCGCGCGCACGCGTGCGACCAGCTCGCGAAAGTTGCACGGCTTGGTGATATAGTCGTCTGCGCCGATTTCCAGTCCCACCAGTTTATCCGTGTCTTCCGTCCGCGCGGTGAGCATGATGATGGGCACATTGGATTTGGCGCGCAAGGTACGGCACACATCACGCCCATCCATTTCAGGCAAGAGCAAATCCAGGACGATAAGCGCAGGGTGCTCGCGGCGCGCCAGTTCGAGCGCGGTGCGTCCGTCGTATGCCGCGATCACGCGGTATCCATCCTTCTCCAGATACATTTTGGCGAGGTCAACAATTTTGTGGTCGTCATCTACGACGAGAATCTTTTTGTTCGGCAAAGACATCTATCCAACTCACTATCGAGTACAGCCAGAGAATACTTTTCATGTCTTCATGGTATTGCAACGTCAGCGTGGAGTCAAAAATACTGGCTTGTGGATGATTTTTCCAAGCGATGTGAGGAAAGCGAGGCAAGAACCTCGCTCTCCTCGACGGAAACAGCAGTTGTCACTGTGCCGTGCTACTTGGTGGCTGGGGGAGGGGTCGCTCCCCAGGGGCCATGCCCACCGCCGCGCATTCCAGGTCCAAACGGATTCGTCAGTTTGAAGGGTGCCATCGCTTTCATCTTCGACACCATCCAGTCTGCCTGCGCCTGGGTCATCCGCCCATCCTTGACGGCTTGGTCAATCACAGTCTTTTGACCTGCGAGCATCGCGTCAATCAGTTTCTGATCGGTGACGCCTTTGGATTTGGCGAGGTCGGACAACGTTTTGCCTGACGCACGCGCGTCGTAGATTTGTTGCGGCGTCATGCCGAGCAGTTTGCTGATTGCGTCCGACACGACGGTGTAGCCGTTGCAGATGCCATTCCAGGCATGCCCCCAAGGAGTCGGGGGCGTTGGCGTTGGACCCTGGGCAGACGCGGTGCCCACGGTGAACAGTCCCAACATGGTCACGACCACGAGCGCGCCCGCGACCATTACTACCTTTCTAACCATTTGACTCACCTCCTTACGCTTGATGTTGGTTCTGTGTCCCAGAACCCACCTTCACTCTATCACACACGTGTAAAGATTTGATGAGTAAGCGATAGGGATTTTGTGCGAGTGTTGGTCCGCTCACTTTGCCGCTTTTCTCTGTAGAATTCCAATCAGGTAATCAATGCTTGCGGTGTTTCCACCTGTTCCACCCATTTGCGCCTGGCGCGTCGCGCGCTCGGCCGGGCTCAACGTTTGTCCCTGCCCTGGCACGCCACCGCTTGGAACACCACTCGGCGCAGACACGCCAATTGTCTGATTGAATGCTTGCATATCGGCTTGAGTCAAATGCAGGGCGTTGACGGTCTTGATTTGTTCGGACGTCAACACTCCCTGGATTTGGTTGGTGATGGCATCAATCTCCGCTTGTGATGCCGTGCCGCTCCCCATGAGCGACTTGGACGCCTGCCACAGCGGAATCAACGTTGTGGCTTGTTCTTTGGTCAAGACGGGACCGCTTCCTTCTTCCAATCGAACTATGCCCAGCAAAAGTAGGCTACGCGCATTCAGCGCGTTCGCATAATTGGTGTCCAATCCAGAAACCTGGGCAGGGGTCGTTGGCGCAGCGCTGCTGCAAGCCGCCAAGACCGCGACCAGTCCCGCCAGAATGGTTAGTCCGAAAACGCGTTGGTGATTCATCGAAATCCTCCTGTCAAGATTTTTTCTATTCGTGTCGCAATGCTTCGATGGGGTCCAAGTTTGCCGCCTTGGTCGCAGGAAAATAGCCGAAGAAGATTCCAACGACCGCAGAAGCGACAAACGCAAGCCCAAGCGACCAAGGCACGAGGACCGTTCGCATTGCACCCATCTCGTCGAACAACCATGCGCCGCCAACGCCTGCGATCACGCCGATCAGCCCGCCGAAGAGCGACAGAATCATCGCCTCCAACAAAAATTGCCTCCGCACATCCTGCGGGCGCGCGCCGATGGAGACGCGCACGCCGATCTCACGTGTTCGCTCGGTGACCGAGACGAGCATGATGTTCATGATGCCGATGCCGCCGACGAGCAGTGACACCGCGGCAACCCACCCCAACAACGTGCGGAAAGTTTCGGTCGTCGCCTGCTGAGTCTGGATAATGTCTTCTTGGGTCTGAACGATGAAATCAGGATTAGCAAGCGTCACGCCATGTTGTTGCGCCAAAACCGATTTGATTTGACTGATCGCGCTGTCCATCGTTTCGCGGCTCGTCGCTTGCGCGTAAACCGTGCGGACGCGGTTATTCATCATTGGGTTCGCGAGAAAACGCTGATACAATACGGTCAACGGAATGTAGACACGGTCGTCATAATCGGTATCTGCTACCTTACCTTTCGGCGCCATCACGCCAATGACCGTCAGGCGCGTCGTGCCGAACACGACTTCTTGATCCACGGGGCTGACCTCTCCAAAGAGGTCTTGAGCCACTTTGGATCCGAGGACGATCACCTTGTTCTTGCGATCCAAGTCGGCTTGCGTGAAAAAGTGAGCCACACCCAATGGCGCACCACGCACTACCGGAAAATCAGGCGTAGTGCCCAGCGCGGGGGTGGTGAAACTGACGTTGCCCCACTTGATCAACTGGTCAGCGAGGTTTTGTTCTGCCGCGACCCCTGTGATACCCTTGACCGTCCGCCCTATCGCCAAGGCATCGTCGTAAACTAGAGTAGGTGGACGACCCGGGACGCCGCGCGCTGCAGTGACGATAATCAGGTTCGCGCCCAGCGCGTTGATCTGATCGGCAATGGCGGCTTCCGCGCCCGCGCTGATCGCAATCATCAGGATAACGGCGGCGACGCCGATAATGACGCCGAGCGTCGTCAGAAACGAACGCAACTTGTTGAGAACAAGACCTTCCCACGCCAGGCCAATCACTTCAATGAGCGTCATTGTGCGCGCTCCTGGCTCATCTTGCCATTTTGGCCATCGGAGATGATTTTGCCGTCTTTCATGTGGATGATGCGACCCGCGTGATTCGCAACATCGGACTCGTGCGTAACCATGACGATAGTGACACCTTGCCGATTCAGTGTATGCAAAATACCCATAATCTCTTCGCTCGATTTGCTGTCCAGATTGCCTGTCGGTTCGTCTGCCAGGAGTAGCGCGGGTTGGTTCACCAGGGCACGCGCAATCGCGACGCGTTGTTGCTGCCCACCCGAAAGTTGATTGGGGCGATGATGGAGACGCTCTCCCAGTCCAACCGATTCCAGCGCGGCAATGGACGCTTCTTCGCGCTCCTCTCCGCCGATTCGATTGCCGACGCGGTAGCGGATCGGCAGCATCACGTTTTGCAGCGCGCTCAGACGCGGGAGCAGATTGAAACTTTGGAAGATGAACCCGATGCGCCGATTCCGCAGGTCGGCGAGTTCTTCCACGTCCATCTCGCCAACTTCTTCGCCTTCCAAGAGATAGCGTCCTGCGGTCGGACGATCCAGTGCACCCAGCACATTCATCAATGTTGATTTGCCTGAGCCCGAGTGTCCCATGATCGCAAGAAATTCTCCACGCGCAATGTCGAGCGACACACCATCGAGTGCGCGCAACGGCACTTCGCCCGTATCGTAAGTCTTGACGAGGTTTTCGGTTTGAATGAGGGAAGATGACATTGCCTGACAATTCCTACTGGGTAGCGACCGTGCCCGTGCTCACGGTCTCGCCCACTTGCAAACCACTCTTGATCTCGACGAGCGATGTGCCCTTCAGCCCAATCTCGACGGGACGCAACGTTAGTTGCTGCTTGGCATCCACGACAAACACCGCATATTGATTCGCCCCCATCTGACGCACCGCTTCCACTGGGATGGTGAGGACTTGCTTCGCCACCGCGGCAGTCACTTTGGCGCTGCCATTCATGCCGACCCTTAACGACGGTGAAGGATCTTTTAGTTCGGCGACAACATACAAGGTCGAAACACCATTGACCATGACGACAGATGGGCTGACCTGCACAATAGATCCAGAAAACGTTTGATCGGGCAGCGCATCGAAGGTCACGTCCACGGGGTAGCTGAGCGCGGCTTTGCTCGAATCGGTTTCGTCAATCGCAATTTGAACCCAGGCTTTGCTAACGTCCATCAGCGTCATAATAGATGTGGTGCCGACAACTTGTCCCACCGCCGCTTTGACATCCGTAATCGTACCGCCGAACGGCGCGATCAGCACCGCCTCGATGAGACGCTGCTCTGCCAAATCGCGCGCGGCGCGCGCTGCATCCACATTCGCTTGTTGCTGTGCGATGTCGTCGTCCGTCGGCGACAAGCGCGCAAGGGCATCCTTGGCTTGCTGAATCTGCGCTTGCGCCGCTTTCAACTGCGCGTCGGTGGGAGTCAGTTTCGTGTTGTACGCCGCGACGGCTTTCTGGTATGCGAGCGTCGCGTTCTGCAATTGCAGTGACTGCGACGTCATGCTGATGCTCGGATTCGACGTTCCACCAATTTTGTCGTAGGCGGCTTGCGCTTGATCCACCGCGGCTTTCGCCATCTCCACATCGCTCTTCGCCATCGTCACATCGTTCGGATCAGGATGCAAGAGTTTATCATACGCCGCATTCGCCGAGTTAAGATTCGCTTGCGCGGCGGTAATTGCGGAAATCGTACCGCCTTTCTGCACCTGACTCAATTTCGATTGCGCGAGCGCGAGATTCGCCTCGGCTTGTGCAAGCTGCAAATCCAATTGCGTCGTATCCAGTTTCGCCAGCGTCTGTCCCGTTTTGATCGCATCGCCCGCTTGCGCGCGCAGTTCGACGATTTGTCCACCCGATCGAAAAGCCAATCCAACCTGGGTGACGGGAACCAAGGTCGCCGTGCCAGTCGCCGTGATCGTAATATCGCCTTTCTTGACCCTAGCGGTCTTGACCGTATTCGCCGCCGCGGCTTTGGCAGTAGCTAGAATCACGTTCGCCTGGTAAAAGTAGATGCCACTAGCGATTGCGAGCATAGCCAATACGATAGCTATGAGCCAGAAAAAACGGCGAGACTTGCGTTTGGAACGGGACATGGAAATTCTCCTCAACTGCAATTCGGTTCGGACGATGTCAGCATAGCACGAACTTGTAAAGATTTGATGAAATTGTCGTGGGGATTTTGTGGAGAGGACACGATAGAGCAGAGGAGGACTTCTGCTCACAAAGACGTCTGGATGGACGGGGACTTTCGGTGGATGGATCGCAGCAACGCGCCTACGCGCGTGACGATCTCGCGCGAGCCGATCGGACTGGATTGGTAATCGTCCACTCCAACAGCAAATGCAGATAGGGCGCGGTCTCGATCCGACTCGGGTACGAGAGCGAGAATAGGAATCCTCGCGGCGCGACGGAGAGTGCAGTAGAGGTTGAGGTTAGCCGCGCCGCCGACGATGATCGCAAGTGGATGCGCGTCTTTCAATATTTCCAATGCCGCGTCGCCGTCTTCAGCGATCCGCGCCGTGTACCCCACCGAGCGCAAGAGTGGCACAAGCGACTCACCATTCCATCCATTCACTTGAACAATCAGCACGACGCCGATGGAGGGAGGCAGTTGCTCAGTCCTCCGCGCAAGCCGAAAATGGAACCGTTGCGCCAATCGCTCCAAACTCTGACGAAGCCGCTTCTTTCGGTCACACTTGAGGCGCTGCGCGTTTCGGTCGCGCGTTGTCGCTCCAGCCATCACAAGTCACGCTTTCTGTAAGCGCAGTTCCAGTACTCCGTTTCGGAGCGTCTTCTGCAACGTTGCGGCGATCACTGATTCAGACAACGGAATCGTCGTCGCGTACTTGCGTTCGCCTGTGGTTTCCAGTGAAACAATAAACCCTTCTTCGACGTTGACCAGGATTTCTTCCTCGTCAACGCCGGGTAGTTCTGCTGTGAGGATACTGACCTGATCATCATCGCAAATATCGACCCGGGGCTCACGCACTTGGGAAGACGAAGGCCATCCCCGGGTTGCATACCAGATCAGGAAAACCAACGGTCCAAGTAGGATCACCCCGCTGAGCATGACAAATGGTTGACTCAGTATCCACCAACCACATATCCGTAAACTTAAGGACTTGACGGGGTTAGTCCTTATCGGGTATACAGAGACCATCCCGA
>VGOB01000006.1 GCA_016865935.1 Chloroflexota bacterium | reverse complement strand
TTCTGGACGCAAGAAGTCAGTTGGTTTTTTGCGCCCAGGATCTGTGCGGTGCTACACAACGCTCGTTGGTTCAATCTCATGCTCGCACAACCCGCGAGGATTCTTCACCGCTGACGCAGATGAAGGCAACTTGACCTCTACCACTATTAGTGGTATCATTACCAACAAAAGTGATAGATACGGTGGAGGCGATTGTGTTACAAGCTCTCTTTTCCTCGCGCGTGCGCGTTCGTCTGCTGACCATTTTTCTTATGAATCCAGAGACCTCGTTCCACGCCAGCGCGCTCACACAAACCGTCCAGGCGCATTACAACGCGGTGTGGAAAGAACTGAATAACCTGGAACGCGCGGGCGTGTTATTGAGCGAATCTTCCGCAAACACCAAGGCGTACCACCTCAACCCGCGCTTGCCGATCCTTTCCGAATTGCGGAGTATAATCCTCAAAACAACTGGCGCGGGCGATCACATTCGCAAAGCATTGGATGATCTCGGACCGATTGACGCGGCATTCATTTACGGCTCGTTTGCCGCGGGGGATATGGACCGTCAGTCTGATCTTGACCTGATGATCATTGGGCAAGTGGACTTGAATCGTCTCGCGCCCATCATCGCGCGTCTGGAGAAGGAACTGGGACGCGCGGTGAACTATATCGCCTACGCTCCGGACGAATGGAGCGCACGCTGCGCGCAGCGCGAGCCGTTCATTGCCAATGTGCTAGCCAGTCCGAAAATTATGCTGATTGGAGATGAGGATGCCCTACGAGCAACTCGTACAACAAGGACGCATCAAGCCCTACAAGGCGCGACCCGAAGAAATCCTGAAACTGCTGCAAGTCGCCGCGCGGGATCTCGCCGCCGCTGAGCGCAATCTGCCTGACGATCACGATTGGGCATACACGATTGCGTACAACGCGGTATTGCAAGCCGCGCGTGCGCTCGTGCTTGCTCACGGCTATCGCCCGCGCGGTGGCGAGCAACACGCAACCGTCGTGCAGTTCGTCGAGGAGACGTTGGGCAAGAAATACTCGAGCCAGATTGTGCTATTCGATCAAATGCGCCGCAAACGGCACCGTGTGATCTACGAGATGGCGGGCTTGGTTTCCAAACAAGAAGCAGAGCAAGGTGTCAAGTTCGCGAAAAAGTTCGTGGAAGAAATCCGTCTGCTTATCAGCAAGCAGGCATCTCTCAAATTGTGAACCCTTCCCGTTATTTTTCTCTACCGTGGCAATCTGCTTCTTTTTCTTCGACGCGACGAAGGGCGATGAGCCGGTTTGCGCCGTGTTTGACTCTGCGCTACAAGCCATTCCCCCGCGCCCGGCGTAACGCGCCAATGATTCAAATGGTCGGCAGCGTACGCGATCGCTTCGCTTTCTTCACCCCAACCGACCATCTCCGGCAAACGATTTGGTATACGCTTGCGTTCAGTCAGGTAATCCGGCGCAAATGGATTCTCTGCGAGCGCGTCCGCGAGCGCCTTGTTCGCGTGCGCTGACGCGCCCTTTTGGCGGAAAAGTAAGAGCGCGCGCGAGTACAACCACACCGCCGTCCAATCATCTTTGTATTGCGTGAGCAATTCGCGCGCCTCATCATCCCGTTGGAGCTGCAGAAGCAATTCCAGAATGATATCGCGGATGCCTTGATTGTCGTTCGGATTCAACCGCAGCATCTCGCGATAGTGCGCCAGCGCCTCGTCCCGGCGATTCATCCGGTTCAGCATGTTTGCCAAGCCCAGGCGAGCGCGCATGTATGGACGCGTTTCCAGCACGCCCCAAAAGTGACCGACATATTCCTCAAATTGATCACCCAACGCGCGTTCGCCCGCGGCAACGCCTTGCTGATACAATTCGAGCGCGCGGCTGACCGTGTCTGCTTCTTCCTCCGCGAGCAGCACGTACGCGTCCGCGCAGTTCTCGGAAATTACCAGCGCGTCGTGCGCGAGCGTGATGCGTTTGGCGGGATTGTCCGATGCAAAGGCGCGATCCATCAATTCCTGTGCGCGCTCCACATCCGCGTCGCGCGTTCCTTCCGCTGCGCCCATTTCGCGCAGTTTGCCTCGCATCACGGCTTCCATGCTGCGGCGGTCGAAAAACGGCATGGGATCTGCCGCGTCCTCTTCTTCATCGCCGAACTCTCCCCAGCGCAAATCGTGGGGCGGCTGTTCCGCCAGTGGAATTTCGCCTGCCGGATATTTCACTGCCATTTGAATTTCGCCGCTGTGCGTGGGCACGGTGACGCGCGCGTCAAACGCGAAATAATCGCCGCGCCCATCAGACTTCATGTACTCGCGCACGAGGATCGGAATCGCGCGCAGCGCAGCATCGAACCATAGCAAGTCCTGGCGCGTTGGGCGCAGCACTTGATTGGGTCGCTTGAACGTGACCACGAAAGGATATGCTTGGTCTCCAGCCACTTGCCAGCCGTACTGCTCGATCGCGTCGAGGTCGTCGAACGACATCATCGTGATGGGGTTGAACATCAGGGACTGACCGCCGCTTGCCGGAACCGCGTCCTCCGGGTTATCGTCCGTCGTGAAAATATGCATGACGTCTTTCCAAGTTAAATACACTGCCAAGCCGTACTCGATCCCGCCCTGCCCCATCACGATGGCATAGCGATAATCCGTCTCTGCGGGATGCTTGAGCGCGAGGACCTGGGAATTACTCAATTTGATCCAGGGCGCGGCGCGATAGAAATCTGCCGCCGCGGCGAAAACGCTACCGACGAGTTCCGGCGTCACACCCTCAACCGATAACATCCCTGGCGGCTCATCCACTCCATTCGACATTTGCTCGAATTCGCGAATCGCTTCGTCCACTTCCGGCGGAGGCGCGCTTTCCCCAACGGCAATCTCCAATTTGGCGCGGAGAAATAGATCGGCGAGCGCGTTCGCCAGCGCGGCGTCCGCGACCTGCACCAAGCGCGGCACACCGCGCGAACCGCCGAGCGGCACCGGATGACGCATCGCTTTGACGAGCGTGTCGTACACGTGAGGCGGAGTAGGCCAGGTCGGAAAAATCTGCGAACCGCGAATCGTGCCGATTTCACTGTTCAAAACGGTAACGATGAAAGGACGATAGGGCTTGTTCTTTGGCGAACTGACCCAGGTTCGCAGGCGGTTGATCGCGACAAACCAGGTTTCGTTCAGTCGAGGCAGGTTGGAAACGGAGGATACATGGCGTGGCATAAGACACTCCTATTCGACTTTAGACGGGCAGTCCTAATCCGATGCGCTCGCGTTCGGCATCGATGGACAACACGACAACATCAATGGTATCACCGACAGACAAACTCCTCGCGCCCTTGCGCGTTTGGCTCTTGTGCAAGAGTCCATCGGTCTTGACGCCGATATCAACAAACAAACCGAAATCTACGACGTTGCGTACCGTTCCTTTGAGCCGCATCCCGATTTTCAGGTCTTCCAGTTTCAGCACATCGCGCCGCAACAATGGCTTGGGCAATTCATCGCGCGGATCGCGTCCAGGGCGCTCCAATTGCGCGAAAATATCGACGAGCGTTGGCTCGCCGCATCCAAGCACTTGTGTGATTTCGGCGACCGCCGTTTGCTCGCGAAACTTGGCGCAGCGTTCGGACAGATCGCGCTCTGTGCCATTGACGCCGATCAAGCCGAAGAGATTTCGCACGACGGCGTACGATTCCGGATGAATCGCCGTTTGGTCGAGCAGCTCAGTGCCGCCGAACACGCGCATGAATCCGCCGGCTTGCTCGAACGCTTTCGGTCCCAGTCCTTTGACCTGTCGCAGCGCCGCGCGATTCGGAAAGGGACCCTGCGCGTCACGATGTGCGACGATCGTCTCAGCCAATTTGGGACCAATGCCGGCGACGTAGCGTAGGAGCGCCGGCGAAGCCGTGTTCACATCCACACCCACAGCGTTCACCGCCGATTCGACGACTGCGTCCAGCGCGTCCGCGAGTTCTTTCTGGTCTACGTCGTGCTGGTACAAACCGACGCCAATCGAGCGCGCATCGATCTTGACCAATTCCGCAAGCGGATCGAGCACGCGGCGCGCGATGGAGACCGCGCCGCGCAATGTCACATCCAGATCGGGCAATTCTGCGCGTGCCAGCGGCGATGCGGAATAAACCGATGCGCCGGCTTCACTGACGATGAGATATTCGGCGCGCGCGCCCGCGGTAATTATTTCGGCGACGAGTTGCTCCGTCTCGCGCGACGCGGTACCATTACCAATCGCAAAAACATCGGCGGCGGTTGCTTCGATGAGGCGACGCAAGGTGGCTTTGCTCTCCGTCCATTGTTTCTGCGGCTCGTGCGGATAGATCGCGCCCGTGACCAGCACCTTCCCCGTCTGATCCACCACGGCGACCTTGCACCCCGTGCGAAAACCGGGATCAATGCTGATGACGGCGTGTCCACGAATCGGCGGCTGCAACAACAAGGCGCGAACGTTTGCGGCGAAGACGCGAACGGCGTGGGCGCTCGCGTCTTCGCTCAACGCGCCGCGCACGTCGCGCTCGACGGCAGGCAGCAGCAAGCGTTCATAGGCGTCGCGCGTCGCGAGTGTCAGTTGTTCCGCCAACGGCGAGCGCGCGTTCGGAGGATATTTTTGCGCGAGTCGCGCCAGGATGTGCGCGTCCGGCGCGTTGAATCGGATGCGGAGCGCGCCGCTGGTTTCGCCGCGATTGAGCGCGAGGATTTGGTGTGGACGCAAGCGCGCGACCGGCATGGCGAACTCGTAGTACTGGGCAAACACTTTGCGCGGATCTTTTTCGGCGTCGGCGAGCGTACTCGCGATTTCGCCGCGTTCGCGCACCAAGGCGCGCGCCGCGCTACGCAATTCCGCGTCGTCAGAAATGATCTCCGCGACAATGTCGCGCGCGCCCGCCCAGGCGTCAGCTGCTTCCGGCACGGCTTCCGACAGAAAAGGCGTGGCAAGTTTCGCCAGCGAATCACGCGTCAGCGGCTGCGCGAGGATCAATCGAGCGAGTGGTTCCAAGCCGCGTTCGCGAGCAACCGTCGCGCGCGTGCGCCGTTTGGGTTTGAAGGGCTGGTACAAATCCTCGACGGTCTGAAGTTTGTCGGCGGTCTGAATCGCGCTCGCCAACTGCGGCGTCAATTTGCCCTGCGCGGCAATGGATGCGAGGACGGTCGTTTTGCGTTCGGCAAGTTTGCGGAGATAGGTGAGCCGGTCAAAGAGGCGGCGCAGCTGCTCTTCGTCGAGCGAGCCGGTCATCTCTTTGCGATAGCGCGCGATAAATGGAATCGTGTTGCCGGCATCAAGCAGCGCGACGGTTGTTTCAACCTGGGCGACACGGACATTCAGTTCGCGCGCGAGAATTGTGGAGGTGTCCATTACCACGCGCGCGCCTCGTTGACTTGTTCCCGATCAAACCATTTCTCGGCGCGCTGATAATCCACGGCGGTAGGCGGAAAATTTACGCGCAGCGCGTCGAGATACTCGGGTTCTTCCGTCTGTCGTTCTCGGAGCCGGTCAAGGATAGCCGATTTCGCGGCGGCATCAGGTCGTTTCCCAATTTCTTTCCGACACTTGTCCCAGTTATCCCTGAACTTGCGCTTGAGCGCCAATGCCATCCACCATTCGTTGTAGGTGAACGGCTCTTCGCGTTTCTCTTTGCCGAACTCGGGCAGCCGCAGAGCAATCTCCCCGCCAAGTGGCTCGGGGCGCGGTAGCGGAGTCAAGTGATCTTCTTGTGCGAGGATCGTGTTCACGTCTCGAAGGAACGGCAAATCAGCCGGAAGCGAGCCGCGCTGCGCGAGGAAGGTGAATAGATCACGCATGTTCTCGGCGCGAGAGCGACCATCGTCTTCATCCCATCCTACTGCCGTATCAGTCAGGTACTCCCAGAGATGAAAGCCATGCAGATCGTCCACACTTGGAAATTCGTCAACATCTTCATCGAGGTACTGGATGAAATCCTTTAGGTCCGCCCACTGGTCAATCATCCATTCCAGTTCCTCATCGAAACGATCCAAGCCATGGGGATCTTCTTCGCTCAGAGTTGCCAGGTAGTCGGTGACCCATTGGGGTTGAAACCATGGCAGTTTATTGTTCAACGCCGCGAATGTCTTGTCTACGTCTGCTGCCACATCGTCAAAACTATAGAGTTTGTCGAGATCGTTTTCAAAATCACCTTCCTCGCCTTCCTCGTCCCAGTCTTCATCTTGTTGCGCGACAAAGTTTTGAAATGTCTCGTTGTGTTCCGGATCGCGCATGTCGATCATCAGTGGTTTGTGGCTGCGATCCGGTGTCAGCGGCAAATGCGCCAACTCATCGCGCGTTGTGTCTGCTGCGATCTCTGCCGCAGATGGATGAAGCACCCAACGATCGACGAGGTGACGGAATTCCATGAAATCTTTTGGTAGGGCGATGCTGTATTTGCGATTGGCTTCAACCGCGGCGGCGATCGTCACCTGCGCACGCGCCAAACTCACGCGATACTGTCGTTCGCCCATCTTTTGCTCGGAGCGTTCGACAAGATCACGCCGGAGTTTTTCAGGCGACAGCGGCTGGGTGGGGAACATATCTTTGATCGCGCCGCGCCACGGCACACCGAAATCGAGCAAGAAGACGAGCGCCTGCACAACGCCTGCGCCGCGCTCCCAGGCAACCGTCACGCTTTGCTGCCACGGATGCTCCGGGTCAGTCATATACGCCGCGTGAAAGCGCGCCTGACCCAGGTTGAGGATGGCAGGCGTAATTGGTTTGACGCCTTTGGCGGCAAGCCGGCCGAGCGCGCCTTCAGCGGCTTGCTGAAGTTTTTCAATCGAAGTCGTGTAGGCGATGGCGTAAAGAAAATCGGCTTCCAAGTCGGTCCCGCCCGTCTCGGCGCTTTTCACCAAATCGAAAAGGACATCCGATCCGGCAATCGCATTCTCCGGCATCTTGTAGATATGGTGCATGTACGCTTCGACTTCCGCGGGATCGCGCGAGTCGCGCAGATGGCGCGCCAAGCCGCGTACGCCAGCGTGGAATAGATCTTCGGCGGATTTCAGATCGCTCGGCTTGAGATCGCGCGGGGAAAAGTAGCGACCTGGGTCAGAGATATCCACGTCCTCGCCCATGCCCTTAAGAATGACCAGGACGGTCGTCTTGGCGTCGAGCGTGAGCGCGCGCGGTTTTTTCACCTGCTGCCAGAGATAGTCAATTACCTCGCGGTTTTTCAGACGTCCCACCAGCGTCATTAGGACATCGCGCTCCGCTTCGGGCGTGTCGTGCATGCGCGTGACGAGCGCGCCGAGCACCGAGGGCAGGTCGGCTTCGGTGATGAGCGCTTGAGCGGCGGCAAGCAGCCCGGCGTCATCTAGTTCGCCGCGCGCATGGCGCTCGAACAGCGCGTCGAGACGCGGACGTGCCAGCACGCGTGGATCAACCTTGGGTGTCTTGTGTTTGTTCTTTTTGCTCATCGCAGCATCTCCCCCAGCGACATTTGTTATTGACGCCTCATCCGCCGCCAATGACCAGTTGAGTCTTCCGTCCGATTGTATTCTATCTGGGTATGGAGTGATGTCAAATGGCGGTGTGCCGGAATCTCGAATGAGGATAGGACAGCGCTGACAACCCGTCGAGAGATTTCTGGATATTTCACCAAGAGCGAGATTGATGTATAATTCCGCCTGTATTCAAGTTTGGAAAGGGGTTCACCATGCCAATCAAACGCGAAGGACCTACTCTGCGAGACGTTACCCTGCAAGTGCTGGCGGAATTGACTGCACCCGCACCGGTAGATGACATCGTGCGTCGTGTACTGGAACAATTTCCCAGTACATCCAAAAACCCACCCAAGCGCGTGCGCGATCCATTGCACTCGTTTGATATGGTCGGGGTCGAATTAGTCTACCTCGATCCGAAAACGATTGCGCCGCTTCGTCTGGCGCTATCTGGGGTATGCTTTCGCGTGCCGATCACATCTGAAGAAATCAAACAAGGTGTGCTGGCAATCGAACCCGGCTTTGTGCCTTTTCTGACTAGCCGATTCCACCAAGCGATACCGCAAGAAGAAATCGAATTGCGCGACGCAGATGATCAGAGCATCCCCACGCGCCTCGTCACGGTATCACTCACAAGAAGAACAATGGATGGCGAGAAAAACACGCAACAGTGCACCGCCTTCGACTTGGGCGAATGGTTACACGCGCAGCGCGCGCGAGCCAAGGACAGCGTGAGGGTAACCATCCTGAATTGGCGACCGGCGCGCTTGCGTTTCGAGTTCGAGCCACATTCACAATATCGCAGGGACGCTTTCGCCGCACAGGACCACGCGCTCGCCGATTGCATCCAAACCTTGCTTGACGAATCGTACGACGAACGCATTTACACCAAGCCCGCGATTCTGACTGCCTACGCGCGAATGCCCGGTGCGCGCGATTACCCGGGCAATCATTGGCTGGCGGTGCTCGTCAACGATCCGCGCTTCTTCGTCACAGATTTCGACATCAAAGCCGGCGAAGGAATGTCCACACTCGATTTCCTGCGTGCCCCCTTGGACGCGCCCGAGTTCAGAGGGGAAAGGTTTACGCGCGAGCAAGGCGCGAAGGTGTATCGCTTCGTCGCAGCAAAAAACTATGGTAAGCAAACGCGGGTCGTCGAAATTCTTGGCAGGCAAACACTCGCCGCTTTCGACGATGTGATGCGTGAAGCGTTCGATCTGGATACCTTCGATCACTTGAGCGAATTTACGCGCATCACGCCGCGCGGCAAAGGCAAAAAGCCGCGTGAACAGCAATACGGCGAAATCAATCCCTTCGAACCAACGCCGGCGATGAAGTTGCGCGTGGCTGGTTTGGGCTTGGAGGTCGGCGCACAGTTGGAGTACGTGTACGATTTTGGCGACTGGCTCACGCACAAACTCGTGCTCGAAAGGATGGGCGCTGCGGAACGCGGCGTCAAGTATCCGCGCGTGCTGGAAAAGAAGGCAACGGGCGAATGATTTCCGCGATTCGATCGGTTTGCGAATCGCGCGGGGCATACACTCTGATGCAATGAAGCGGTTCGGCGCGCTAGGATCAGCGTGATACAATGCCGTTCAAAGATCCCAGTGTGTCCATTTTCAGAACTTGTGATATAATTGGATGCGACAAAGGAGTGTATCCGCATGGTTCAGCGTGCTCGCTTGATTACACTGCAAGGCAAAAGAATTGAATTATCGCCAGAACTGTATCGCCAGATCAAGGAATTGATTGCGCCGCGTTCGCGCTCGCAGTCAAAAACGACCAAAGTGATCGCGGCAACCTATGGCAAGTACGCGGGTGGGCGTTCTCTGACTCAAGTACTCTTGGAAGAACGCGCCGCCGAACGCACGCGAAGAAAAGAAATCGGTTAGGGATACACGACAACAATTGCGAGAGGCATTCGCTTGTAGTCTGATTGGAGTCATACTCCCTCTCGCCCCATTCGCGCGCGTTCGGAACGTGGCTCGGCACACAGGCGCGACCCGGCGGTTCGCAGTGCTTGCTCGAAGAATACGCGCCTGCTGTTGCGGCAGGCGCGTATCGTTTTTGAGAGAGGCAAACCGATGGAATCCATTCGCACTTTTATCGCGATTGAATTGACCGAGCCGTTGCGCCGCGCGCTCGCCACCGCGCAAGCGCGACTCCAACGCGATCACGCCACGCGCGCGATCCGCTGGGTCGCACCCGAAAATATTCACATCACGCTGAAATTTCTCGGCGACGTGGACGCGGCGCAAATGCCGACACTGCAGCGCGCAATCGCCGATGTGTGCGCGGCGATTCCGCCGTTCGCGCTGACGCTTGGCGGCGTTGGCGCGTTTCCGAACACGCGCAAACCCAGCGTCGTTTGGATTGGCGCGCGCGGTCAAATCGAAATCGCCGCGCGGCTGGCGCAAAAAATTGACGACGCGTGCGCCGCGCTCGGTTTCGCGCGCGAAGCGCGAGCGTTCACGCCGCATCTGACCCTGGGACGCGTCAAGCGCGACGCGTCGCCGAACGAACGCCAACTGATCGGCGCGCTGATCGAGCAAACCCAGATCGGCGACTTTGGTGAATTGCGCGTCGAGCGCGTGAGCGTGATGAAGAGCGAGTTGAAACCAGGCGGAAGTGTTTACGCAAGATTAGCAATGTGCCAATTGACCAATGAACCAATGAACCAATGACAAATGACAAATGACAAATGACAAAGCGACGAATCTCTAATCTCCAATTACTAATCTCGGTTGTTGGCGCGCGGAAATGTGACGCGAAAACCTACGCACTGGCGGAAGAAGTTGGATTCGAGTTGGCGCGGCGCGGCGCAACCGTCGTCTGCGGCGGTCTGGGCGGCGTGATGCAAGCGGCGTGCCAAGGCGCGAAAAGCGCGGGCGGACGCACGATTGGAATTTTGCCGGGCAGAAATTATCGCGACGCGAATCCGTACGTGGACATTCCGATTGTCACCGGCATCGGCGAAGCGCGCAACAGTATCGTCGTGCGAACCGCGCGCGCAGTGATCGCAATCGGCGGCGAGTACGGCACGTTGAGCGAAATCGCGTTCGCGCTCAAATTCGGAATCCCGGTAATTGGTTTAGCCACTTGGGATCTGGCGCGCGGAAAAAAGCGCGCGCGGATCATCGAGGCGCGTGATGCGAAAGAGGCGGTAGAATTGGTGATGAGTGCGATAGTTGCATAGTTGGATGGTTTTATGTTATTCCACGATCGTACCGACGCGGGTAAACAACTTGCCGCGCGTTTGGCGTTTCTCAAGAATCAACCGGATGTGATCGTGCTGGGCATTCCGCGCGGCGGCATCGTCGTCGCGGCGGAAATCGCGCGCGCGCTGAACGCGCCGCTCGACGTGTTTCTCGCGCACAAACTTGGCGCGCCGTTCAACCCGGAACTTGCGATCGGCGCGATCACGAGCACCGGCGAAGTATTACTCGATGAATCGCTCGTCATCGAGTTGCGTTTGTCGCAGAAAGAGATCGCGCGCGAGATCGAACATCAGCGCAAAGAAATCGCGCGGCGACTCGCGATATTTCGCGGCAAGCGCGCGCCACTCGATCTGAAAAACAAAACCGTCGTGATCGCCGACGACGGCATCGCAACCGGTTCGACGATGCTTGCCGCGTTGCGCGCGTTACGCCAAGCCCAGCCCGCGCGATTGATTCTCGCGATTCCGGTCGGTCCGCCGGAAACGATTCAACGGCTCGCGCGCGAGAGCGATCAAGTCGTCGTGCTGGATACGCCGGAACCATTCTGGGCGGTCGGGCGATTTTACGCGCAGTTCGATCAGACGAGTGATGAAGAAGTAATCGCCTTGTTGCGATAAAAACACAACATCGTACTGCCATACTTGCGCTGATCGAACAATTCGAGTTGGGTCAGCGCAAGTTCTTTGTATTCTTTCGGATGAATTTGCGCGACGACGATGCCGCGCGGCGCGAGCAGCGCGCTCCGATCGAGCAGTTGAAGCGTGTCCGCCCACAAGCCCTTGTATTGCGGCGGCGCGACGTAGATCAAGTCGTACGGTGTCATTGCGAGGAGCGATCCTGAGCGGAGCGAAGCGGAGTCGAAGGGTTGCGACGAAGCAATCTCCGAATTGTGACCTGGAGATTGCTTCGCCGCTTCGCGGCTCGCAATGACACTCTGGCTCCGGATGAACTTGAAAACATCCAGCCGGACGACGCGCGCACGATCAGTGAGACGCGTCGCGTCCAAGTTCGCGCGAATCGCGCGCAGCGCGTCGCGATCCAATTCGACGAAGGTTGCCGCGCGCGCGCCGCGCGACAATGCTTCTATGCCGACGCTCCCCGCGCCTGCGAACAGATCCAGCACGTTCGCATCCACGACGCGCGCACTGAGAATGTCGAATAGACTTTCTTTCACGCGATCGGTAATCGGACGCGTGGCGGCTCCCGCGGGCTTGAGCGCGCGTCCTTTCGCCGTGCCAGAAATAACTCTCATCGCTTCACCACCGATAGTGTCCGAGAATCGTATATGATCGCAGCATATCCTCTTTCCGCGTCCCTGCGCCAATGTTGTGAATCATGTAATAGCGATTTGTTCCCGGCGCGCGGTCGAGCGCGACGATGCCGATGTGCTGCATCCAGCCGCTGAGCCGCCACGCGACGATGTCGCCGGGTCTGAAATCTTCGTCGGCGTCAATCGCTTTGAGCCGTTTGCCCATTCGCTCAAAGTATGTCGTCAAGTTTTGCACGCGCCGATGGTCAATGTTGGGATCGGGCGCGGTCAAGCCCCAATCTTTGGGATACACGGAGAAATTTTTCCGCATATCTTCATTCACGCGCACCTGCAAGTCCACGCCAATCGCGCGAAACGCGCGCACGATCACGTCGGTACACACGCCGCGCTCAATCGCTACATCGCCGTTGGGGTACGCGAGCTTGGCGTACTGCGGATCGTAAATTGTCGTCACGCCGACTTGATCTTCGGCGGCTGCCGCGAGCCGCGATCCGATGTCGGCTGGAGAAATCGTGCGCCCCGGCGTCGCGCGCGGTGTTGGCGCGGTGGATGGCGTTGGCGCGACACCCCCGCGCGCGGTCGGGCTGGGCGCGGGGGCATCCGCTCCGCAACCCAAAATACCGGCGGCGATCAAAATTGGGATTACAACGCGAATGAATTTCACCAACCAAATTCTCGCATTGATTCCATGAATTGTCAAACGGCGGAAACGCAGTTTCTCGTTTTTCAATCGCGGCGAATTGATGTATAATGGACTCCATCTCATAGCGGAGTGATGGAATGACAGACCGACCGATTCGCGTACTGGTTGCAAAGCCGGGATTGGATGGACATGACCGCGGCGCCAAAGTCGTCGCGCGCGCGCTGCGCGATGCGGGGATGGAAGTGATCTACACCGGTATTCGCCAGACGCCGGAGATGATCGCCGAAGCCGCGCTACAGGAAGATGTGGATGTGGTCGGACTTTCGATTTTGTCCGGCGCGCATCGCGATTTGTTTCCGCGCATCGTCGCGCAACTCAAGCAAAAACAATTGGACGATGTGCTACTCGTCTGCGGCGGCATCATTCCGGACGACGATATTCCGGCGGTCAAGCAAATGGGCTTTGCCGGAGTGTTTGGCCCCGGCACTTCGACCCAGGATATCGCGGCGTTCATTCGCGCGCAGGTCGCGCAAAAGCGCGGAGCGCGCGCGGCGTGAACTCCGATGCAATCGCGCAACTGCGCGCCGGCAATCCGCGCGCAGTTGCGCGCGCGATCAGCGCGATGGAGCGCGGCGGCGCGTCGGCGCGTGAAATCGTCACCGCGATTTTTCGGTACACCGGACGCGCGCACATTGTCGGCGTGACCGGCGCGCCGGGCACCGGCAAAAGCACGCTCGTCAACGAAATCGCGAAACACTATCGCCGACGCGGACAACGCGTCGGTATTGTTGCCGTTGACCCGACGAGTCCGTTCAGCGGCGGCGCGATCCTGGGTGATCGACTGCGGATGCAAGATTTGTCCGGCGATGACGGCGTCTTCATTCGCTCGATGGCGACGCGCGGCGCGTTCGGCGGACTTGCGGCGGCAACCTCGGACGCGGTCAAGGTACTCGACGCGGCGGGCTTTGAAATCGTTTTGGTCGAAACGGTTGGCGCGGGGCAGAACGAAGTGGAGATCGCGCGCAACGCGCACACGACGATCGTCGTCGAAGCGCCGGGAATGGGCGACGACATTCAGGCGATCAAAGCCGGGATTATGGAGATCGCCGATCTCTTGATCGTCAACAAAGCGGATCGCGATGAAGTGAGCGCGACGGTTGCCGCGCTCGAAATGAATTTGAATCTCAAGCCGAAAGCGGAAAACGATTGGCGTCCGCCTGTGCTCAAAACGATCGCAACAACCGGCGAAGGGGTTGCGGACGCGGTCGAGTGGATCGGCAAGCATCGCGCGTATCTCGAAGCGAATCACTTGCTGGAAGTGCGCGAGCGCGCGCGTTGTCGCGCGGAATTGGAACTGATCGTCCAGCGCGAGTTGATGGCGCGGCTCTTGCGCGGCGTGAACGGGGCGAAGATCGAAATGCTCGTGGAACAGATTGCGGCGCGCGAGGTGGACGTGTACGCGGCGGCGGAGCGGTTGATTGGATGAAAACCACGCGCTATTTTGAACAAGAGATTCTTCGCAAGCGACCGTATCTCAAACGCGAATGGTGTGAGATGGCGTTGGCTCATCCTGTTCATCGCGAAGTACAACCAGAAGGACGGATCCGTTATTGGGTTTTCATCCCGGAACTAGGAAAATATTTGCGCGTGGTGACACTCGAAGATGGCGAGACGGTTCATAACGCGTTTCCAGATCGCAATTTCAAGAGAATTTCCCATGAACTCCGTTCACCAGCGTTCGGATGAAAATGCCGGTGAGCAGGGTGCCCGAAGATCAATCTTCAGGCTGAACAGACGAAGGACGCTTGAGGCGTCCTTGAACCATTCAGCCCTGTCGTTTACGACGGGCGATTTTCAGGAGAGGAGAAAAATGAAATTCAAATACTATTCTGAAACAGACTCGCTGTATATTGACCTTTCGGAGAAAATCAGCGTGGATTCCACAGAAGTTGCGCCCGGAGTTGTACTTGATTTCGATACCGAGGGCAACTTGGTGGGGATAGACATTGACCGCGCCAGCCAGGTGGTCAACTTGGCGCGCATCGAAGCAGAAGCGTTGCCTATCCGCAGCTTTGCATTGGGACAACCGCAAGTGGCGCAGGCGTGATTATGGTGCGTGAGATGGACGTGTACGCGGCGGCGCGGTTGATTGGAAAGGCGGATAGATGAACGCACTCCTTGAGCGAATTTCTGTGAACCCTAACATTTGCTTTGGCAAACCTTGTATTCGCGGAACGCGCATCTGGGTTTCGCTGATTCTTGATTTTCTAGCAAACGGCGAGACGATTGAGGGCATCTTGCAAGAGTATCCACATCTTACCAGGGAAGATGTTCTGGCGGCAATTGCCTACGGCGCGGAAATGTCGCGCGAACGCTTTGTCGAAATTCCGATGGCGGCAGCCGCGTGAAATTCAAACTCGACGAGAATTTCGGAACTCGCACGGTCAATCTCTTTCGTTCCAGAAAGCATGATGTCCAGACCGTCTACGATCAACGATTAACCGGCGCCACTGATGATGAACTCTATGCGATTTGTCGCGCCGAGAATCGTTGTTTGGTCACGCTGGATTTGGATTTTGCCGATGTGACGCGATTTCCAACTTCCGCCACGGTTGGAATTGTAGTAATACGCGTCCCTAGAAATCCCAGCCCCATGCTGCTGGAAATGCTGGTGCGCCAGTTCCTGGATCGTCTCTCACAAATACCTTTGGAAAGGAATTTGTGGATTGTGGAAGTTGGTCGAATTCGCATCCGTGAATCTGAGCGGGAGCAATAGTCAATGCGCCTCCTCCTCATCCGCCACGGCGAAACCGATTGGAATAACGCAGGACGCGTGCAGGGTCACAGCGATACGCCGCTCAACGCGAACGGCATCGCACAAGCGCGCCAACTTGCCGCGCGCATCGCGGCGGAAGAAGCGTTCGCGGCGATGTACGCAAGTCCGCTTGCGCGCGCGCGCGTCACCGCCGAGATCGTCGCGGCGCGCTGCGGCGCCACGCCGATTCCGGACGATCGCTTGAAAGAGCAAATGCTCGGCAAATTTGAAGGGTTGACAGACGCGGAGTTCGAGCAACGCTTTCCGGGCGCGCTCGCGGCGTGGCGCGCGGACCCGATTCGCAGTCCGATTCCAGGTCAGGAAACGCGCGACGCGTTTCAGCGGCGCGTGCAATCGTTCCTTGACGATTTGCGCGCGCGGCATACCGACGGTACGCGCGTCGCGATCGTCACGCACGGCGGCACGATCGGAATGATGCTCGCGATGCTGATCGGGCTGGACATCGGCAAGCGGTTCCCGTTTTGGTTCGACAACGCGTCGCTCAGTCACGTGGATTTGTCCGGCGGTCGCGTGCGGTTGCGTTTGTTGAACGATACGTGCCATCTGCGAAATGGGAATTGCGAATAGCGAATTAGGAATTGCGGTTTGCGCGTGTCAGGTTTCCACAATCCACAATTGGCAATTCGGCTAGGGACACTACATGTGAAGAACATTGACGAACTGTATCGGCAAGGCAAAGCGCATCTCGAAGCCAAACGTTACGCCGACGCGCTAGAATCGTTGCGCCAAGTTCGCGCGCTGAATCCAGGTCATTACCAAGATACCAATCAATTAATCGTGGAGGCACAAACGGCTATGCAAAAACAAAAATGGCAAGCGCGTCCTGTGGCGTCGAAAAAGGGATGCTTTTTGACAGGCGTGTTTACCCTCATCGCAATTCTATTGGTCCTTGTTTCGATTACTTGAAGAGGATAAGACATGAAAGACTATTATCGAGTTCTCCAAGTTGATTCGTTGGCTGAGCAAGAGGTCATTGAGGCTGCCTATCGCCGACTAGCACGCAAATACCATCCAGACAACAATCCATCGTCAGGCGCAACTCAACAAATGCAAGAAATCAATGAAGCGTACGACGTACTGCGCGATCGTGTCAAACGCGCCCAGTACGATAAAGAGCGAACGACCAGTAGATTGGGATTTGAAAAAGATGGGCAGCGTGAGAAACAACGACCGGCAAGGGAAACAGAAACTGCTCGCCATACTGAGTACGGAAAACAACCAAGAAAAGAGAAAAAAGACCAACATCGCACAGGAGAACATGAACACGTTGCGACGAACAAAATCAATCCAGTCCTAATCGGCGCGATTATTCTTCTGGTAATCTTGGCGCTATTTGCGTTGAGCAATTTTCTTCCCGCGCCCGCCAGCCCCGGCGCATCGAGCGGCGGCGCGGCAAAACTCGCATCACAACAAAGGAGTGAAATGTACAAAGCAGCCCCGGCGATGACGATTGACGTGAACAAATCGTACGTCGCCACGATCAAAACCGCGAAAGGCAGTATCGTCGCGGAACTGTATCCCAAGGACGCGCCGCAGCACGTCAACAATTTTGTCTTTCTCGCGCGCGACGGCTTTTTCAACAACCTGACGTTTCATCGCGTCGTCGCGGGATTTGTGATTCAAGGCGGCGATCCGTTGGGCACCGGCACCGGCGGACCCGGCTATAACATTCCGCCGGAAATCAAAGCCAAGCACACGAACGGCGCGCTCGCAATGGCGCGGCAGGGTGGTCCCGCGCAAACCACGCCGAGCAGCGGCAGTCAGTTTTACATCACGCTCGCGCCGCAACCTGGGTTGGACGGACAGTACACCGTCTTCGGTCAAGTGACCAGCGGCTTGGACGTTGTCGCCAAGATCGCGCTTGGCGACGTGATTCAAAGCGTGACGATCGAGGAAAAGTAACGCAGTAGACCTTCCAGGTTTTCGGAAACCTGGAAGGTCTTGGGAGAATTCTCATGGCGAAAATGTTTGGCGAGATGGCGGTCTTTAGTGGGCGCAGTAATCGCCCGCTTGCCGAAGCGATTTGCAAAGATTTGAAACTCACGATGTCCGAAGCGGACATGATTGACTTTCCAAACGAAAACATTTTCCTGCAATTGAAATGCAGTGTGCGCGGGCAAGATGTTTTTCTGATCCAAGGACTGTCTGTGCCGGTCAATCGCAATCTCGTCGAAATGTTTGTCTTTCTCGACGCGCTCAAGCGCGCCTCCGCCGGGCGCATCACCATCGTGATTCCATTTTACGCGTACGGTCGTTCCGACAAGAAAGATCAACCCCGGGTGCCGATCACTGCGCGCCTGCTCGCCGATTTGATCGTCACCGCCGGCGCGGATCGATATATGACGGTTGACCTGCACGCCGGACAGATTCAAGGATTCTTCAGCATCCCTGGCGACGAGTTCACTGCCTTTCCGATTCTGAGCGACTATCTCGTCGAGCAAAAGATTCCCAACGCGGTGGTCGTCGCCGCCGATTTGGGCTTTGCGAAAAAAGCGCGCAATTTCGCGCGGCGACTCGACGTGCCGCTGGCGTTCGTCGAAAAGCGGCGCATCGGCAACGATCCGAACGCGCAAGCGCTGACGATCATCGGCGACGTGGAAAACAAGAATGTGATTCTCGTGGACGACGAGGTGGATACGGCAGGCACGTTAGTCGAGGCGATCCAATTGGTCAAGCGCAATGGCGCGCGCCAAATTTTCTCGGTTTGTACGCACGCGACGCTATCGCATCCCGCCGTCGAGCGATTGCGCGCCGCGCCGATTGAAGAATTTGTCTGCACTGACACGGTGCCGATTCCGCCGGAAAGACATTTGCCGAATTTCAAAATCCTTTCGGTCGCGCCGCTGCTCGCGGAGACGATTGCGCGCACGCACGCGGGGCGGAGTGTGGGCGAGTATTTGCACGACACGCAATAATTTTTGATTTCAGATTGCAGATTTTCGATTTTTCAATCTGCAATCTGAAATTTGAAATCTGAAATTAGGAAATTGATGCTCAAAAATCTATACACCATAATCACCGGCGACCCGAACGAAAAAGAAATCAAGCGTTTGACGCCGGTGGTTGATGAAATCAATGATCTCGAACCCGAGATCCAAAAATTGTCGGACGCGCAACTGCGCGCCAAGACCGACGAGTTCAAAGCGCGGCTGACCGCCGATCTCGCGGAACCGCGCGCGCGCGTCGCCGAACTGCGCGAGCAATTCGCGTTGGCGGACACGGACGCGCGTCCCGTGTTGGAAGAAGAACTCAAGCAAGCCGAGAAAGCGCTACTCGACGCGGAACGCGCCACGCTGGACGACATCCTACCCGAAGCGTTCGCGTGCGTGCGCGAAGCGAGCATCCGCACGACGGGGATGCGTCACTTCGACGTGCAGATGATCGGCGGGATGGTTTTGCACGAAGGCAAAATCGCGGAAATGAAAACGGGCGAAGGCAAGACGCTCGTCGCGACGTTGCCGCTGTACTTGAACGCGCTCCTGGGGCGCGGCGCGCACCTCGTCACCGTGAACGATTATCTCGCGCGCCTGCACACGCAATTGATGGGACCGATCTATCACTTCCTCGGCTTGAGTGTCGCGTCGTTGCAACAGGGCGAAGAGAAAAAAGGGTTGATCTATGATCCGACGTTCCAAGCCGCGACGCGCGAATTGAATTTCTTGCGCGCGTGCGAACGCCAAGAAGCGTACCGCGCCGACATCACGTACGGCACGAACAGCGAATTCGGTTTCGATTATCTGCGCGACAATATGGCGTGGCGTTTGGACGATCGCGTCCAGCGTGAACTGTATTACGCGATCGTGGATGAAGTGGACAATATTTTAATTGACGAGGCGCGCACGCCGCTCATCATTTCGGGCCCCGCAGGCGAAGCGTCGGAAGAATATTATCGGCTGGCGGAACTCGTTCGCAAACTCTCGCCCGATCATTACACGATCGATCAGCGCACGCGCGGCATCACGCTGACCGAAGCGGGATACGATCGCGTCGAAGAATTGCTGGGGCAGAATCTGACAAACCCTGATCGTCCCGAAGAATCGGATCAAGCGCAAGCGAAAATTATGCACCATCTCGAAGCGGCGATGAGGGCGAACTTTATGTTTCAGCGCGACAAGGATTACATCGTTCGCAAAGGTCAGGTGATCATCGTTGACGAATTCACGGGCCGCCTGATGCCGGGACGCCGTTGGTCGGACGGGTTGCACCAAGCGGTCGAAGCGAAAGAGCGTTTGCCGATTCAACCCGAATCGGTGACGTATGCGACGGTCACGCTGCAAAATTATTTCCGGCTCTACAAAAAACTGGGTGGGATGACAGGTACCGCGAAAACGGAAGAGGACGAACTTTACAAGGTCTACGGGTTGAGCGTCGTCGTCATTCCGACGAACAAGCCGATGATTCGCGCCGACCAACCCGACCAGGTGTATCGCAACGAGGAAGCCAAGTGGCGCGCGGTCGCGCTCGAAATCGCGCAGACGTACACGCGCGGACAGCCGCTCCTCATCGGCACGACGTCGGTCGAGCAATCGGAACGCTTGAGCAAACGTTTTACCGCCGACAAGTTCGATTTGTTCGCGCGCGCGAAATTATTGCAGCGCGTCGTCGAAGCGAGCGACGAACTGAACGACAAACCGCGCGCGACGCTCAAATTGATCCTGTCGCGCTCGCTCGACGACGCGCCCGAAAATTACGACGAAGCGTTGTCGTCGCGCTTGTTCCACGATTACGATCTGGGCGCGGTGGCGAGCGCGGCGCGCAAATTGAACAAAGACGCGCGCGAACTGGCGCGGCTGAAAACGCGCGCCAAAGGAAATGAAAAAGAGGGCAAGGAACTCGCGGAAATCGGCGAGCGCGATTTGGGCTTTGCCGCGCGGCTCGAGGAACGCGGCTTGAAACTCGACGGCGCGCAAACGTTATGCGACGAAATCGCCGCGCGCCCCGACGATCTCACGAAAATCGCGCCGCGCTTTGGTCTGCCGCTGGAACTTGCGCTCGCTGTATACAACGATTTGCGTTTGTCGCGCGACGAACTGAACAAGATCAACCGCGCGTTGATTGATTCGCTCGGCGATGCGGAGCAAGTGCGCGATGAATATCGCGTGCGCGCGGCAGATATGGATGTCATCGTCAAACGCTTGTTCCTGCGCGGCGACGATGTGACGCGACTCGCGAAAAAACTGAACGTGAACGCGGACCCGCTCGCGCCCGAAAACGCAGACGCGACGCGCGAGATTTTCGGCATCGAAAATATCGAACAGATCGCGCAAGTTTTGCGCGAGGGAATTTCGCACGCGGTTTTGAACGCGAAGGAACACGAGAAGGAAGCGGGCATTATCGCGCGCGCGGGCGAACTGCACGCGGTCACGCTTGCGACGAATATGGCGGGGCGCGGCGTGGACATCAAACTCGGCGGCGAGTTGCGCGAGGAAACGATCGGCGAAGTCGGGCGCGTGTTGCATCGTCACGGCGTTGACCCGTACAATCTCACGTTCGATCAAATCGCGGACGCGCTCGCCAAAATTCCACCCGCCGATTACGAACTTGATAAGGAACACGTCGAACGTTTCAAGCGGTATATGTTCGAGCGCGTCAAGGTGCGCGAACTGGGCGGGCTTCGCATCATCGGCACGGAACGCCACGAGGCGCGGCGCATTGACAATCAATTGCGCGGTCGTTCGGGTCGTCAGGGCGACGCGGGCTCGTCGCGCTTTTACGTTTCGCTCGAAGACGAAATTATGCGGCGGATGGGCGGCAAGGGCTTGATGGATCGCGTTTGGATCGAAGACATTCCAATCGAACACGATTGGGTGACCAAGTCGCTCGAGCAAGCGCAGATCAAAATGGAGAGTTACAATTTCGACATCCGCAAGCACCTGCTCGAATATGACGACGTGCTGAACAAACAGCGCGAGATCATTTACGGTCAGCGCTATCGCATTTTGACGAAAGCCGATCTGCGCGACGACGTGCGCGGCTGGTTCGAAGAAGAGATCGCGCGCATTCTCGCGGAGAACGCGAAAGAGACGACGCATAACGAAGCGCGCTTGCTGATCCAGCTCGATTCGTTGATGCCAGGTTTCTTCCGCGCCGAAAACGATATGTGGCCCCCCTACTCGCTCGCGCTGATCCAACGCGAGTTAGGCGACGCGCCCGCCGCGAAGAAGATTCTCGACGCGGCGCAGCGCGCGCTGGAACTCTATCGCGATTTCATCGTGCAGGGAATCGTGCCCGAAGTCGTCAATCAATTCGAATCCGATTATCGCGCGAAATGGGACGAACTCGAAGACCTGGCGAAGAACACATTCGCGACGATGCGACAGGAAGCCGAAGAACAACAGCGCGCGCTCGACGCGCGGACGCTGACGCAAGGCGTCGGGCAGGCGGTTGGAATGCAACTTGACGTGCGCGTCGAACGCGGCGCGGAGGTGAGCGAGCGCGCGATCTTGGACGCGGCGCATCGCGCGTTCGACGGGCGTGTGGTGGACCAAATTGTGCGGCGCGTCGCGAAGCGCGCGAACCAGGAATTCGAATTTCGCTGGACGCCCGACGGTGATTTGAATTTCGACGAATTGCGCGAACAACTCGCGCGCGCAATCGAAGACGCGTACACCAAGCAGGCGAACAAGCATCTCGCGGACATCGAGCGCGAGTTGAGCGAGCGCGCCAAATCGGCGGAAGATATGCAGGGGACACGGCTCGCGTTCAATCTGTTTTCGCTTGCGCACACGCGGCATAGCGCGTTCGATCAGCGGACGCATCGGCGGTTTGAGGTGATGGTGCCGCGCTTTTCCTGGGTGCATCTCGCGGCAACCCGCGTCGGCAAAGACGGCGAGAAACTGCGCGAAGAGATTTTAGAGTACTGGAAACAATCGCTCGATCAACTCGCGCCGTTGCGCGGCGGCGCGGCGGCGTTCAACGATCTCTTGCGCGAGTTGATGTTGAGCGTCGTCTCGATGCAGTGGGTGGACTATCTCACCGCGATCGAAAATCTGCGCGCGGGGATTGGCTTGCAGGCGTTCGGACAGCGCGATCCGCTCGTGGAGTACAAGCGGCGCGCGTTCGCAATGTTCCAGGATTTGTATGCGCGCATTCGTTCGCAAGTGGTGATGTACTTGTTCACGTACCAGTATCGCGGTTTCGCGCGTTTGGAAAGCGAGGCGCGCGATCGGGAGGCGCGGCAGGCGATTGAAGCGACGAGTCAACCAGTCGTCAGTCGTCAGTCGTCAGTCGCCAGTCAGCAGTCGGCGGTGAGCAGTGTTCAGTCTTCAGTGTCCAGTAGTCAGAAGGCGGCGGTCAGCGGTCAGCGGTCAGTCGTCAGCGAGCGCAAGCCCGTGAACGCGGCGGTGGGGCAGAAGATCGGGCGGAATGATCCGTGTTGGTGCGGGAGCGGGAAAAAGTACAAGAATTGTCATATGCAGAAGGATGCGCGGTAGTGGGATGGTTTGTTAGTTGGATAGTTGGTGGGGAATGAAAAACACTCCGAGGGATCGGAGTGTTTTTTTGTCTTCACACGTACCGCAGCGCCTCTTCTGCTTCCTTCCGCACGATGAACGCGCGATCCCATTCGGTTTGCTCGTCGGTGCCGAGCGCGCGCTGGCACACGACTTGGAGTTGCGCGCGTTCGGGCGCGGTCAGGTGTCCGTACTTTGCCAGTTTGCCAAAACTGCGAATCGCTTTGGCGCGCACGCTCGCGCTCGGATCGGAGAGATTGTTATGCAAGCGTTCGCGGAATTGCGCGCGCAGTTCGTTCGACAGGTCTTCGGGCGGAATGGACTCGACGAACTTGCCGAGCGCGCGCGTCGCGGTGTCGCGCAGTTCGCGGTCGGGCGATTGCGCGGCGTCGAGCGCGAGCGACGCGGCTTGCAAGATTTTCGGCGATTTCACTTTGCCGAGTGTGTACAAGATGAACGCGCGCCGCGTCAGATCGGTCGTGGACGCGTATTCGAGCATCAGCGGCTTGATCGCGTCCGCGCCGATGCGTCCCAGCGCGTTCGCAACTGCCCACTGCGCTTTGAGATCGCCCGCGTCCAACTTTTCGATCAACATCGGAATGACCCACTCGCCAAAGCCGACGATCAGACTCACGGCTTCGTCCAGAATCGGCGCGAGTTCGGGATGATCGTACGGGTCAATGTAAAAGATCGCGGAAACCATTTCGAACAACGGACGCGCTTCGGCGGTCCCGACGCGCGCGATTTCTTTTTTCGCCAGATCGAGCCCCTGCCGCAACTCGTCGGGCGCGGTACTCGACAAAAGCAGTTTGATCGTGCGATGCGAATTTTCGGACATTTCACTTCTCCTTCCGGGAAAGTTGCGCGCGCGAATTATACCGCGTTTGCAATCCGGTGACAATGCCCCCCACAACTCCGTTTGGCGAAAATTCTCAATCGCGGTAGAATGAAGTCGAGAATCGAGGAGAAGCAATGAGCGATATTATCAACTGTGGTTTGATCGGCTGTGGGCGCGTTGCGCCGCGCCACGCGCAATCGTTCGCCGAATTACCGGACGCGCGGCTCGTCGCGGTGGCGGACGTGATCGAAACGCGCGCGCAACGCTTTGCGAAAGAATATCGCGCGGACGCGTACGCCGATTATCGGCGCGTGTTGGAACGGCGCGATGTAGACACGGTGAGCATTTGCACACCGAGCGGAATGCACGCGCAAATGGCGATTGACGCGATGCAAGCCGGCAAGCACGTCATCGTCGAAAAACCGATGGCGATGAATTTGCGCGACGCGGATCGAATGATCGCGACGGCTGAATCGTGCCGGGTTAAACTGTGCGTCATTTTGCAAAATCGTTACAACCCGCCGATGCAAGATTTGCGCCGCGTCGTGGACGAAGGGAAATTGGGGCGCTTGTTGCTGGGCAACGCGACGGTGCGGTGGTATCGTCCGCAAGAATATTACGACGACGGTTGGCATGGCACGTGGGCGATGGACGGTGGCGCGCTGATGAATCAATCCATTCATCACATTGACGCGCTGCAATGGTTGATGGGCGATGTCGAAAATGTTTTTGCATACACCGCGACGCTCGCGCACAAAATGGAAGCCGAAGATATTGGCGTCGTCGCGTTGCGTTTCACATCCGGCGCGTTGGGAACGATTGAAGGATCGACGGTAACGTACCCCGAAAACCCGGAAGGATCGGTTGCAATTTTCGGCGAACGCGGCTCGGTCAAAGTGGGCGGCACCGCGCTCAATCGCAAAGTGATCTGGAAGATCGCCGGCGAAGTGGAACACGAAATCGAACTGCTGCGGCGCGAGCAACTCGATCCGGTGTCCGTGTATGGCACCAGTCACAAGTTCGTGATCGCGGATATGCTCGCGGCGCTCCGCGAAAATCGCGCGCCGCGCACGAACGGCATCCAAGCGCGCAAATCGGTCGCGCTCGTCCTCGCGATTTACGAATCGGCGCGCACCGGCAAACCGATTCAGATGACCGACGAGATTTGGAATGGATTGTGATGACGGTCGTCGGTCGGTATGAAAATTCTCCACCTCTACAAAGATTATTTTCCCGTCGTCGGCGGCATCGAGAATCACGTCAAGCTGCTGGCTGAAGCGCAAGCCGCGCGCGGGCATCACGTCAGCGTCCTGGTCACGAGCCGTGATCACCACACGCGCGTCGAGACGATCAACGGCGTGCGTGTGATCTTCGCCGCGCGCCTCGCGACGATTCTCTCTGCGCCGATTAGCCCCGCGCTCTTCGCGCGCGCGCGCGCCGAAACGCCGGAGATCGCGCATTTGCATTTTCCGTACCCGTTCGGCGAAGTCGCGCATCATTTTTGCGGACGCGCGCGGCGCACGATTCTGACGTACCACAGCGACATCGTCCGCCAAAAAATCACGCGCGCGCTTTATCGTCCACTGATGGCGCGCGTGCTCGCGCGCGCGGATCGCATCATCGCGACCAGTCCGAATTACATCGCGTCGTCGCCGGTATTATCGCGCTGGAAAGAAAAATGTGTCGTCGTTCCGCTTGGCATTGACCCCGCGCCATTTGAAAACGCACTCATCTCATCCTCGCCCCTCGCCTCTCGCCCCTCGCTTCTTTTCGTCGGACACTTGCGCTATTATAAAGGGCTTGACTATTTGCTCGCCGCGCTGCGCGCATTGCCGCACGCGCGCTTGGTCGTCGTCGGCAGTGGCCCGATGGAACGCGCGTGGCGCGAATACGCGCGGCAACTTGGCATCGCGGAACGCGTTCGATTCGTCGGACAAGTGCGCGACGATGAACTCCCGGCGTACTACGCCGCGTGCGACATTTTCGTTTTGCCCGCGTCGGAACGGAGCGAAGCGTTCGGCGCGGTGCAACTGGAAGCGATGGCGGCAGGCAAGCCGGTCGTCTGCACGGAACTGGGCACCGGCACGAGTTTTGTGAACGTGGACGGCGAAACTGGGTTCGTCGTGCCCGCGCGCGATCCGCACGCGCTTGCCGCCGCGCTCGCGCGCTTGGGCGACGATGCGGAATTGCGCGCGCGGATGGGCGCGGCAGGACGCGCGCGCGTGCGTCACGAATTCACGTCAGAAAAAATGGCGACGCGCGTGATGCAAGTATATGAACGGGTGCTGGATGCGTAGAGACGCAATTCGATTGCATCCCTACTTTGGCAATGTCAGATTAGCCACAGAACCACACGGAAACACACAGAAAAGAAAACCTTCCGTGTGATTCTGTGTGTTTCGGTGGCAGAAAAGAAATGTGACATTGTCAAACTACTCGCTCGTTTGCATTCCGCGTGAAAAAGAATAGAATGGGAAACGAATTTCTCGCGGAGAAACTATGCCACCCGCCATCATCATTCCAACCTACAACGAAAGCGAAAATATCGAACGGCTCGCCGGCGAAATCCGCGCGCTGCCGCTCGACGCGCGCGTGATCGTCGTGGACGATCATTCGCCCGACGGCACCGGCGAGCTCGTGGACGCGCTCGCGGCGCGCGATCCGAACATTTACGCCGTGCATCGCCCCGGCAAACTGGGCTTGGGCACCGCGCACATCGCGGGCATCCGCCGCGCGTTCGAATTGCACGTCGATCCGATTCTGACGATGGACGCCGATTTTTCGCACAACCCGCGCTATTTGCCGGACTTGATCGCCGGGTTGGAAAAATTCGACGTGGTGATCGGCTCGCGCTATGTGCGCGGCGGCGGAATGGAAGGACGCGATCGCAAATTGCGCTTTGTCAGTTGGGGCGCGAATCTGTTCGCGCGGACGATGTTGAATCTCAAGGCGCACGATTGCACCGCCGGTTTTCGCGCGTACCGCCGCGCGGTGCTTGCCTCGATCGATCTCGATCGCATTTTCTCCAACGGCTATTCGTTTTTGATCGAAATGCTCTTCCTGTGCCAGGCGCGCGGTTGGCGCGTCGGCGAAACGCCGATCGTGTACGAAGATCGCCGGATGGGCACGTCGAAAATATCGCGCGCCGAAATTTTCAAAGCCACCTACACCGTGATGCGGTTGACGTATCGGCGAATGCGAATGACCAAAGACGCGTGGCTGGGACGTGCCAAGTGATGGACGCCGTTCTTAACGAAGACATTCCTTGTAATTTGTGCGGCGCGCGCAACGCGCACCTGCTCTACCCCAGCACCTTGACCGATACGTCGCTCGATGCCGCCGATTTTCGCTGCACCAGTTCTGCGTATGGCGTGCATCCGCCGATTGTGCGCTGTAACGCGTGCGGCTTGGTCTACGCTAATCCGCGCTGGGATTCGTCGCTCGTCAACGAAAACTACAGCGTGGTCGAAGACCCGACGTACGTCGAAGAACGGCAAGGACGCGTGCTGACGTTCGAACGCAATCTCGCGCCGTTCGAAAAATTGATCGCCGGAAATTCGCCGACGCGCCGCCTGCTCGACGTGGGGTGTCATATCGGCGTGATGATCGAACTGGCGCAGGCGCGCGGCTGGGAGGGATGGGGGCTCGAGCCGTCGGTCTGGGCGTCCGAGCAGGCGCGCGCGCGCGGTCTGCGCGTGATCACCGGCACGCTCGATCACGCCGCGCTGCCGGAGAATTATTTCGACGTGGTGACGATGTGGGACGTGATCGAGCATCTCACCGATCCCGCCGCCGAGATTCGGAACGTTCAGCGCATTCTCAAGCCCGGCGGTATTTTTGCGATTCATACGATTGACATCGAGAGTCCGTTCGCGCGCGTGATGGGACCGCGCTGGCCCTGGTTGATGGAGATGCACCTGTACTATTTTTCGCCGCGCACGCTGAGCAAGATGCTGGCGCAAAACGGATTTCAAGTGATTCGTTTTAACGCGCAAGGTCGTTATTTACGATTGGGCTATTTTGTCACGCGGCTCGAACCGTATAGCCGGTCGTTGTATCGCCTGCTCGACAGAATCGTCGCCGCGCTCGCGTGGTCGCGCGTTGCCATCCCCGTCAACTTTGGCGATCTGTTCACGTTGTACGCGCGGAAAATATAATCGCAGATTGCAGATCGCAGATTGCAGATTGAAAAATCTGAAATCTGAAATCTCAAGTTTCGCATAAAACTGAAAGGGCTATGAGGAATTATTGACCAAGGCGGCATAGAGCGTCACGGGTAAACGCAAGTAGCGCAGCACTTGCTCATGCAGGTCTGACAGTGCGGTGATGTGCCACACCGTCTGCTTGCGCCTCTACGACGGCAGGGGTGAACGTGATCTGTGCGCGCGCAAAGGCCTGCAAAATCCGTTTCCCCGTCGGACGATCGGTCTCGCGCGTGGCTTGGCCCGCATACAAGCCCGTCAAGCGCTGACCTGCAGGATGCAAGTCCTGCCGTGCAGGACTTGCAATCAAGGTCAACAACCGCAACGCCAGCGTCAACAAGCGGGTCAGTCCTTTGATCTGGTCATCCTTCCGCAGGGACAAGGGACTCAATCCCAATCAGCTCCAAGCGATGGGCGACGCCGATGATCAAGGGTACATCGTCCACACGTTCGTGTTGGATGGAAAGAATCTGTGTCTCTGCCATACCCCAAGCATAGTAGATAATTCGGAATTTGACCAATCAATTTGTGCGAACATTGAGAGACCAGGTGACTAATTGACTACTCCACTCAAAATCCTAATGCTCTCCGCCGAGATCACGCCGTTCGCCAAAACCGGCGGACTTGCCGATGTCGTCGGCGCGCTGCCCAAAGCGCTGCACGCGCTCGGGCAGGATGTCCGCGTCGCGATGCCGCGCTATGGGCGGATCGATCCGGCGCAATTCAAATTGCAGCGCGCGCTCGATCCCTTTCCCGTGCCGTTCGATCACATCACCGAAGACGCGGCGATCCTCGAAGGCGAACTCGCTGTCGGAATTCCCGCGTATTTCGTCGAGAACAAGCGTCTGTACGATCGCGAAGGAATTTATATGTATCCCGACGACGCGGAGCGCTTTATCTTTTTCGCGCGCGCCGCGCTCGAAATGCTAAAGCGGCTGAACTGGCAGCCCGACGTGATTCACTGTCACGATTGGCATACCGCGCTCGTCTCCAACTGGCTCCGCACGATTTACGCGCCCGATTCGTTTTTCGCCAACACCGCGGCGGTCTTTACGATTCACAACATTCAATATCAAGGCGTCTTTGGTTACCGCGTGCTCGAAATTGCGGGGCTGGGCGCGTACGGTTTCATCGCGCACCCCAGCATCGCGCCCGAGCTGAACCAGGTTCTCGATTTTATGGCGCGCGGCATTCTGTTCGCCGATAAGATCAACGCCGTCAGCGAAACCTACGCGCGCGAAATCCAGACGCCCGAGTTCGGCGAAAAACTCGATCCGATTCTGCGCGAACGCAAAGATCGCCTCGTCGGCATTTTGAACGGCATTGACACGGATTCGTTCGATCCGGCGCGCGATCCACATCTCGCGCAAAATTTCGATTGCGCTTCGCTCGACGCGCGCGCCGCGAACAAAGCCGCCCTGCAAAAACATTTCGGATTGCCGGAGCAAGCCGACGCGCCGCTCCTCGCGATCATCGGGCGACTCAATCGGCAAAAGGGAATGGATTTGATCGCGGACGCGATCGATCACGTCCTCGATACGTTCCCCGCGCAACTCGTCGTGATGGGAATGGGCGATCCGCATTATCACGAATTTTTCACGCGTCTGGCGCAACAGTACCCAGGTCGCGTGGGTGTGTCATTGACCTTCGAGTCCGCGCTTGCGCGGCAAATTTACGCGGGCGCAGACATTTTGCTGATGCCGTCGCGCAGTGAGCCCAGCGGCGCGGATCAAATGCTCGCGCAACGCTACGGCTGTATTCCGATTGTCCGCGCGACCGGCGGGCTGGCGGATTCGGTGGACGATTTTGGCGCGCGCGATGCCGAGCGGCGCGGCACCGGCTTTGTCTTCAGCGCGCCGGATCGCTGGGCGTTCTTCGCCGCGATCACGCGCGCGATCCAGGTGTATCACGTGCCGGACGCGTGGCGCGCGCTGCAACTCCGCGCGATGGCGCGCGATTTTTCGTGGCGCGCCGCCGCGCAAAAATATGTCGCGCTCTACCGCGACGCGATCGAAAATAAAATGCACGCGACGCAAGCCGCGCGCGAACGCGCGCTCGACATTCAAGAGACCGGCGAAAAACTGTCCGCGCTCCCCACGCGCCTCGCGCGCTTGCGCGAGTTGGCATACAACTTGTGGTGGGGCTGGAATCCCGCGGGACGCCGCGCGTTCCAAGACCTCGATCCGGAATTGTGGGAACGCGTCGAACGCAACGCGGTGAAATTTCTGCGCGCGCTCGGCGCGGAAAAGCTGGAACGCGCCAGCCAAGACCTCGCGTATCTGAAAAAATTCGACACTGCCCTCGCCGAATTCGACGCGTATCAGCGTTTGAAATCCACCTGGTTCAACGTCACCTATCCGTACCTCGCCGATCGCTCCATCGCGTATTTGTCGTTTGAATTTGGCTTACATTCATCCCTGCCGATTTATTCCGGCGGACTGGGCGTCTTGTCCGGCGATCACACCAAAGAGGCGAGCGACCTGGGTCTGCCGTTTGTCGGCATCGGATTTTTGTATCCGCAAGGATATTTTACCCAGCGGATCAATCCGGAGGGATGGCAAGAAGCGATTCGCGAGAAACTGAATTTTGCCACTGCGCCGGCTGTTCCGGCAAAAGACAAGGACGGCAACGAAATCATCGTCGAGGTCGAATTGCCCGGGCGCTCCGTCTACGCCAAATTATGGCGCATCCAAGTCGGACGCGTTCCGATCTTTTTGATGGACACAGACATTGACGCGAACGCGCCGAATGATCGCGTGCTTGCCGCGCAGTTGTACGGCGGCGACCGCGAGATGCGCTTGATCCAGGAATACATTCTCGGCGTCGGCGGCGTGCGCGCGTTGCGCGCGCTCGGCTATCGTCCCAGCGTGTGGCATTTGAACGAAGGGCATTGCGCGTTCTCGGTGCTCGAGCGCGCGCGCGAATTCGTCGAACGCGGGATGTCGTTCGAGCAGGCGCGCGACGCGGTGCGCGCGACGACGATCTTTACGACGCACACGCCGGTTCCGGCGGGCAACGACACCTTTGCGTTCGATCTGATCGGCAAATATTTCGCGACGATGTGGCAGCAACTTGGGATCACGCGCGAACAATTTTTCGATCTGGCGCGGCAATATCTGCCCTGGGGCGCGGCGGAATTCAGTATGACCGTCCTCGCGTTGAAATTCGCGGGCGCGTCGAACGGCGTGAGCGAATTGCACGGCGCGGTCTCGCGCAAAATGTGGCATTTCCTGTGGCCCCAACGCGCGGAGAACGACGTGCCAATCGGTCATATCACGAACGGCGTGCATACGCGCACCTGGCTCGCGCCCGAATATCACGAGCTCTTCGACGAATATTTTCCGCGCGGCTGGCGCGAGCGCATTGACGATCCCGCGCTGTGGGAGTCGATCGAAAAAATTCCTGACGAAAAATTGTGGGCGATCCATTGCGCGCTGAAACGCCGCCTGATCGATCTCGTGCGCGTCAACTCCGGCGTCACGCTGAATCCGGACGCGCTGACGCTCGGTTTTGCGCGCCGCTTTGCCACGTACAAACGCGCGACGCTTGTCTTTCGCGATCTGGATCGCCTGAAGCGTATCCTCAACGCGCCGCATCGTCCCGCGCAGATTCTTTTTTCCGGCAAGGCACATCCCGACGACAACCCCGGCAAAGAATTCATCCGCCAGCTCGTCCAGTTCGCGCGGCAACCTGGGTTTGTCGGACGGATCGCGTTCGTCGAAGATTACGACATCAACCTGGCGCGCGCGCTGACGCAGGGCGTAGACGTGTGGCTCAACAATCCGCGTCGTCCGCTGGAAGCGAGCGGCACGAGCGGACAGAAAGCCGCGCTCAACGGCTTGCCGAGTTTTAGCGTTCTCGATGGTTGGTGGCGCGAAGGTTTCGTCAAGGGCGTGAACGGTTGGGCAATCGGCGAAGACCGCGCGTGGGATGATCAAGACGCGCAAGACGCGGCGGACGCGGCATCGTTTTACGCGACGCTCGAAAACGAAATCGTGCCGCTCTACTACGAGCGCGATGCAAACGCGGTGCCACACGGCTGGGTTCGCCAAATGAAAAACGCGATCAAGACGCTCGCCCCGCGCTTTTCGACGATGCGGATGCTGAAGGAATACGTGACGCGGTACTATGTCCCGGCGGCGACGCGGTGAGAGTTCAAAGTTCAAGGTTCAAAGTCGAACTTCGAACCTTGAACTTTGAACCTTGAATCCAGTGGCGTACTCTGAAACGTACTTCACCCAGCGCGAATCCTGGCGCGATTGGCGGATCGAAGCGCGCGAGTTGTTGCGGCTGGCGCGCGTCACGCGCGAATCGCGCGTGGTGGAAATCGGTTGCGGCGGCGGCGGCTTGGCGCGAATGTTGCGTGAGCGCGGCGCGCGCGTGGTCGGCGTGGACACGTTGGCACGCGCGTTGGAGTTGGCGCGGGAAAAAGAGTGGGAGCGCGGGAGCGCGGGAGAGGGGGAGACGGTCACCCCCTCACCCCTTCTCCCCCTCTCCCCCTCGTCTTTTGTGCGAATTGCCGAAGATGGAAAATTGCCGTTCCACGACGCCGCGTTCGACGCGCTCATCGGTCAGCACGTCGTCGAGCATTTGCCGGAGGCGAACGCCGCGTTGCGCGAATGGAAGCGCGTGCTCAAGCCCGGCGGACGCCTCACGCTTGCAACGCCAAATGCGCGCTATCCCGATCCCGCACACTTTGCCGATGCGGATCACGCGCGCGTTTTTTCTCCCGACGAATTGCGCGACGCGGTGACGCGCGCCGGTTTCGTCATCGAAGAATGTTGTACGATTTTTCCATTTCTCTCGCGCGTGCGCGCGTTACGCGCGTTTGGTGTGATCGCATACCGCGCTTTTCGACGCGCGCCGTACTTTGCCGCGCGCGGGCGCACAATTTTGATCGCGGCGCGCAAACCTCGCAATGACAGGACGCGCGCAAAGGGAAAAAAACAATGCGAATAAAATGTATCGGCTGTGAAGCGCTGGCGCGATTGATGTACTGGTGCGCCGCGCAATCGCCGCACACGATTGACGTCGAGTTGTTGCGCTATGGCTTGCACAACACGCCCGCCGATTTGCGCGCGCAGTTGCAAGCGCGCATTGACGCGACCGACGCCGCGTACGACGCGATCGTTTTGGTCTACGGCTTGTGCGGTCAAGCGAGCGCGGGCTTGCGCGCGCGTCAGACGCGCATCGTGATTCCGCGCGCGCACGATTGCATCACGCTTTTCCTTGGCAGCCGCGCGCGCTATCAAGATGAATTCACCACTCATCCGGGCACGTACTGGTACGCACAAGATTATCTCGAACGCCGCGATCGTACGGGATCGAGTCTCGCGATTGGCGCGGGCAGCGCGGCGGAATCAGAGAAAAAGTACGCCGAGTACGTCGCCAAGTACGGCAAAGAGAACGCCGATTACTTGATGCAAGTGATGGGCGAGTGGCAAAAACATTACAATCGCGCCGCGTTTGTTGATTTTGAAATTGGCAACGCGTCCTCCGCGCAAAAACAGGCGGAGGAAAACGCCGCGCAACGCGGTTGGACATTCGAACGCGTCGCAGGCGATCTCGTTTTGATTCGCCGCCTCCTCAACGGCGATTGGGAAAACGATTTTCTGATTGTCGCGCCGGGACAACAAATCGAAATGGCGTGCGACGATGACGTGATGCGTTGCGCGCGAATTGCTGAACCGTGAAGCCGTATCTCTGCCGCGTGATCGAAAACCGAATTCTCTGGGCGGACGCGCAGTTACTCATTTTCGATGCGCCTGACCCTTCGACAAGCTCAGGGCAAGGACTTGCGCGCGCGCTGCGCCCCGGACAGTTCGCGCTCGCGCGCGACGCGACGACGCGCGAGCCGTACTTGCGGCGCGCGCTGTGGCTGTATCAAACCGAAGAGACGCGCGTCGCGTTCACATTGCCCGCGCACGATCCGTTGGTCGCGCGCGTACGGGTTGGCGACTTGCTTGATTTGCTTGCGCCGCTCGGTCGCGTGATTGAATTCGGCGCGAACGCGCGGCGCATTTTGTTGATCGGCGAAGGGACGCGCGTCGCGCAATTGATCGCGCTGGCGCACGCGGCGATCACGCAAGCGCGCGAAGTCGTCTTGGTCAATCGCGGTGAAAATATTTTCCCCGCGCATCTGCTCTCGCCTGAAATCGAATATCGCGCGGACGACGCGTTGAGTGCGGAATTGATCGCGTGGGCAGACGCGATTGTCGCGAGCGGATCGAGTGAATTGTATCGCGCGCTCGCGGAGGCGATTCGCGCAGCGCGCTATCGGCTGGAGCCAGGTTTTGCGCGCGTGATTGTTGACGCGCCGATGCCGTGCGGCGATGGCTTGTGCTACGCGTGCGCGGTCGAAACGACGCGCGGCATCAAACTCGCGTGCGCGGACGGTCCCGCGTTCGATCTGATCGAGTTGGAACGCAAACACTGACCGCCGACAGACGCCAGACGACTGCGCGTGTTGCGGTCATCGGTCGTCCGTCGTCGGTCATCTTGAACGAGTATGCCACATCAAATCGAACTGGCGCCAAGTTGGAAACGCAGTCTCACGATCAGCAACCCGATCATCTTCGCGGCGGGCGGCTACACGACAGAAGCGACAAACATCGGCGCGCTGGTCACATTGCCGACGACGTTGCACACGCGCGTTGGCGCGCCGATGCCGCGCGTGATCGAAATTCCAGGCGGCGTGTTGATGCGTACCGGCGCGGCGAACCCAGGTTGGACGCGCGTTCTGCGCGAGCATCGCCGCGCGTGGGAACAGAGCCAGATGCCGATCATCGTCGCGTTCGCCGCGCAAGGCGCGCGCGAGTGGGTCACGCTGGCGGCACAGATCGAAAATGTCGCGGGCATCGGTGGAATCGAATTGCATTTCAATCCGGCGCTGGATGCGGCGGAAGCGATTCGCGCGGTGCGCGCGGCAACCGAACTGCCGATTCTTGCGAAACTCGATCTCGACAACGCGCGTGAGATCGCAGCGGATTGCGCCGCGGCAGGCGCGAACGCGCTCGTGATCGGGCGCGCGCCACGCGGAATGAAAATTGTGGATGGTAAGACTTGGTACGGACGATTGTACGCGCCATCAGTTTTGCCGCTTGCGTTGCGCGCGGTCGCGGAAATCGCGGGGATGAAACTTGACGCGCCGCTGGTCGCATGCGGGGGCGTTCATTCGGCGGAGGATGCGCGCGCATTTCTCGCGGCGGGCGCGTGCGCGGTGGAAATTGACAGCGCAGAGTGGATCGAGCCGGGAATCGCCGCACGGATCGCGGCAGAGTTGGAATCGCAAACGAATGAACCGCGCTAATTTGACGCGTCAGTTTTTGTTGTTCGGCATTTCGGTTTTCGCGCTCGCCTGCAACCTCGCGTCGCTCGCGCTCGCGCCCACGCCGACGATCACCGCGCCCGCGCCAACTTTGACGCGCCCGCCCAGCGCTACGCCGACGCGCGCGCCGCGCGCCGGCGCGCCAACGTGGTGGGATGCGCGCATCGCGCTGCCCGCGTCGTTCAATTTCGAAGGCGATGCGCGGCGCGCGATGTGGAGCACGCGCGATGTAAATGTCGAAGCGATCAAAGATTTTCTGCTCGCGCAAACCCAAGGCGCGGGCTATCGCGTCTTCGTCATCACGCAATCGCGCGGCGCGATCTACGATTTGCTGTGCGTCAAAGGGCAAGACGCGCTCGCACTCAACCTCACACTCGGCAGCGATACGACGATCATCACCGCGCAACGCGTCGGCGTGCTGCGGCTCAAAGTGACCGGCGCCGCGAACGTCGAACTCGATCTGCCGCTGCGCGCGCGGCTCGATCCGAAACCAGGGAGCGAGATTTCCATCGGCACGGCGGTGCCCAGTTCGCAATGCGCGCGGTGCGAGTATTTCATCAACGTGCACATCGCGCCGTTCAAAGGCGTGGGGAATTACGATTCCAAACCGGGGACGTACTTGATTGACGTGCAGGTGATTCCAGGGGGCGATCCGGACAAGGACGATTTCCGTTGGCCCATCGGCGGGTGTACGGTCACGGTGAAAGAATCCAGCGGCGCGTTCGAGTGCAAGCAATTGCAGAACGTGAACGATCAGACCAAGCGGATTGATGTGAGCGGAAGTTGGGTACAACCGTGAGGGGGGGAGAGAGGGAGAGGGGGAGACAAGGAGAGTGGGAGAAAAGTTCACCCCCTCTCCCCCTCTCCCTTGCTCCCCTGCTGTTGTCGAGGTGAGTCCAAAATGATCGTCACCGGACCATCGTTGGAAATTTCCACGAGCATATGCGCCTGGAATTTTCCCGTCTCGACGCGCAGACCTTGTTCGCGCAACAGCGCGACGAATCGCTCGATCAGCGGCTCGGCGATTTCCGGACGCGCGGCGGCGATGAAATCGGGTCGGCGTCCGCGCCGCGCGTCGGCGTAGAGCGTGAACTGCGAAACGACGAGCGCGCTCGCGCCGATGTCCAGCGCGGAACGATTGAACTTGCCGGAGTCATCCTCGAAAATGCGGAGCGTCGCGCTTTTCTGCGCGAGCCAGCGCGCGGCGTTTTCATCGTCCTCGTGCGTGACGCCGACGAAAATGACCAAGCCCGCGTCAATCGCGCCGAGCGTGTGATCGTCTACGCTGACGGCGGCTCGACGCACGCGTTGCAGAACGGCGCGCATAAGGTACCCCCGATTGCTTTTATTTCAAATCTCTGGTATGATTCGGTTGGAGTGATGGGAATGTACAAATTGCTGATGACGTGCGATATTCGTCCCGGGCGCGAATCGGAATATTTTGAATTTGCCGTGCAAGAGTTCGTGCCGAAATTGACGCGGCTGGGGATTCAACCGACCGAAGCGTGGTACACCGTCTACGGCAGCGCGCCGCAACTGTTGACCGGCGGCGTCGCGGCAGATCGCGCGACGCTGGAAAAAGCGATCGCGAGCGACGAGTGGAAAACGCTGCTCGAAAAACTGCTGACGTACGTCACGAATTTCAATTACAAACTCGTCCCGCATACCGGGCACTTTCAATTGTAACGCGCGGCGCGATTAGCGAATTGGGGATACCTTGCAAATTTGCGCGGTATCCCCAATTTTTTTTGCGGATCGAAACGCCACCACGCGCGCTAGGTCGTCGCCGCGCTCGTTTCGGGTTTTGCGGCGCTGGGCGATGGCGCCGTCTCGGTCTTGGGTTCTCCGCCGTTCGATTTTGGTTCGGTTTTGGTTTCGGTTTTCGCTTCGCCGCCGTTCGATTTGGCGTCGCTGGTCACTGTGCCCGAAGTAGACTTGCGACTATCGGTGATATACCAACCCGATCCTTTGAAGATAATTCCGGCGGGATGAAAAACTTTGTGGACTGGACCAGCACACTCCGGGCATTGGCGCACCGGCGCGTCCTGGATGGATTGAAACCGCTCGAACCGCTGCGCGCAATTTTCACATTCGTATTCATAGAGAGGCATACCGATCAACTCCGCTACAGACAAGCGACGCGGGAGAAAGACTCCCGCGCCGATAGGCGTACGATTTTCGATTGGGGATTATACTCCTACTTGCGCCGCCGGTCAAATGCGTATTGACTGCCGGGCAGCGACTTGACGTACTTTTTCAACTCGGCGGCACGCGCCGCAATTTGCCCGGGATGATGAAACTGGGTTTGCTCGTTCGTGACGATGGCGATGGACGCGCGAACGATCGGCGCGCGGAACGGGGTGCCGCGCCGATCCACCGTTTCGATATAGCCGCGCGCGCGCACGGCTTCCGGGTAGAACAACGGAACTTCGACATCAAAGCGCGTGATCACGGTCTGGGCGAACGTCTCTGCGTGCGCCGGCGTCGTCATCACGATGAAATCGTCGCCGCCGATGTGCCCGATAAAATCGTTCGGATCGTTCTGCGCGCGCACGGCGTCGGAAATCTGGCGCGCCAGCATCTTGATGATCTCATCGCCGCGGAGCCAGCCGTACTCGTCGTTGTACTCTTTGAAATTCGTCAAGTCAATGTACAACACGGCGAGCGGCTGCGCGGCGTCCAGACGCTGTCGGAGCGTCTGCTCAATCGCGATGTTGCCGGGCAAAATCGTCAGCGGGTTCGCGCCGAGATCGCGTTCGCTCCGCCGGAGATGCGCTTCGATCCGCGTCAACAATTCGGCGTGATTGAACGGCTTGGTGATGTAATCGTCCGCGCCAGTTTGCAAGCCGCGCACTTTGGAATCCGTCTGATCGAGCGCGGTCAGCATCAGCACCGGCACATTCGCGGTCAGCGAGTTTTGGCGCAACGCCGCGCACACATCGAAACCATCCATCCCCGGCATCATCACGTCGAGCAAGATCAGATCGGGCGGATTTTTCAGCGCCATCGCCAAGCCCTCCACGCCGGAACTCGCTGCGGCGACTTGGTATCCTTTGGCGTCGAGCGTCCGCGTCACGATCCGCCGGATCAGCGGATCATCGTCAATTAGCAAAATCGAGCGTTTCTCAAAACTAGGCATCATGCTTGCCTTGATTCTATCGGGATTGCGCCGATTTGGCAATAGGAATATTTTCGCCTGGGTTAAAATCAGGTAAACGCGCCCGTCAAGCGTACCCACTCGTCGAGCGTCAGCGTTTCGGCGCGGCGCGTCGGCGCGATTTGCGCGCGCGCGAGCCGCGCTTCGATCTCCAGCGGCTCGCGTCCCAGTCCGTGCGCGAGCGCGTTACGCAGTTGCTTGCGGCGTTCGCCGAACCCGGCGCGCGCGATCTCGAAAAAACGATCTGACGCGATGGCAAAAGGCGTCCGCTCGAAAACATCCAGCCGGACGATGGCTGAATCCACTTGCGGGCGCGGATAGAACGCCCCGGCGGGAATCGTCCGGACGAGGCGCGGGCGCGCGAAAAACTGGACGCTGACCGCGAGCAAATTCATTTGCGGCGGTTGCGCGACGATGCGTTGCGCGACTTCGCGCTGAACCATCACGACGATCACGCGCGGCTTGTGCGCGGCTTCCAGAATGTGGCGCAAGATCGCGGAGGTGATATAGTAGGGCAAATTCGCGACAATTTTGTAGGGGCGGGGTAACCCCGCCCCTACATTTTGTGCGATCCATTCGATTGGTTCGGCATCTAGCACATCGCCGCGCAGGATAGTGACGTGCGGCGCGTCGGCAAAATCGGCGCGCAGTTTGGTGACGAGATCCACATCCACTTCGACGGCGACGACGCGCTGGGCGCGTTGCGCTAGCACGCGCGTCAAATGTCCCAGCCCGGGTCCGATTTCCAGAATCGTATCGTCGCGCGTCACGTCCGCCGCGTCAGCAATTTGAGCGAGGATGCGCGCGTCAGTCAGAAAGTGCTGTCCCCATTTTTTGCGCGGGCGCAAGCCGCGCGCGTCGAGCGTGGATTTGATGCTCATCGTCAATGCCGCGTCGTGCGCTCTTTGGGCGTATCGGGAATGACCCAGTGAATGCGATCGTAGGACGGCGGCGGATCGAGGACGTAGACATCCACCCATTTGTACCACAAAACCAGGTTCCACTCGTCGTATCCCAGGTCGATCCGTTTGCCTTTGATGGCGCCGCCGGTATCTCCGGCGATTGCGGCGCCGTACCCCGGCACGTAGAGCCGCGCGCGCAGATTGACGACGCGCGGATCCACCGCGACGATGCCGATGCCCGCGCGCATTCCGGTGGCAGTGATGCCGAATTCCGGATGCGAGCGCGCTTTGCCCGAGGTGGCGGCGGTGTACGACGTAGCGAGCATCCGAATTTTGCGCCAATACGTGAGGATCGATCCATCGGGCAAGGTTAGTTCGCGCTTTACGATTTTTGTGCCATAATTGATGATCTGCGTCGTCGGCGGCGTTTCGATCCATTCGCGATCGACCGAGCGTTTGGTTTCGCGCCCGTTTTCGTACACGACGCGCGTCGTGCGCTTTTTGACACCTTCCGCTCCGGCTTGCGTGATCTGACGTTGATCGATCTCCAGCGCCGGATCGGCTTGCCACACCGTTTCGTAGTTGATGTATTCGGAATCGGTGAGGAATTCTTCGCGGACGCGCATCACTTGGATCGTCGCGCCATCCTCCACGACTTGGGTCGCCGGAGGAACGGTGTAATCCTTGTCCTTGAGTTCGATCCCTTCTTGCGCGAGCAGTCCGGCAATCGTCTCACTGCGCGTGCGCGTGCGAATCGTTTTGCTGTCTACGCTGATCGTCGCGGCGCGCGAACGCCGGATATGCACTTCCCAGCCCGGCGCGCTCGGCGTGCCGAGATCGGGCGAAACCGTATCGCCGAGATAAAGCGTCAGCCCGGCTTGGCGGAGCGCTTCACCGAGTGTGGGTGCGGTGGTGTACAACGTCGTGCGCGCGCCGTTGTCGTCCACGATCAACGGGATCGCGCGTTGCACTTGAATTTGGAGCGTGTGATCGTTTTCGATCCGCGCGAGCGCGAAGGACATTTCGACGAACGTGCCGTCAATCGCGATGCGGTCGTTGGGTTTGAGGACGAGTTCGGCTTCGCGCAGGGCGTCGCTGATCGTCGCGGCTTGGGTGCGGCGCTGAATCGTCGCGCCGTCGGCGTGAATGTGGAGCGCGCGTGCGACGTGAATCTCAATGGGCTGATCGAGCGGCGCGGGCGCGGCGGGCGCGGGAAAGATCGTGTCGCGCGGCAAGAGTGTGACGGCGGCGTCGTGCAAAACGCCGGTCACGTTTTTCTGGTTGGAGAGAATCGTGCGTGTGTCGCGATCGATCCGCAGGGTGATCGGGCGGAGCGTGCTGATATAACCGATGCCCATCGCGGTGAGTGCGACGAGCGTCAGAACGAGGAGCGCGGTCTGCGCGTTGAAAATGGCGCGGCGGAGGTTGCGTCGCGTGACCGACACATCGTAACGATAGTCGAAATAACTCGATGGGTCAGTTGTCACTCAGTTGATCTCACTAAAAAAAATGGCCGTGCACCTTCTGTCGAGACGGACGCCCCGGCTTGGACGCTTCAGCCAGCTCCAGCCAGGTGCCCCGACGGCGCCCGCAAGTGACGACGTACCGTTGCTGTCTTCCGACCCTGGCGGGGTTGATCGGCTTGCGCCGCGTCGGACCCAACTTTCATCGCCACTTGAAGCGAACAGTCCCGAAACGTACGGCCCTCGAGAAGGAATTCGACCTCGCTAGAGCGGGTTGCGAGTCAGCCATCCGGAGATGGTTCAGGGCACCGCTAGTTCCCCATCTAGCACGACCGGGGGTAGTGTATGCGAGGTTGCGAGAATTGTCAAAAAGAGTGGACAGTGGATCGTGGTCAGTGATCAGGATTTTCTGTCCACTGTCCACTACCACTGTCCATTTGCAGCGGAGAGGGCGGGATTCGAACCCGCGAGGCTCATCGCCTACACGCTTTCCAAGCGTGCGCACTAGACCGAACTATGCGACCTCTCCAAGTGCAGTGATCAGTGGACAGTGGCCAGTGTTCAGGATTTTTCTGAACACTGTACACTGACCACTGTTCACTATCCGAGCGGAGAGGGAGGGATTTGAACCCCCGGTGGCTTTGCAACCACACGCGATTTCGAGTCGCGCGCACTAGACCGGACTATGCGACCTCTCCAGGAATTTCAGATTTACGATTTCAGATTTCGCGGTCGTCAATCCGCAATCTGCTTTCGCGGGGCGCATTATAGCACAGAGCCGCAAATCACGCAAAAGCCCGGCGGGTCCTTGTCTACTTGTCTACTTGTCTACTTTTGCATTATAATGCGCCGCGAAACGAAACGCGATGGAGTCGCCAATGCCTTTCTATACCGTAAATCTCGATCCGATTTTGGAAGAACTAGGAATTCCACTCATCAAGTCTACCCGCATCGAAGTGGATCGCTACATCCAAGAAATTCTCGGCACGATTGACGCGGACAGCGAAACGGTGTGGCCCCTGCTGGAGCAAAAACTACGCGATCCGGAATGGACGATGGAATTCAAAAAGCAACTGAAAATAAAATGGGACGCGCGCGATTGGCGCAAGGGGTTGTTGAGTTGAACGGTGAAAATGTAGGGACGTTTAACAAAACGTTCCTGCGACGCGACAGCATCGCGCTGGCGATCTTTCTCGCGCTGACGTGCGTGATGACGAACCCGCTCGTCTTGCACCTCGCGCGCGCGGTCGAGGACAAGCAGGACGCGCTGCTCAATACGTGGATTATCGCGTGGGTGGGGCACGCGCTCATCACCGATCCGCTCAACCTGTTCAACGCGAATATTTTTTATCCATACCCGAACGCGCTCGCGTTTTCCGAGACGCTGCTGCCGCAAGGATTGTTCGCGCTCCCGTTCAACCTCGCGTTTGATAACACCGTTCTTGGTTATAATCTTGTCTTGCTCGCGTCGTTCTTCCTCGCCGCGTACGCGATGTACTTGCTCGTGTTCGATTTGACGCGCGCGCGCGGCGCGGCAATCGTCGCCGGAACGATTTTCGCGTTCAATCCGTACAATCTGGGCAACCTCGCGCAAGTGCAGTTGTTGTCGTTTGGTTGGATGCCGCTGGCGATGATGTTCTTGCGACGCCTACTGACCACCGACCGCCGACCGCCGACCGGGAGCAATTTTCGATTTTCGATTTTCGATTTTCGATTATCTTTTCTCTTTGCATTGTTCTTTTCGTTGCAAGCATTGTCGTCGTTCTACTACGCGTTTCTTGCCGGCTTTGCTGTTGCACTGTACATGCCCTGGTTTTTCATTACGCATCACGCATCACGCATCACGTATCACGCATCACTGTTCACTGTTCACCGTTCACCGTTCACTATTTACCGTTCACTGTTCACTCGCTTGCTCGTCTCCGTCGTTCTCATCGCACTCATCGTCGTTCCGTTCTTCATCCCGTACTTGCAAGTGCAGCGCGAGATGGGATTCGAGCGCAAGGTGATCGAGAGTGAGCCGTTCAGCGCGAGTTTGAAAATGTACGCGCAGGTCGCGCCGCAGAATGTTTTGTACGGCAACTTGCTCGCGCCGCACCCGCCGATTCTGCTCGGCGGTTACCCGCTCGACAACTTGTTTCCCGGCGTCGTCGCGCTCGCGCTGGCAATTTTGGGTGTCGCCGCCGCGCGAGATCGCGACAAATGGTTTTACTTTTTACTTTTAGCTTTTGCCTTTTTACTTTCCCTGGGACCGCGCCTTTATCTCGCGCCGAATGTCGGCACAGAGATCGCGTTGCCGTACCGTTGGCTGTACGACGCGTTCCCGTTGATGCGCGCGTTGCGCGCGCCCGTGCGTTTTGACGCGCTCGTGATGTTTGCGCTGGCTGTGCTGGCGGGATTCGGGACGCGGCGAATAGCGAATAGCAAATGGCGAATGGCGAGAAATCATTTCATCCTTCATCCTTCATCCTTCATCCTTCCACTCATCGCGCTTGAATACCTCACGCTGCCCGCCGCGCAAATCACGCCCGTGCCGGTCTGGAATGAAATTCCAGAGTACGTGCGCTGGCTGCGCGCGCAACCGCCCGGCGTCGTCCTCGAATTGCCGATGATCGCGAGCGATCCGAGCAAGCCACTTGATCTCACAACGCAGTATTTTTCAACGTACCACTGGCACGCAACGCCCGATGGCTACAGCGGATTCAATCCCCCGCGGCGCGGCGAAATTGCGTACGAGATGCAATCGTTTCCGAGCGAACGCGCGCGCAGTTTGCTGAACGCGCTGGATGTGCGCTATCTCGTCGTGCGCGAGCCGCGTCTCCGCGCCGATGATTTGGAATTGGCGCGCCAATTTGGCGACGACCGCGTTTATCGCGTTCCGGCGCGCGCACAAGACGTATCGCAATTGAGCGCGCGCTTGTATCTGCCCAGTCCTGCCGCGCCGAATCAAAATTATTTCGCGTACGTCATCGTCCAGAATCGCGGCGCGCGCAGTTTTGCGATCAAGCCCACCGAAAATTTGCGCGTCATCGCGCGCTGGAACGATGACGCGCCAACAAAAACCACCGCGCCGATGCCGCTCGTCACGTCGAGCGCGTCGGTTGTTCCCGTGCGATTGGTTGCGCCGCCGCGCGCCGGCGCGTATCGGTTGAGACTGGAGATTGGCGAGTGGAAATTACCCGGCGAAGTGATCGTGGCGGAGGAGGAACCGGCGCGCCAAATCGTTTTACCGGCGCGCGTCGAATTGAACGCGCCGTTGAAATCAAGTTACGCGCCGGGCGACACAATCGAAATCTGGCTGACGTGGCACGCACTCAACAAGATCGACGCGTACTACAGCGCGTCGGTGCGCGTCGTGGACGCGCGCGGCAGCAAAATCGTCGCGCAGGATCGCCAGCCGCGCGTGCCGACGTTGTTGTGGCGACCCGGCGACGCGATCGCGGATCCGTTCGAAATCGTTTTGCCGCGCGATCTCGCGCCCGGCGAATATTTCGTCCAGGTAAAAATGTACCAAGCCGATCAAGGTGTGGACGCGCTGTTGCTCGACGAAAATTTCGCGCCGCAAGAAACGATGACGCTTGGCAAATTTGCCGCAAAGTGAAAGAGACCTTCGAGGTTCCACCAAACCTCGAAGGTCTCTTCATCCTTCATCCTTCTGACTTCTGCCTTTACGCCTGCCCCACTTGCGCTTTCAAATACGCGATGACGAACGCGTCCAGGTCGCCGTCAAGCACCGAATCCGTGCGCGACGTTTCGTACTCGGTGCGATGATCCTTGACCATTTGGTACGGATGCAAAACGTACGAACGAATTTGATTGCCCCAGCCCGCCTCAACGTGTTTGCCTTTGAGCCGCGCTTTTTCTTGCTCCTTCTTTTCGATTTCCGCTTCCACGAGTCGTGATCGCAAAACTTTGAACGCGCTTTCCTTGTTTTGCAACTGCGAGCGTTGATTCTGACACGTCACGATGATTCCGGTGGGAACGTGCGTCAAGCGAACTGCCGTCGCGACTTTTTGTACGTTCTGCCCGCCGTGACCCGATGCGTGGTAAATGTCAATCTTGACATCTTCCGGTTTGATTTCGATGTCCACCGCATCTTCGATTTCCGGCATCACTTCGACGAGCGCGAACGACGTGTGTCGCCGATGATTCGCGTCGAACGGCGAGAGCCGGACGAGCCGATGCACGCCGCGTTCCGCTTTCAATCGTCCGTACGCGTACGCGCCGATAAAGCGGATCGTCACCGATTTGATCCCGGCTTCGTCGCCCGCCATCTCTTCCAAGATTTCGGTTTCGTATTTGCGCGCGTCGCCGTACCGCAGATACATCCGCATCAACATCGAAGCCCAGTCTTGCGATTCGGTGCCGCCTGCGCCGGAGTGAATCGAAAGGATCGCGTGATTGCGATCGTACTCGCCGGAGAAAAGCAAATTGAATTCGAGCGCGGCAAGTTTTGCTTCGAGTTCTGGAAATTCGCGTTCGACTTCCTCGGCGATCTCGGCGTGATTCTCTTCAATGGCGAGTTCGAGCAAGCCCGCCGCGTCGCGCGTGCGGCGTTCCAGATCGCGCCACGTCGTCGTTTCTTCTTTGCGCGCGGTCAGTTCGCGCATCGCGCTTTGCGCGGCAACATTATCGTTCCAAAAGTCAGGTTGCGCGGCTTGGTGTTCCAATTCCGCCGCGCGTTTTTCTTTGCCCGCGATGTCAAAGACGCTCCAGGAGCATCGCGATATGCGCGTTCATTTCGGTCAGTTTGGATTTTAGGTCTTCCAAGTCTCTTCTTTCTCCTTCGGCGCGCTAGCGACTTGCCATAGCCACAGCAGGCAAAGATTGAACCTGGAACACCAGACTGCTTTCATTCGTTTTCTGCGCCAGCACGACGCTCGCATCAAGAATTTCCAGTCCCGCAAGTTTTCCATTGGGATCGTAGTTCGCGATTACTTCATCCGTGAGTTGCTTATTCTCTGCTGTTCCAGGGGCGAGTGGATGGAATTCGATGTAGAGAGCATCAACTTTGGCATCGTATGAGATTTTCATTGCGTTTCCTCCGCGTTCGTATAATACACCATAACCGTTACGACGACAAGCATATCCGGCTCGTCCGCGAAAATCGGCTCAACTTCCTTGAAGCGATATGTTTTCTGATTTAGGGGTGATGGCTTGTCAAAAGCAAAGCGACGTTTCGCGCGATACTTGGCGCGCTTGGCTTGCGCCCACGATTCTTGGCGAATCGTCTGGGCGACCTCGTCTTCGCTTGCGCCACGCAAAACCATTTGCTCGCGCGCATGTTCGGAGAATTGAATCGCTTTTGGTTTGTTCATCGCGTCATCCGTAAATCGCGCGCAGTCTCACTCGAATAGTCCTTCCACAAATTCCTTCGCGTCGAACTCGGCGAAATCGTCAATCGCTTCGCCGGTGCCGATGAATTTGATCGGCACTTGCAATTCCTTCGCAATCGCAAAAACGATACCGCCTTTCGCCGTGCCGTCGAGTTTCGTCAGGATCAAGCCGGTGAGCGGCGTCGCTTTTTTGAACTCGCGCGCTTGTTGCAATCCGTTTTGCCCGGTCACCGCGTCCAGCACGAGAAAGGTTTCGTGCGGCGCGCTCGCGTCGTTCTTTTGCAGTACGCGCGCGATTTTTTCCAGTTCTTTCATCAAGTTGAATTTCGTCTGCAATCGTCCGGCGGTGTCCACGACGAGATAGTCCGCGCGTCGCGCGTGCGCCGATTGCCACGCGTCGAACGCCACCGCGCCCGGATCAGCGCCGGGCTGATGCGCCACCACGTCCACACCGACGCGCTGGCCCCAAATTTTCAATTGGTCAATCGCCGCCGCGCGGAACGTATCCGCCGCCGCCAGGATCACTTTTTTGTTTTGCGCCTTGTAATAGTTCGTCAGTTTCGCGATGCTCGTCGTTTTGCCGGAGCCGTTGACGCCAACAACCAAAACAGTGATTGGTGATTGGTGATTAGTCATTTGCAATTTGTCATTTGGAATTTCAAGGATCGCCGTCAATTCCTCTTTCAACATTTCTTGGACGCGCGACGCGTCGCGCACGTGTTCTTTTTCCGCGCGCGCGCGCAGCTTGTCTACCAGCGCGACCGTTGTCTCCACACCAACATCCGCGCCGATCAGCGTTTCTTCCAAGGCGGACCAAAATTCTTCGTTGATCTCATTCTTGGCAACAAGCGCGGTCAAGCGCGTCAAGAACGACGCGCGCGTCTTGGTCAAACTTGCTTTTACTTGTTGTGGACGACGAAAGAGAGAAAACAATTGCAACTCCAGTAATCAGTGTTCAGTGTTCGGTGTTCAGTATTCAGTCACGCGTCACGTTTTGTCATTTGTTCATTTGTCATTTGTCATTGACGCATTTGTCATTGCTGATTATTATTACAACGTTACTTTAGTTGAGCATGAAGTTCCCGCAGTTTGCGTTTGCGGTGGGAAAGATAGGCCGCGCGGTTGCGTTTCTGAATCCGCTCCACCTCGTCTAACGCGGACTGCACATCAAACTTGCGCTGTGGCAAGACGACTTGGAGTAACTGGCGTACCTGGGAAACAGTCAGGGCAGGTGCATCCACTCCCATCTTCACCCGCAAGCGCACGAGAAAGAGATGCGAGAGGAAGGTCAT